>CAMOUQ010000064.1 GCA_946626595.1 uncultured Prevotellaceae bacterium | reverse complement strand
GCCAAGATGCTCATAAAATCCGACTTTTTATAACACAAGAGTCGCCGGCCAACAGCTTGTGGACTGTTGGCCGGCGACTCGGACATCGGGGGCACACATGGCATAGCCCGTGGTCATTCCCACTCGATGGTTGCTGGTGGTTTAGATGAGATGTCGTAGCATACGCGATTGACACCGCGGACCTTATTGATGATGTCGTTGGAGACGCGGGCCAGAAATTCGTAGGGAAGATGGGCCCAGTCGGCTGTCATGGCATCGCTGCTGGTGACGGCACGCAGGGCTATCGGATTCTCGTAGGTGCGTTCGTCGCCCATGACGCCTACACTGCGCACTTCGGAGAGCAATATGGCTCCGGCCTGCCAAACCTGATCGTAGAGATTGTTGTTGCGCAGACCCTGGATGAAGATGTCGTCGGCCTCCTGCAGGATGCGCACTTTCTCGCGTGTGATGGCTCCCAGGATGCGTACCGCAAGGCCGGGGCCAGGGAAGGGGTGGCGGGTGATGAGGTGCTCGGGCATGCCCAGTTGGCGGCCCACACGGCGAACTTCGTCCTTGAAGAGCCATTTCAGCGGTTCGCACAGCTGCAGGTTCATCTCCTCGGGCAGTCCGCCCACGTTGTGGTGGCTCTTGATGACCTTGCCGGTGATGTTCAGGCTTTCGATGCGGTCGGGGTAGATGGTGCCCTGGGCCAGCCACTTGGCATCCGTAATCTTTTTGGCCTCGGCATCAAAGACTTCCACAAAGTCGCGTCCGATAATCTTGCGCTTCTTTTCCGGCTCGGTGACACCGTCGAGGTCGGCGAAGAACTTCTCCGAAGCGTCCACGCCGATGACGTTCAGCCCCAGGCATTCGTAGTCGTGGAGCACGTTTTGGAATTCGTTCTTGCGCAGCATTCCGTGGTCCACAAAGATGCACGTCAGCTGGTGGCCGATGGCACGATTGAGCAGCACGGCAGCCACACTGCTGTCCACGCCGCCTGACAGACCAAGGATGACGCGGTCCTGCCCAATCTGCTGGCGCAGTTCCTGCACCGTGGTCTCCACGAAGTTCTTCGGGCTCCAGTCCTGATGCCCTCCACAGATGTCTACGACGAAGTTCTTGAGTAGCAGGGTGCCTTGCAGCGAATGTGCCACTTCGGGATGGAACTGGACACCGTAGATGTCCTGTCCGTCAGCCTGATAGGCGGCAAACTTCACCTTCTCGGTGCTTGCTATGGGGTGGAATCCCTGTGGCAATGCCGTGATGGTGTCGCCGTGGCTCATCCATACCTGGCTGTTAGGCTCGAATCCCTTGAATAGCGGACAGGTGGTGTCAATGGTAGTGAGATTGGCGCGTCCGTATTCGCGACTGTCGGCCGGTTCCACACGTCCTCCCAGCGTATGGCTGATGAACTGAGCCCCATAGCAAATGCCCAGGACAGGCATTTTGCCCACAAACTGCTGGAGGTCGACCTTGAAGGCCTCGGGGTCGTAGACACTGTAGGGCGAACCAGCCAAAATGACACCAATGACACTGTCATCGCCTACGGGAAACTTGTTGTAGGGAAGAATCTCGCAGAAGGTGTCGAGTTCGCGCAGACGACGTGCAATCAGTTGTGTGGTCTGACTGCCGAAGTCGAGGATGATGATTTTTTCCTGCATGTTACAACTTTATTTATTTCTTAAAATAATATACGAACGTGGCCAGGCCTTCGAGGGCTTTCTTGCCCGTTTCGTCAATCCAGATGGTTATTTTCACGGTGGTCTTGATGGCACCGCGCAGGTTCATCAGTTCCACCAGGGTGGCCGACATCGACACGTGCTGCCCCGAGAGGACGGGCTGGGCAAACTTCAGCTTGTCCATGCCGTAGTTCATCTGCCGCTCCAGGTTGTGCACATCCACAATCTGGTTCCACATTACGGGCAGCAGCGACAGGGTCAGGTAGCCATGTGCAATGGTCTGCCCGAAGGGACTCTCCGTCTTGCAACGTTCCTCGTCGACATGAATCCACTGATGGTCAATCGTGGCGTCGGCAAATTGGTTGATGCGTTCCTGTGTTACATGTATCGAACCGCTGCGGCCCAATTCCTTTCCTTCCCACTGCTGGAAATCTTCAAAAGAGCAAATCTGTACCATAGTTTATCTAGCATTTTCCGTTTACGCTTGCAAAGATACAAACTTTTCCGTACCTTTGCAAAAAATTAGACAGATGAAACCAATTTTTATCGCTGGTCCGTGTGTCATCGAATGTGCGGACTGCATGGAAGAGGTCGCTCGCGAGTTGGTTCGGCTGCAGCAGAAGTACGATCTTGACATCTATTTCAAGGCATCGTTCGACAAAGCCAACCGCACCAGCCTGTCCTCGTTCCGCGGTCCAGGCATGGAGCGCGGATTGCAGATGTTGGCCGACATCAAGGAGAAGTTCGGCCTTCGGCTCGTTACCGACATCCACGAGAGCTGTCAGGCAGAGCCCGTGGGCAGGGTGGTGGATGTGGTGCAGATACCGGCCTTCCTATGCCGGCAGACCGACCTCCTGGTGGCCGCCTCACAGACGGGCCGCATCGTGAACGTCAAGAAGGCCCAGTTCCTCTCCGGACTGGACATGCAATATCCTGTAGAGAAGTGCCGACAGAGCGGTGCCTCGGAGGTTTGGCTTACGGAACGCGGAAACATCTACGGCTATAACAACCTGGTGGTGGACTTTCGCAATATTCCCGACATGAAGCAATGGACACCGCGTGTCATCATGGATTGCACCCATTCTGTGCAGCGCCCAGGAGGCGCCGGTGGAAAGACGGGAGGCAATCGCGAGTATGTCCCGTCGATGGCCCTGGCCGCCAAAGCCTTTGGGGCAAACGGATATTTCTTTGAGATTCATCCCGACCCCGAGCATGCCATGAGCGATGGACCTAATATGCTTTACCTGAAGGATTTCGAACAGGTGGTTAAATCTTTGATTGAATGACGAACAGAGAGATTGCAGAACAATGCCTGCGCGACGAGGCGCAGGCTATATTGAGCCTGATACCCCAGTTGAATGATGCGTTTGATCAGGCCGTGGAGTTGATTATGAACTGTCGTGGCAAGGTCATCCTGACGGGTGTCGGCAAGAGCGGGCACATCGGGGCCAAGATAGCCGCTACATTGAGCAGCACGGGCACTCCGGCTTTTTACGTCAGTCCGCTCGACCTCTATCATGGCGACTTGGGTGTGATAACCCGCGATGATGTAGTAATAGCCATCAGCCATTCCGGCATGACCGACGAATTGCTTCGGTTTATCCCCTTCCTGATAGAGGAGAACATTCCCCTCATCAGTATCACCAGCAACCCCGATAGCCTCTTGGCTCGCAACAGTAACTGCCACATTAATGCAGCCATACGGCGCGAGGCATGTCCCCTGAACTTGGCACCTACCAGCAGCACCACTGCCACACTGGCAATGGGCGATGCACTGGCCTGTGCACTGATAGAACGGCGCCAGTTCAAGGAGCGTGACTTTGCCCGCTTCCATCCCGGAGGCTCTCTGGGCAGGCGACTGCTTACCCGGGCCCGCGATGTGATGCGCAGCGACGACCTCCCCGTCATAGGGCCAGATATGCCCATGGGCGAGACGGTGATACACGTCAGCGAGGGCCGTCTGGGGCTGTGTGTGATTGTGGAAGACGGAGAGGTGACGGGCATCATCACCGATGGCGACGTGCGCCGTGCGATGCAGAAACTGAAGGAGCGTTTCTTTGATGTCACCGTCAAGGAAGTGATGACGCACAATCCTAAATGTGTTAATCCCAATACGAAAATTAGTGAAATCCAGCATATACTTCAAAATAACAAGATACATGCCGTCTTGGTGGTTGACGCTCAGCATCATCTGCTGGGCATTGTCGACAACTTCAGTTGTGCCCTGTAAGGCGCAGACTGCTACCGAGGCGATACGAGAGGCAATGTTGGCTCAGGGCAATCCCGAGTTTGCAGGCAACGAGATAACATTGTTGCCCTCGGCTCGCGCTAAGTACAGCGACATGTTCCAGGCCATTCGCGAGGCGAAGCGCTTCGTGCACCTCGAATACTTCATCTTCCGCAACGACAGCACCGGTCGCGCACTCCTCGACATCTTGCACCAAAAGGCAAACGAGGGACTGGAGGTGCGCCTGCTCATCGATGCCTACGGCAACTACAAGGCACCAGACCCTTGGACTTCGGACCAGATAGATAGCATACGCTCGTTGGGCATACAGTTGGCCATTTTCGACCCGCTGCGCTTCCCTTGGATTCCCAATATGCTCCACCGCGACCATCGTAAGATTGTTGTCGTCGATGCCAAATCGGCTTACACCGGGGGCATGAATGTGGCCGACTACTACCTCCACGGGACTCCCCGTACGGGCTCTTGGCGCGATATGCAGATGCGTATGGAAGGTCCCGTCGTGGACGAATTTGAGCGCATCTTCGAACGCATTTGGGTGGGGACGACAAAGGAGGATATGGACACTCTGCGCTATCGTTCAGATGGTCGGCCTGTGGGGGATAAACTGGTTTCCGTGGTCAATCGCGAACCCAGCCGGACGCCCCGCCAGATTCGCCAGTCCTATGTAGAGGCGCTCCGTTCGGCTCAGCACGTGGTGCGCATCGTCAATCCTTATCCCACCAACACCCACAGCGTACGGCGGGCCATGAGGAGGGCCTTGCGTCGTGGCATTCGCTTGCAGATTATGGTTTCGTCGCGTAGCGACAACCATGTGACTCCCGAGGTGATAGGCGTGCAGATGAAGAAAATGGCGAAGCGTGGAGCCGAGGTCTACTATTATGAAGGGGGATTCCACCACAGCAAACTGATGACTGTAGACCATGAGCTGGCCAGTATTGGTACGGCCAATCTTGACGGCCGCAGCATGCGCTACGACTATGAAGTCAATGCTTTAGTCTTTTCACCTGATATTGCTCAGCAGATAGACAGCATTTTCGATGTCGACCTGCAGAACTGCCAGATGCTCACGCCCGAAAACTTTCGCCAGCGCTTCTCGCTGAAGCAGCGCTTCATCGGTCGTGTATTCCAGATTCTGAAGGGATTGCTTTGATTCCTTATAATAGCAACTCGTAGAGGGTGGCCGATTGTCTGCCCTCAATCCATCTTTGCAGGATGCCGGCGGATTGATAGCCAAGGCTGTTGAAAAGGGCTTGTGCCGGTGCGTTCGATGTGGAAACGTAGGCATGGAGACTGCGGAGGTGAAGCCGGTTGTTGGCATAGTCGGCCAACTGCCTGAGGGCGGCGGTTGCAACTCCCTGTCGGTGATATGCGCTGAGAACAACGATGCCCACCTCGGCCCGTAGGTGATGGGCAGAGAAATCAGTGAGGTCCACAAGTCCCACCGGTTGTCCGTCGGCTACGATGACGAGGCGCAGTTCGCCATCCTGATAGATGTCAGATTTCTGTTGTACCAGATATTGGCGCACGGTGTAGTGTGACACATGCTGGCTGTCCCCCGACGACGACCAAAGGCGTTCGTCGTTCTCTATCCGGTAGACCAGTTCCAGGTCTTCGGGTTCCAAGGCGCGCAATGCTATATGCCAGCTATCAGTTTCCATTTCGCAACTATCAACTTTTTGTTCCGCTACTTTCAACTCAATATGTCACTCGGCAGTATCATGATTCTCGTGCCTGGGTTATAGGTGCCCAGCAGAGTCGTGGGGTTGTCCTTGGCCTGTGCAATGAGGCGGTTTAGGATTTCTCCGTAGGTATACAGGCTGGTGTCGTAGACCGTGTATTGGTGTGGCGCATGAGGGTCGGTGGTGAAGACAACCCCATTGCGATTGCAGAGCTCCTGCATCTGCTGAAGCGATTCGTCGGAGCCCAGGCATAAACAGACCTCTGGAGCCGGTTGCCGATGGGGGAACAAGTCCAAAAACTTCTGCAGGGTGCGCTTTAGCATGTCGATGACGGCGCGCAGATAGACCGCAAGCCGGATGAGTTCGGACAGCAGGAAATAGCGGCGGCGGAAATGCTTGTCGAAGAAGATGAGCATAGCCTCATAGAAGACATGTACATAGCGATACGACGACTTTTGTGTGCTCTCACCCTTGTAGTGAAGAATGGGCGTAGGTACGTAGGCATTGCGCCAGCCACCCTGTAACAGGCGGTAAGATAGGTCTATGTCCTCGCCGTACATGAAGAAGGTTTCGTCGAGCAGACCTATCTGGTCGAGGGCTTGGCGACGTATCATGAAGAATGCTCCGCTGATGATCTCGATGTAGTTGGCCTCCTTGCGATTGAGGTAGCGCATATAGTAGTGTCCGAAGCGACGGCTGTGGGGAAAAAGGACCGTCAAGCCCACCATTTTGCAGAAGGCTGTCCAGGGTGTGGGCACACCGCGGCGCGACTCCCAGGCAAAACGTCCGTTGCTGCCGTACATGGCAGCGCCGGTGCCTCCGACCTCGGGGTGTTGGTCGAGGTACTGTATGCAATCCGTGAGGCTGTGCTCCGTGACGATGGTGTCGGGATTGAGCAGTAGCACGTAGCGCCCTTGAGCCTGCCGGATGGCTTGGTTGTTGGCGCGTGAAAATCCGCGGTTGTCGGGGTTGGCAATAAAATGAACTTGTGGGAAACGGCCCGAGAGGTAGGCCACGGAATCGTCGGTGGAACAATTGTCAACGACAAAGACCTCGACGGAAAGTCCCTGACTGGCAGCCAGCACAGAGTGGAGGCATTGTTCAAGATAATACCTGACGTTATAACTTACTATGATTATGCTTAAATCCAAGGCTTCAATCTTTAATCCTTCACTTCATCACTTCTTCATCACTATTCTCAGTTTCCTTATCCTTCTTGGGATGTACGGTCACGAAAAATACAGCCCATAGACCGATAAGAGCCACGAAGATGCCGTTGGTCTCGTGGGTCGTCAGACAGTAGACCAGGCCGAGCACTACGGGTATGAGGGCAATGACGAGACGCGTCGTGCGACTGAAGCTTTTCTTGCTGAGCGACAAGGGGACGGCCACAAGTGTCAGCAGACATAATACTTGAAGAATGTATTGTATATCCATATCTGAATCTTACTGTTTTCTTAACTTCCGACTTGAAACGGCACGCGGTTGACGATGGAGCGTCCCAGCGTGACTTCGTCGGTATATTGCAATTGGTCGTTTTGTGCCACGCCGCGAGCTATGACGGTGATGCGCACATCGTTGTCGGCCAGGCGGCGATAGAGGTAGAAGTTGGTGGTGTCGCCCTCCATCGTAGGGCTCAATGCCAGAATCACTTCCTTGACTTCGCCCGTTTGCACCCGTTCCACCAGACTCTGCACCTGCAGGTCGCTGGGGCCTATGCCGTCCATGGGCGAGATGACGCCTCCCAAGACATGATACGTGCCACGGTATTGCTGCGTGGCCTCGATGGCCATCACGTCCTGGATGTTCTCCACTATGCATACGGTGCTGTGGTCGCGACGGGGATTAGAACAGATTTCGCAGGTGTCGGCGTCGGAGATATTGTGGCAAATGTGGCAGAACTTCACCTCCTGGCGCAGTCGGATAATGCTTTGTCCAAAGGCCTCCACGGCGCGCGTGTCCTGCCGCAACAGGTGCAGCACCAGGCGCATGGCTGTCTTTCCGCCGATGCCCGGCAGTTTGGCAAATTCGTCTACTGCCCGTTCCAACAATTGTGAGGGATAGTGCTGCATTTCTCTTTATAGCGTTCCTTTCGATGAGGGTAGCTGCATGTGTTCTACATCGCGTCGGACGGCCATTTTCAGTGCCCTTGCCAGCGCCTTGAATATGCCTTCTATCTTATGGTGCTCGTTCTCTCCCTCGGCCTTGATGTTCAGGTTCATGCGAGCAGCATCGCTGAGACTCTTGAAGAAGTGCAGGAACATCTCGGTAGGCATTTCGCCGATGCGCTCGCGATGGAACTGGGCGTTCCACACCAACCAGGGGCGTCCGCCAAAGTCGAGGCTGACCTGACACAGGCAGTCGTCCATCGGCAGGCAATATCCGTAGCGCTCTATGCCGCGCTTGTCGCCTAATGCCTTGGCCAGACATTCGCCCAGGCAGAGGGCCGTGTCCTCGATGGTATGGTGCTCGTCGACGTGCAAGTCACCTTGGCACTGGATGCAGAGGTCGATGTTGCCGTGCTTGGCTATCTGTTCCAGCATGTGGTCGAAGAATCCCAGGCCTGTCCGTATGTCGGACTGGCCGTTTCCGTCAAGGTTCACGCGTACACTGATGTCCGTCTCCTTGGTCGTGCGGCGCACTTCTGCCGTGCGCTCTCCGGCATACACCACCTCGCGAATCTTATTCCAGTCGACCGTAGGGGACAGTATGAGCGATTTGCAACCGAGATTCCGTGCCAGTTGTGCATCCGTCTCACGGTCGCCAATGACATAACTGTTGGCCAGGTCAAAATCTCCATCCATGTAAGGAGTCAGCATGGCTGTCCCCGGCTTGCGTGTGGGGCGGTTGTCCTCCGGGAAGGAGCGGTCGATGTGCTGTGCATCGAACTCCACGCCCTCGCCGTGCAGAATCTCCAGCATGAGGTTGTGTGTGGGCCAGAAGTCGGTTTCGGGATAGGAGGGAGTGCCCAGTCCGTCCTGGTTGCTTACCATGACGAACAGGTAGTCGGTATGTTGGCGCAGGAATCGCAGGGCCGATATGGCGCCAGGCACAAACTGGAACTTCTGGAACGAGTCGATCTGTTCGTCCTCGGGTTCTCGCAGGATGGTGCCGTCGCGGTCTATGAAAAGGATTTTCTTCATGCTTTGTATTGTCTTAATGCTGCCAGCAATTCGCAATTTTCCTGCGGAGTGCCGATGGTGATGCGCAGGCAGTTGCCACAGAGCACCACACGATGGCGGTTGCGCACGATGATGCCACGGTCCACGAGGTAGTGATAGATGCTGTTGGCATCCGTCACCTCCACCAGGAAGAAGTTGGCATCGGTGGGGTAGAGCCGTCGGCACAGGGGCAGTTCGGCTACGGCCGGCAACAAGTGGCTGCGCTCGGTGCAGATGGTAGTGAGCCACTGCTGCAGTTTCGGCAGGTTGTGCAACATCTCATGTGCCTGCTGCTGTGTGAGCAGGTTGACGTTGTAGGGGTACTTCACCTTGTTGAACAGGGCAATGATTTCGGGACTGGCAAAGGCCATTCCCAGGCGGATGGCAGCACAGCCCCATGCCTTGCTCATCGTGTTCAGTACGACCAGGTTGGGGTACTCTGCCAGGTCGAGACGGAAGGGCCGCTGCGAGTTGAAGTCGCTATAGGCCTCGTCAACGACCACGATACCCTCGAATTCCCGGATTACGCGCTCCACCTCGTTGCGCTGCAGGCAGTTGCCCGTGGGGTTGTTGGGCGAGCACAGCCAGATGACTTTCGTCCGGTCGTCGCAGGCCGCCAGCAGTTTGTCGGCATTGAGTTGGAATCCCTCGTCGAGCAGGACGGGGCGGTACTCCACATCGTTGATATGAGCGCAAACTTCATACATGCCATACGTGGGTGCAATGGCCACGACGTTGTCTTCCTTCGGTTCGCAGAAGATGCGGTACATCAGGTCGATGGCCTCGTCGCTGCCGTTGCCCAGAAACATGTGGCTGGCCGGAACTCCTTTCACCTTGCTCAGTTCGGCCTTCAGATTCTCCTGCAGCGGGTCGGGATAGCGGTTCCACGGCGCGTTGTAGGGATTCTCGTTGGCATCCAGGAAGACATGTGCCTCGCGTCCCTTGAACTCGTCGCGTGCGCAGCTGTAAGGGGTCAGGCGTTGTATGTTGGGTCGTACTAATTTTTCCAGATTCATAGGCTTTCTAATCTTAAGGCCATTGCCCGCTTGTGGGCATCCAGCTGTTCGTTCTCGGCCATCAGTTCCACGGCGTGCCCTATTTGGCGCAGCCCCTCTTCGGTGAGTTCTTGGAAAGTGACCTTCCTCTGGTAACTGTCCAGGTTCACTCCGTTGTATGCCACCGCATAGCCGTTGGTGGGCAGGGTGTGGTTGGTGCCGCTGGCGTAGTCGCCTGCACTCTCGGGCGTCAGGTGCCCCAGGAAGACGCTGCCGGCATTCACCACCCGGGCGGCCAATTCCATATAGTTGCGTGTCTCGATAATGAGGTGCTCGGGTGCGTATTGGTTGGTCAGGCGCATCATCTCGTCATCGTTGCGCACGAGAATCATCTTGCTGTGCTCCAGAGCCTGGCGGGCAATTTCGTTGCGAGGCAAAAGGGCCAGTTGGCGTTCCACCTCGGCTTCGACCTTGGCAAGGAGACCTTCGCTGGTGGTGACCAGCAGCACTTGGCTGTCCACGCCGTGTTCTGCTTGCGAGAGCAGGTCGGCGGCCACGAAGTCGGCACGGGCCGAATCGTCGGCCAGCACCTCCACCTCACTCGGACCTGCAGGCATGTCGATGGCCACGTCGTGCAGCGAAACCTGTTGCTTGGCACACATCACAAACTGATTGCCAGGACCGAATATCTTGTACACCTTGGGAACGGACTCTGTGCCATAAGCCATTGAACCGATGGCTTGTACGCCACCTATCTTAAAGATACGGTTCACGCCGGCAATGCGTGCGGCCACCAGTATGGCAGGGTTCACCTTTCCCTCGCGGTTGGGTGGGGTGCAGAGCACTATCTCGCTGCATCCGGCTATCTTGGCCGGAGTGGCCAGCATCAGCACTGTGCTGAACAGTGGAGCCGTTCCGCCTGGTATGTACAGGCCGACGCGCTCGATGGGGATGGCCTGCTGCCAGCAGGTGACGCCCTCCGTCACCTGGCACTTCTTCGTCTCGAAGCGCTGTGCGGCGTGGAAGGTGTGTATGTTCTGGTGGGCCAACTGCAGCGCCTGCTTCAGTTCATTGCTCACCAGGCTTTCGGCCTCCTGCATCTCAGCCTCGCTCACGGCCAGGTCGGTCAGATGTGCCTTGTCGAACTTCAGTTCGTATTCACGGACAGCCTCGTCGCCTCGCTCCCGTATGTCGCTGAGCACACTGGCCACCACATCGTTCAGTTCCGTGGCGTCCTTCGTGGGTCTGCGCAGCAGTTCTTCCCACTCCGTTTCCTTGGGGTATCTGTATGTTTTCATCCCTAATCCCTAATCTCTAATCCCTAATCCCTCACAGTATCATCTTCTCCACAGGCACCACCAGGATGCCCTCGGCTCCCAGTTCCTTCAGGCGACTGATGATTTGCCAGAAGCTCTTCTCGTCCACCACCGTATGCACGCTGTTCCATCCCGGTGTAGCCAGTGGCATCACCGTAGGACTGCGCATGCCGGGCAGGACGCTGACGACCTCCTCCAGATGTTCGCTGGGCACGTTCATCAGCACGTACTTCTTGTCCTCGGCATTCTTCACGGCCTCGATGCGGAAGAGCAGTTCGTCCAAGATGTGCCGTTTCTCTTCCGCCATCTGTTTGTAGCCGATGAGCAGGGCCTCGCTCTTCATCACCACCTCCACCTCGCGCAGGTTGTTGCTCACCAGGGTGCCGCCGCTCGACACGATGTCGAAGATGGCGTCGGAGAGACCGATGCCCGGACTTATCTCCACGCTGCCCGTGATGACATGGATGTCGCTCTGTATGCCCCTTTCCTGCATGAAGCGTCGCAGGATGTTGGGATAGCTGGTGGCAATCTTTCTGCCCTCGAACCACTGCAGTCCTGTGTAGTCTACGGCCTTGGGTATGGCCAGCGACAGACGGCACTTGCTGAAGCCCAGGGGACGGATGATGTCTACGTCCTCGCCCCTTTCCTCCAGTTCGTTGCGGCCCACGATGCCCAGGTCGGCAACGCCCGAGGCCACGCTCTGCGGGATGTCGTCGTCGCGCAGGAACAGTACCTCTATGGGAAAGTTCTGACTCTCCACCAGCAGGGTGCGTTTGCTGCTTGGTATCTTTATGCCTGCCTCAGTCAGCAGGTTGATGGTGTCTTCGTAGAGACGCCCCTTCGATTGTATGGCAATTCTAATCATTTCCTTTTACCTAATATAATCGCGTGCAAAGTTAGTGATTTTCCGAGACATGACCAAATCCGTGGGCAACTTTAAGTCCTGCCCGGCCTCTCGTGCGGCACATTTCGCAAATCTCCGTATTTCCCTCGCGCGCGCATACTAACCGATTTTTCTACGAAACTTCTATTTTGTAGCAAATAATAGCAAGTTTGTTTGGCGGAATCAGAGAATAAATGTAATTTTGCCATCGGAATGGTGGCATAATGCCGTCATAAGATAATAAATTAAGATTATGGCACAGTCGGCAGTAACAGTACGTATAGATTCGGAGATGAAGTCGCAGTTCGATGAACTCTGCAATAAGTTTGGAATGA
>CAMOUQ010000063.1 GCA_946626595.1 uncultured Prevotellaceae bacterium | reverse complement strand
CGCGTCGTGTCTCAGTCGGTCGCCTACAATCCCGCCACCGGCGTCTATACCTACAGGCCCCAGAATATCAGCGGCACCTACGTGGCCCACGCCAACTTCAGCACAGACCGCAAGATAGGGCAGAAGGGCTACTGGACCTGGCACGTGAACAGCGGCATCGACTGGAACCACGCCAAGGACCACGCCATGCTCCAAACCCCACCCAACCTCCCCGTGGAAGGAAGGAGTCGTCCTCTTACACATTCGAAATCTCCCTCCCTCTACGGGAGGGCTGGGGAGGGTCTCAACACCGTCAATACCCTGACCCTGAACGGCGCTGGCCACATCCAGTACGACCACAACCGACTGAACATCCGCGCCCAGGCCGATGCCCGCTGGCGACACTCGAATGGGCAGATGTACGACTTTGCCGTGCTCAATGCCGTCGACTTCGAGTACGGCCTCACAGCGCGCTACACCACACCCGACCTCGGCAAGAAGGTAGGCGGACTCACCCTCTCGGCCGATGCCACCATGTACAGCCGCCGAGGCTACGGCAGCAGTCTCCTTAACACCGACGACTTCGTGCTCAACGCCTCCCTCAGTCAGCCCTTCTGGAAGGGCAAACTCATCCTGCGCCTGGAAGCCTTCGACCTCCTACACCAGCTCTCCTCCACCCGATACGAGGTAAATGCTCTGGGCCGCACCGAGACCTGGTACCGCACAATGCCCCGATACGTAATGTTCCACGCCGTCTATCACTGGAACCGCAACCCGAAACGCGGCAGATAACATCACTTCCCCAACAGCCGTTTCCCGGTAACATTAAGGTATTTGCCCAGGCGGTTGTAGGGTATGGTGTAGGAGGGCAGACCGGCGGCATAGCAGGCTATCTCATACTGCTGATAGACAAACTCCATGCCGCGCTCGGAGAAGTAGGGCGCGTACTGGGGCTGAGGAATCATATACGTCTCCACGCCCTGCAGATTCTCCTGCAGGGCGCTGTCGGTCTTCACCTCGAAGTATTCCATCAGGCCCTCCTTCTGCATTTCAGACCATTCCTCGTCGCCTACCTGGTTACCCAGTGTGTTCATGCTCATGCGTCGGCCGTCGCTCTTGCGGAACGTGAGACCGTAGCATACCGTACCGCCGTGGGCACCGCCCGTATACTGATACATCTGCACGTTGAAGGTCACCATCTGGTCGGTCTCGTAAGTGCGCTCCACCGTCAGATTGCGCTCGAAGCCCATTTCGGCATCGAACTCCTTGCGGTCGGCACGCATCTCCTGCATGTAGGCAGAGAGATAGTGGCGGGCCATGGCTTCGGCGTCGTCGTAGGAGCCCTGATAACTGCCACCGAGTTCCTCGCTGATTTGCTCGAGGATGGCAGCATTGAGATGCTTGTCGGCATAGCAGGGAAGCAGGAAACGGACATGGGCGCTGTCGAGCCCCGCTCCGTCAGTCAGGCGGATGTCGATGCTGTCGGCAACGTTTTCGGCAGGTGTGGGTGCAAGGGTGTCGGTAACTGCGGAGAGAGCCGTATCGGCAGTCTTTGCGCCGCGGTTACAAGCAGAGAATGAAAGGGATAGGCCCATCATGGCCATGAGAAATGTGTGCTGGATTTTCATTTTTTTATAGTTGTTTGTTGGTTTCGGTCACGAATTTACGAAATATTTGCCCGACGGGCAAGAGAATGCGCAGATTTTTTCGTAACTTCGCACCAAGAAATTTTCTGCTATATGACTACCAACGACATGACACAGGAGGCCGTGGCACTGCTCTGTCAACTGATAGAGACACCCCGCGTGAGCCGCGAAGAGACGGCCGCTGCCGACCTGCTGCAGGCCTGGATGGACGAAAGGGGCATGGCCCCCAGGCGCGAACGGAACAACCTGTGGTGCGTGGCCCCAGGCTACGACCCGGAACGGACAACTCTGCTGCTGTGTGCCCACATCGACACGGTGCGACCGGTCAGTGCATGGACCCGCCCACCCCACCAGGCAACTCGCGAGGGCGACCGGATATACGGACTGGGGAGCAACGACGACGGGGCATCGCTGGTGTCGCTGATTGAGACGTTCCGACTGTTGAGCACCAGGGAGCAAACGTACAACCTGGTGCTGCTGGCCTCGGCCGAGGAGGAGGTGAGCGGACGCGACGGTGTCAGCCGCGTGCTGCCTCTCTTGCCACGAGTGGACGTGGCCCTGGTGGGCGAACCGACAGGCATGCAACCAGCCGTGGCCGAGCGTGGACTGATGGTACTGGACTGCACCGCCCACGGGCGTTCGGGACATGCGGCGCGGGGCGAGGGCATCAATGCCCTGTACCTGGCCCTGGACGACATCAGTTGGATAAGAAATACGGAATGGCCCGAGGTGAGTCCGCTGTTGGGGCCGACGCGCATGACGGTGACCATGATTGAGGCCGGAACGCAGCACAATGTGGTGCCGGACAAGTGTCACTTCGTGGTGGACGTACGCACCAACGAACTGCACACTAACGAAGAAATATATAATCGGATTCGCGCAAACGTGAAGAGCGAGGTCGCTGCCCGCAGTTTCCGTCTCTCCTCGAGTCGCATCGACGATGCCCACCCTCTTGTGCAAAAGGCCATTGCCCTGGGACGCACGCCCTTTGGCAGTCCCACGCTGAGCGACCAGGCCCTACTCCCCTGCCCCAGCCTGAAGATGGGGCCAGGCGACAGCCGCCGCAGCCATACGGCCGACGAATACATCGAGACGGCTGAGATACGAGAGGCCATCGACCTCTACATACAGATGCTGGACGGACTGACGCTGTAATTATCTTCCTATCCAGGATTCAGGATTCAGGAGTTGCTTCTCCTTGCGGAGCTGGAAGTGGAGGACGTACTGCCCGGTGCCGTCGTTGGCCACCGTGCCCAAGAGGTCGCGGGCCTTCACCTTCTGTCCCTTGCGGACGATGACAGAGGAGAGGTTGGTATAGACAGAGATGTACGAACCGTGGCGCACGAGCACAATCTTCGTGTCGCCGAAGCTGACGACGCGGGTGACCTCGCCATCGAAGACGGAACGTGCACGGGCACCGGCACGGCCCACGTAGTTGGTGCCCTTGTTGTTTAGCGTGACATGGGCATGGCCTGAGGTGTTTGCTCCGAAGCGGGCACCAATCATGTACTCGCCCGTGATGGGAACCGGCAACCGGCCGCGATTGTTGGTGAAGCTACCGTCCAGTTTCTTTTCCTCGGGCGTCAGCCACTTCGACGTATTGGCCGAGGTGTTGGGTGTCTTATTCGATGGTGTAGTGGCGGAACTTCCCTTCTTCTTGGCAGCCGCCTCAGCCTTGCGGCGTGCTTCGGCCTCCTTGCGGCGGCGTTCCTCCTCGGCCTTGCGTATCTCTTCGGCCACCACCTCGTCAATCTTCTTCTGCAGGGCAGCAATCTTCGACTGTTTGTCGGCCACCTCCTTCCTTAGGTTCTTGGCCTTGCGGTTGAGGGCATTCACCTGACTCTGCTGTTCCACCTGCTGCCGACTGAGCTTGGCTCGTTCTTCCACGAGGACGCGCATCTTGCGGTTCACCTCGCTCTTCAGTCCGAGCAACTGGTTCTGCCGCTCCAGCAGTTCTATCTGCCAGGCCTGCACCTGTTCGCCCAACTGGCGCTCGTAAGCCGCATACTGCCGGGTATAGCGCAGGCGGCGGTACATCTGGGTGACATCGCGGGCCGAAAGGGCAAAAAGCAGGCTGTTGTTTACCTTGCGATAGGCCTGTGCCATGCGCAGGGCGCGGATGTATTTCTCCTTCTTGACGGCCAGCAGCGAGTCGGCCGTGCGTATCTCGCTCGTGACGCTGTCGACCAGCACCTGCAGACTGTCTATCTGATGTTCGGTCTGGTGGATGTAGCGCACGCGGACCTCTATCTCCTGCCCCAGGTATTGTATGTTCTGCTGCCCCTTCTTCACGTTCTGCTGGGTCTTCTGAAGGTCAGCCTGCGACTTCTTCAGGTCTTGCTGCAGGCGGGCTTTCTGATTCTTCAGGTCCTTCACCCGCTTGCTGTTCTGGGCGGAAAGGGTTGATAGTTGAAAGCAGACAGAAGAAGTTGCGTTGCCAGATGGGTCAACGACATTGAGCGAAACGTTGGGAACGCCAAATAGCAACAGGCTCAGGGCCAACAGAAAGCCTTTAAAATGCTTCATACCATTCTATATTCAACGGTCAACTTACTTAGCCACAGACATCAACGCCTTCAGTATACTGTCGAAAGGCACGGCCGTGTAGCGCGCCCCGACCTCCGTATGCGTCTCCCAATCAGCCGACTCGCGCAGATTGGAGAGATTGAACGTGGCCCGATAAGATGCCCCTTTGGAACGCAGGGCGAACTGTATCTGGCCGGGGAACTGACCGTTGGCCAGGTCCGTCCAGTTGGCATACGTCCAGGTGAAGTCCGGTGTGGGCGACTTTGTCTCCTCGCCCCAGAAGACGCGCTGGAGATAGTCGAAAGTGATGCCGGCCTTTGCCAACGTGGGCACCTCATCGTAGCTGACACGGCAATAGCGCTTGCCCATGCGGTCGACCACCATCATGTATTCGGGTGTCAGTTCCATCGTGCCCACATTGATGGTGAGAAACATCGTGTAGGTGAGATTTATCTGTACCACCTCGTCGCGCTTCAGACGATAGGTTCCACCGAGGTTTATCTTCTTCGACCCAGCCTCCAATGCCAGGTTCAACTTCCCTGTTACTGCCTGCGCATTAGTTTTGACAAGCGTGGTTCCGGCCACCACTTCGGCCCGCTGGGCATGGCGCGACGAACGGCATCCGCCGAACACCAACAGGCAAACCACAGCCCATAATATAAGTCTTATCTTCTTCATATCCTTAATCCTTTATACCCTAATCCCTAATCCGTTAATCCCTAATCCTTATAATCCTTCAATCCTTCACATACTTCCCCAGTTTCACCTTCTTCTCCAGCAGGGCACTGTCGGAGCCCTTCTGCTTGGCCAGCGACCAATAGCGCACAGCCTGTTCCTGATTACCAGACAAGGCATAGATGTCTCCGGCGTGTTCCAATACTTCGGCATGCAGGTCCTTGTCGGCCAGCAGGGTGCTGTCGGCCTGCGACGTAGGCACCACGCGGTCGATGTAGAACTTAGCCATGGTGTAGTTGCCCTGCATGAAGAGCACCCAGGCATAGGTGTCGAGGTAAGTCTTGTTGAGGGGTTCTATCTTGATGGCCCTGTACGACATACGCTCGGCATCGTCGAGACGTTCGTCGCGAAGGCTCAGATAATAGGCATAGTTGTTCAGGCAAGCGGCATTGTCGTCCTTATACACGAGGCAACTGTCGTAGGCCGCGAAGGCCTTATCGGCCAGACCATCCTCATAATAGAGCTGTCCGAGGAGTTCGTAGAAGTCGGAGAGCTGTTCGGGAGCCGTCTGTTCGTCGGCCTTCCTCAGTCCGTTCTGCAGCACCTCCACGGCCTGGGCATTCTCTTTCTGTTGCGACAGGGCCAGAGCCAGGTAGAAGTAGTAGGTGAGCGATTCGGGATGGGTATTGATGCCCATACGGCATATCTCTGCCACCTGCTCGAAGTCCTGCTTGCCTAGGTAGTGAACCATCAGCCGCGACAGGGCATTCTCGTTGTCGGGAGCCACCTTGAGCAAGTCGCGCATGGCCTGCACTATGGTGTCTTCTCCCACCTTCGTCCCCATCATGTAGCTCACTCGCATCGAGTGCATCAGTGCCGTCGGCGATATGCTGACCAGCGAATCCAGCACCTGCATGACGCGCTGCCGCTGGTTAGGTTCATTCTTGAGGTCGTAAACCATGACGGAAGCCATCTGTGCACGAACCTCATCGGACGATTCGGGGTCAAAGAGCAACGAATCGCGCAGAGCCGCGCGGCGCTCCTTCTGGCCCGTCTGTTCGTAATACTCCATCATGGCCAGCAACAGGTCGGCATTCTTTGGGTCGGTCTTGGCCACGCGGTCGAAACAATCCAAGGCCCGTTCTGCATCGTTGTTCTCCAGATAGCGGCGGCCCAGTATGATGGGGATGCGCATGTCGTAAGGCGACTCGCGCTCCAGGGTCTTCAGCACATTGTAGGCCTCGGCCTGCCGCCCACGGTCGACGTAGAGTGCATACTTCTGCAGGGCGGTCTGCAGACTACGACCTTCGAGCAGTTCTATGCGGTCCAGTGCACGAATGGCATCGTCGGTCTTGCCGTTGCTTTTGTACAATTCCACCAACTGATAGAGCACATCGGAGCGGCGCGTCTGCAACTGCGACAGGCGTTCCACCACGGGAATGGCCCGTTCGTGCTCGTTGCGTGCCAGATAGGCCGCAGCCAGCGACTGTATGTATCGGGGATTGCGGTTGTCAATCTCTGCTGCCCGGCGGAACATCTCTGTACCCAGGCTGTCCTGACCCAGATAGAAGTTGAGGTAACCTGTCTCGAACAGGGCATCAGGGTCATTTGGGTCGATGGAGAGACAATGTTGAAAGAGGTCGTATGCCTCGCTCAGGTGACCGTTCAACTTCTGCTTTATGCCCTCCTGATAGAAATAAGACAGCCTGCGCGCGTCAGCCGGAGCCAACTGCGTCCGGACGGTTTGCCGCGCAACCATCTTTTTCCTCCGCCGCGCCTCCATGGGCACTACGGCAAGGACAGCCAATAACAAAATGATGAACCTTCTCATTTTCTCATTTTCTCACCCTCTCATTTTCTCATTTTCTCATTTTCTCATTCTCCCCTCACACTCCCGTATGCCCAAAGCCACCTTCGCCGCGTTCCGTCTCGTCGAGGACATCTACGGCCACCAGTTCCGGCTGTTCGTGACGGGCTATCACCATCTGAGCAATGCGCTCGCCATCGTTGATGACAAAAGGCTCCTGTCCCAGGTTGATGAGTATGACGCACACCTCGCCACGATAGTCGGCATCGATGGTGCCGGGCGTGTTCAGCACCGTCACGCCATGCTTCAGTGCCAAGCCGCTGCGCGGACGCACCTGGGCCTCGTAGCCCTCGGGTAGAGCTATGCGCAGTCCGGTGGGTATGAGTTTGCGCTGCATAGGCAGCAGGGTGACGGGTTCGTCCAGATTGGCCCGCAGGTCCATGCCTGCCGACTGACTGGTTTCGTAACGCGGCAGCATGTGATGCGAGCCGTTTATGATTCGGATTTCCATAACGCTTAATCTAATTAGACTGCAAAATTAATGATTTTATGACACATTCCCGACTTTTTCCTTGAAAAAGATAAGAATTTAAGTTACTTTTGCATTAAGAAACATTTATTGTAGAGAAAAATGAAGTGGGAACAACTACTCAGTAACAAACGATTCGGGCAAGAGAAGAGTCCGCATCGCGAAGATGACCGTTCGGAATTCCAGCGCGATTTCGACCGTCTGATATTTTCGGCACCCTTCCGCCGACTGCAGAACAAAACCCAGGTATTCCCCCTGCCGGGGAGCATCTTCGTACACAACCGCCTGACCCACTCGCTGGAGGTGAGCAGCGTGGGGCGCAGCCTGGGCAACGACGTCAGCCGCCAACTCCTGGAGCGGCACCCCGAACTCGGCAAGACCCATCTGACCGAGATGGGCAGCATCGTCAGTGCCGCCTGCCTGGCCCACGACCTGGGCAACCCGCCCTTCGGCCACAGTGGCGAACGCGCCATCGGAGCCTACTTCAGCGAGGAGAAGGGGCGCATGTATGAGTCATATTTCTGCGACGAAACGGGCGATTCCCTGACGCCAGAGCAGTGGAACGACCTCACCCACTTCGAGGGCAATGCCAATGCCTTCCGTCTGCTCACCCACCACTTCCGGGGGCGTCGCGAAGGTGGTTTCGTCATGACCTACTCCACCCTGGCCAGCATCGTCAAATACCCCTACACCAGCAGCCAGGCATCGAAGAAGGGCAAGTTCGGATTCTTCCAGGCCGAAGCGGCCGACTACGGAAAGATAGCACAGGAACTGGGCATCAAGAAGATTCGCAACGCCAAGGGCAACGAACAGTATGCCCGCTACCCGCTGGTGTATCTGGTGGAGGCGGCCGACGACATCTGCTACCAGATTATGGACATCGAGGACGCCCACAAACTGAAGATTCTGACCACCGAAGAGACGCAAGAACTCCTGCTCGCCTTCTTCGACGATGCCAAACGGACAGAAATCACGCAGCGCCTGGCAACCCTCGACGACACGAACGAGAAGATTGTCTACTTGCGTTCCGTGGTCATCAGCCTGCTCGAAAACGAATGTGTGCGCGTGTTCGTCGATAACGAAGAGATTATCCTCGACGGTCGGTTCGAAGGCAGCCTGATAGACCACATCAGCGAGCGCCCCTGCCAGGCCTACCGCGACTGCGTGAAGGTGGCCGTGGCCAAGATTTATCATGCCCGCATGGTGGTCGACATCGAGATAGCCGGTCACAAGGTCATCACCCAACTGCTCGACCTCATGCTCGAAGCCGTCACCCACAGCGACCGCATCTACTCCCGCATCCTCATCAACCGCGTCAGTTCCCAATACGAAATCCTGGCCCCCACGCTCTACGAACGCATGATGGCCGTCCTCGACTACATCTCGGGCATGACCGACGTCTTTGCCCTCGACCTCTATCGCAAAATCAATGGCATGAGCCTGGCCACCGTGTAAAGGTAGCCAGCGCCGATGGACTGTATCAACCGAAGAACTCGGCCTCGAAGTTCGACTGGTCGTAACTGCTGCCGTCGAAGCAGTGGGTGCAGACCTTGTCCTTGGGCAGACCGATGGAGGCCACAAGGTCCTCGAGACGGGCAAACTTGAGCGACGAGAGGCCCAGTCGGCGGGCTATCTCCTTCACCATGCGCTCGTATTCTGGCGTTCCCGTCTGGGCATACTTTTCGAGGTTAGCCCTGTCGTCGCCTTCGAAGTCGCGGATAATCTGGCGCGTGATGAGTTCCATGTCGCTCTTCGACGAGGTGAAACCTATGAAGGGACAACCGTAGACAAGCGGCGGACAGGAGATGCGGACATGCACCTCGCGGGCTCCGTTGCCAAAGAACTCCTTCACATTGTCGCGCAACTGGGTGCCGCGCACGATGCTGTCGTCGCAGAACACCACGCTCTGGTCGCGCAGCAGCGCCTCGTTGGGGATGAGTTTCATCTTAGCCACCAGGCTGCGACGGCTCTGATTGCCCGGAGTGAACGAACGGGGCCACGTCGGGGTGTACTTCAGCACGGCACGTTTGTAGGGCACCTTGGCACCCACGGCATAGCCCAGAGCCATGCCCACGCCCGAATCGGGGATTCCACAGACGAGATCGGCCTTCACGTCGTCCTTCTCGCCCATCATCTGTCCGTTGCGCTCGCGCACCTCTTCGGTGTTGATGCCCTCGTAGCAGGAAGCCGGGAACCCGTAGTAGACCCACAGGAAGGAACAAATCTGGCAGCGCTTGAAGGCGGGTTGCAACACCTCGAGACCATTGGCACGCAGTTTGACAATCTCGCCCGGCCCCACATCGCGCAGCACCTTGAAACCAAGGTTGGGAAAGCTGGTCGACTCGCTGGATGCGGCGTAGGCCGACATGCTCCACTCCACCAGTTCGCCGTTCTGCAGTCTTTCCTGGTGCCGCTCCTCCTTGGTTCCGATGACGATGGGCGTACGGCCCAGGAAGTCGCGAGCCGCGATGATGCCGTCCTCGGTGAGGATGAGCATGGAGCAGGAGCCGCGAATCTTCCGATAGACGCGGTTGATGCCATCGACGAAGGAACTGCCCATGTTGATGAGCAGTGCCACCAGTTCCGTCTGGTTGATGTTGTTGGCCGACATCTCGCTCAGATGCATGCGTTGCGCCAACAGTTCGTCGGCAATCTCGCGCAGGTTGTTAATCTTGGCCACCGTTACCACGGCATATCTTCCCAAATGGGAATTTACAATAATAGGCTGCGGGTCGGTGTCGCTAATCACACCCAGACCTTGGCAGCCTACAAATTGTTCGAGTTCATCTTCAAACTTCGAGCGGAAATAGTCGCGCTCCAGCGAATGTATACTTCGGCTGAAACCCCGCACCTTGTCGAAAGTGACCATGCCGGCACGGCGTGTTCCAAGATGAGAGTTATAGTCAGTCCCGTAAAAGAGGTCGTTTACGCAATCCCTTGTGGAGATTGTTCCAAAGAAGCCACCCATTGTATTCTTTTATTCTTAAATAATTGTAGTCTTAGGTTTTGTAGAAGATGCGGTGAGCGCCGTCGATAATCTTCACCAGTTCGGGATGCGCAGCGGCGAAGGTGTCGATGTGGCGCATGCGTTTCTCTTGCAAAATCTCGTCCACGGCAATCAGTATGCCCGTCTCCTCCACGTCGCCGAAACCATCGTTGATGGCCGTACCGAAGAGGCGCATCGTGGGACTGAGCCCCATGTAAGCATTCACCAGAGGCGGAATGTTGTAGCCCAAGCGGCGCACCTCGCGGTTCAGAATGCGATAGTCCTTGCGGAAGTCGTCCTCGACGAAGAGAGCCTCAAACTGCTTGGGGTCGTGTTCCAAAACCAGCGGTTTCATCGGCGAAATCAGTTTGTCGGGGTCAGGGAAATGCTTGTTCAGGAAGTAGAGTATCATATCGCGGGCCAGACGGTCGTAGCTGGGATACATGGTGAACTTGCCAAAGAGGTAGCGCACCGATGGTTCTATCACCACCAAGGCCCCCAGGCCGTCCCAGAGATTGTCCAGAGCATACAGGGCCTTCGAGCCCATGCGTGTGCTTTGATATTCGAGCGTTACGAACGAGCGTCCCAGTTCGATGGTGTATGGAGCATATTCGCGCATGAAACGCTCGCTGAAGCGGAACATGTGGCTGGTGGCCAGGTGAGGCTGTCCGTCAGCCCCCACGGGCCAGTCCTTGCCCAGCAGGTAACGGTAGCCGCCCAGTATTTCCTCGTGTTCGGGGTCCCAGACGATGAGTTGCTTGTAGGGATTCTCGCAGGTGTCGAATTCGTCGAGGTCGTAGGCCTTGCCCGTACCGCCTCCGGCATCGCGGAAGGCAATCTCGCGCAGGCGACCAATTTCCATCAAGACGTTGGGCGAGTCCTGCCACGTGACGATGTACACCTCGTTGTTACTCTTATTGGTGAAGCGTAGCCGTTTATCCTCCGTCAGTTCACCCTTCAGCACATCTCGCTGAATCCTCTCGATTATCTGCTCCATATTCTCCTCCGTAAACTCTATATCTTATACACCTCTTCTCGCACAAATTGTGCCCATTCCACCGGCTTTTTCGACTTGTCAAACGTCTCCCACGATATGGGGCGGCCGATGCGCACCGTGTAGTGATTGCCCCGGCTGCGATACATCTCGTCGGGCAACAGCGCCATGGCAAAGTTGGGCAGGTGGAATCGTTTGCAGAAGTTGGCCACGCGATAGAAGCGATTGGAGTTTTGGCCAATGAAATGTATGGGTACCACATCGTGCTGGTGGGCACGGCTCTTGACGATGAAACTCTTGGTCCAGGGCAGGTCCTGAACGACGCCATCGATGCGACGGCTGCACAGTCCGGCCGGGAACATGATGACATGGTTGGGTCCCGTGAATATCTGCTCCACCATCTCGGGCAGGTTGTGAGCCTGTCGGCCCACCTTGTTGACCGGCACGCACAGGGGGGCCAGTCCGGGCAGGTTCATGAGGAAATCGTTGACCAGATACTTAATCTGTCCATCGTAGCGGCGGCCCAGCACAGCCCCCAGCGTGACACCGTCGATGGCGCCCAGCGGATGATTGCTGACGAAGGTGCAGTAGGGGCTATCCTTCGGAGGCAAGTTCTCCAATCCCTCCACATCCACCTTGACACCCAGATACTCGATGGTCTTTTCACAGAACTCCACTCCCTGATAGCCACGGCGGAGAAATTCGTTACAGAAGTCTTCATGGACGAGTTTCCGCAGCCACGCATACACAAACCGGGGAACAAAACGTGCCCGCGCACCCAATCGGGAACGCAGGATAGCCTCTATGTCAATAACTTTCTCCATTTGGAATCCGCTACTTGATGCTGATAGTGCGATTATTGATACGGTAACGGCCACGCGGCAGGCCCACAAGCCAGTTGACTCCGGGATTCAGCTGCATGGCCAGATAGAGCGTCCCGGAGTTGGTGTAGATGGGCAATACCTGTTCGTACTTTGAGGTAACACGCAAATTGCCTCCCTTGACAATCAGCCGAACGGGATAGGCACTCTGCGACATACGGCCAGAGGACAGCTCTCCCCACCGCACCGACGACACTGTCACGGAGTCCTTCGGCACACGGCGAATGGTCTGTTTGTCAGCGACGGCCCATGTACTTATCAGTATCATCACGACAAGCAGCAGACTGCGAAACGACTGTTGAAATTTCTTCATTCCACTATCGATTTTTTCAAAAGAATGCGCAAAAATAGAAAAAAAAAAGCGAAAGTGCAAATAAACTTGGCAAAAAGTAATATT
>CAMOUQ010000062.1 GCA_946626595.1 uncultured Prevotellaceae bacterium | reverse complement strand
TTGTTTCACCATACTTTTTCAAACTTTTGGTGTCAACCTTATTTAAAATAAGACAGGGACTAAACGGAGGCCTCGGCAGAGCGGAGGATGCAGTCGGCCGCGTGCTGCGGAGCACCGGGTGCGCCCAGACGGTGGGCCACCTCGTCGTAGCCCCGGAGCATGGCCTCGCGCCCCTCGCCGTCGGGCAGTATGCGCAGCAGTTGCTGGCGAGCCTGGTCGGGAGTCATGTCGCTGCCCACCAGTTCGGGCACCACCTCGCGCCCGGCCACCAGATTGACCAGAGAGATGAAGGGCACCTTGATTAACAGCCAGCGCAGCAGGCGGAAGACGAAGCCCGCCTTCAGATAGTAACAAACCACCTGGGGGACACGGAAGAGCGCCGTCTCCAGCGTGGCCGTACCGCTGGTGACAAGGGCGGCCGTGGCATGCTGCAGGATGCGGTAGGTCTGTCCGTAGAGGATGCGGACCGGAGCGTCGCCCAACACCTGGCGATAGACCTCATCGGTGATGCCCGGGGCGCCGGCCACCACAAACTGATAGCGGTCGGAGAGCGGTTCCACGGCCTGAATCATGCGGCGCAGGTTGTCGCCAATCTCCTGTCGGCGACTGCCCGCAAGCAGGGCTATGACGGGACGGTCGGGAAGTCCATTTTCTTCGATGAAATGGGGAAAATCTGACACATTATGCTCCTTGTACTCCGCCACCTCGTCCAACGTGGGATTGCCCACATAGGTAATCATCCGCTCGGCATCGTGCCTGCGGTAGAAGTCTACCTCGAAGGGCAGAATCGACAAGACCTGGTCCACATACTTGCGTATGTCCTTCATGCGCCACTCCTTCCAGGCCCACACCTTCGGCGAGATGTAGTAGACCACCCGCGTACCAGGCAACCGCTGCGAGGCAAACTTTGCCATGCCCAGGTTGAAGCCCGGATAGTCGACCAGGATGAGCACATCGGGCTGCCAGGCCAGGACGTCGCGGCGGCACTGGCGCATGCCACGCAGAATGGTGCCGACATGCGTGATGACCGGGACGAAACCCATGTAGGCCAACGTGCGGTAGTGGCGCACCAGGGTGCCCCCGACGGCCTGCATCAGGTCGCCTCCGACAAATCGGAACTCGGCCTCAGCATCCCGCTGGGCCAGTGCCTTCATCAGGTGTGAGGCATGGAGGTCGCCGCTGGCCTCACCGGCAATCAGGTAGTACTTCATAGGCCCGCTAGTTGGGGAAAGACGTCATAGGCCGTCATGTCGAGTCGGATGGGCGTGATGGCACCATAGCCATGGTCCAGAGCCCAGTAGTCGGTGTCCTCGCTGTGAGGTTCCAGGTTGAGGAAGCGGCCGGTGAGCCAGAAGGCATTCATGCCGCGCGGATTGTTGGCCGAAATCCACTCCTGCACCCAACGTCCGCGACCCATGCGGCAAACGCGCATGCCGGCCAGGCGGGTCACCTCGGGGAAGTTCACGTTCAGGCAGACATCCTGCTTCAGTCCGTTCGCCAGCACAAAGTCGGCAATGCGCACTATCTCCTCGCTGTACGGCGAGAAGTCGCAGTGGTGACTGAGCGTGCGCAGACTGAAGCCGATGGAGGGGATGCCCTTCATGCAGCCCTCGATGACGGCCCCCATGGTGCCGCTGTAGTGGATGCTGCACGAGGCATTGTCGCCGTGGTTGATGCCCGAGACGATGAGGTCGGGCTGGCGGGGACACACCTCCTCCAGGGCAATCTTCACACAGTCGACGGGACTGCCCGAGCAGGCATACACCATCAGGTGGGGCCGCTCCATGTCGGCCCGGCGGCGCAGGGTGACGGCCTGGGTGCAGGTGATGGCACAGGCGGCACCCGAACGTGCCGAATCGGGAGCCACCACGATGACCTCGCCCAGGCGGAGCATCAGTTCCGTGAGCACTCCGATGCCCTGAGCCGACACTCCGTCGTCATTTGTAATCAATATCAACTTTTGTTCCATAAAAATGCAGAATTAGGGCTGCAAAGTTAGCAAAAAAGTGTTAAGTTATCAACAAAAACGTTAAGTTATCAACAGATTCGGCAATCTTTCCTCATAAAATGAGGAGAATTGCAAAGAAAATCGTACTTTTGCCAAAATAATTAGTATCAAATAAGGATATATGGCAAAAATTATTGCTCTGGCCAATCAAAAAGGAGGTGTTGGCAAGACCACTACCAGCATGAATCTGGCAGCCTCCCTGGCCACGCTGGAAAAGAAAGTTCTGCTCATCGACGCCGACTCCCAGGCCAACGCCTCGTCGGGGTTGGGTGTGGACATTTCACAAATCGACACCTCGCTCTACAACTGCCTCATCGACAGGGTGGATGCACGCGAAGCCATCTACACCACCGACATCGAGGGACTGGACATCATCCCCTCGCACATCGACCTGGTGGGCGTGGAGGTGGGCATGCTGCAGCTGCCCAACCGCGAGAAGGTGATGACCGAGATGCTGAAACCCATACGCGACGACTACGACTACATACTCATCGACTGCAGCCCATCGCTGGGCCTGACGGTTGTCAATGCCCTGACGGCGGCCGACAGCGTCATCATCCCCGTACAGTGCGAATACTTTGCCCTGGAGGGACTGAGCAAACTGCTCAACACCATACGCATCATCAAGATGAAGCTGAACCCCAACCTGGAAATCGAAGGCTTCCTGCTGACGATGTACGACAAGCGACTGCGCCTGGCCAACCAGGTGTACAACGAGGTGAAGCGCCACTTCCAGGAACTGGTCTTCAAGACCGTCATACAGCGCAACGTGAAGTTGGGCGAAGCTCCCGGACACGGCATGCCCGTCATCCTCTACGATGCCGATTCGGCCGGCGCCCGCGACTATCTGGCCCTGGCCAACGAACTGGTGAAGAAGAACGAGAAGAACTGACAAGGACGCTGAGCCACAGCCACACATTTTGTAAACCGAAAAAAACTGAGAATCTGAATGGCAGTACATAAGAAATACCCTGCTCTGGGGCGCGGCCTGGACGTGCTGATGCGCACCGACGAGGTGCACACCGGCGGTTCGTCGAGCATCAACGAGGTGGCCATAGCGGCCATCAAGGCCAACCCCAACCAACCGCGACGCGAATTTGACGAAACCGCCCTGGGCGAACTGGCCGACAGCATACGCGAGATTGGCATCATACAGCCCATCACCGTACGCGACATGGGAGACGGCACGTTCGTCATCATCGCCGGCGAACGCCGTTGGCGCGCAAGCCAAATGGCAGGCCTGGCCACCATACCCGCCTACATCCGCACCGTCGACGACGAAAACATGATGGAGATGGCCCTGGTGGAGAACATACAGCGCGAGAACCTCAACTCCATGGAGATAGCCCTGGCCTATCAGCACCTGATGGAACAGTACAACCTGACCCAGGAACGCCTGTCGGAGCGCGTAGGCAAGAACCGCACCACCATCACCAACTACCTGCGACTGCTGAAGTTGCCCGCACAGATACAGATGGGACTGAAGAACCGCACCATCGACATGGGCCACGCCCGTGCACTGCTGTCGCTGGACGACCCCACCCTGCAGCTGAAGGTGTACAACGAGTTGCAACGCTCAGGCATGAGTGTGCGACGCGTCGAGGAGATGGTGAAGGAACTGACACAGGGTGTCACCGTCAATGCCGGAGGCAAACGCCTGAAGGCCAAGGGTGCATCGCTGTCGGCCGAGTACAACGAACTGAAAGAGATGATGTCGGCACTCTTCAAGTCGAAGGTGCAACTCACCTGCAGCGACAAGGGACGAGGGAAAATCACCATCCCCTTTGCCAACGAGAAGGAACTGGAACGCATCATCGACCTCTTCGACCAACTGAAGCATTGAGACCACTGGGCGTAACATACGGCAAAGCCCTCGTCCTGATGCTGCTGGTCCTCTGGTCAGACAGGGGACTCGCACAGGTGGCGAGCGACTCCCTGCAGGTCGACACCATCGTGGCCGACACCGTCGCAACGGACACCATCGCGGCCGGTCCGGGACGGCTCATTGCCAAGACGGCCGCCATCGACAAGGCCCTGCCACTGGACACGACGGTAGTGGACAGCCTGCTGGCAAAGGGCCTAAAAAAGTTGCAGGACAAGCGCCACTTCCGCCCCGAGCCCATCAGGGCCATGTGGCTGGCACTTGTCATCCCCGGTGCCGGACAGGTCTACAACCGCAAGCTGTGGAAACTGCCCATCATCTACGGAGGATTCCTGGGATGCACCTACGCACTGACGTGGAACAACCAAATGCTGCGCGACTACTCGCAGGCATACATTGACATCATGGACAACGACCCCAACACCAAGAGCTACGAGGCCATGCTGCCCCTGGGCTACGACATCTCGGGAAAGGAAGAGCGCTTCAAGACGATATTCAAGAACAAGAAGGACCACTTCCGCAAATATCGCGACATGAGCATCCTGGCCTTCGCCGGGGTCTATCTGATTTCGGTCATCGATGCCTACGTCGACGCCGAACTGTCGACCTTCGACATCAGCCGCGACCTGAGCCTGCGCTTCGAACCGGCCGTCATCCACACCGGAGTGCCCACCATGAGGCACCAACGACAAAACAGCTACGGACTATCGTGCTGCCTAACATTCTAAACGTAAAGAACTATGATGAAGAAATTATACATATTGGGACTGAGCCTGGCACTGGCCACCGGTGCCATGGGCCAAAACGAAATCACCGTCCACGACGACCGCATCGGACAGGACGAAGAGATAGGACTGCCCGAGGGCATGCAAGCCAACGAACTGGACAGCCTGCTCAACGAGTGGAACATCAAGAACTACCTCACCTTCGACGAGAACTGCGAGACGAGCAGCGACAACCCCGTCTTCGAGAAGGAAGTCTACATCACCCGACTGAGCCGACTGCCCAACGTCATCGACATGCCCTACAACGAGGTCGTGCGCAAGTTCATCGACCAATATAGCGGACGCCTGCGCCGTTCGGTGAGCATCATGCTCGGCGCCAGCAACTTCTACTTCCCGCTCTTCGAGGAAGCCCTCGAGGCCAACCAGGTGCCCCTGGAACTCAAGTACCTGCCCATCATCGAGAGCGCTCTGAACCCCGGAGCCACCAGCCGCGTGGGCGCTGCCGGACTGTGGCAGTTCATGCTCTCCACGGGCAAGCAGTACGGACTGGAGGTGACCAGCCTCATCGACGAGCGCCGCGACCCCATCAAGTCCAGCTTTGCCGCCGCCCGATACCTGAAGGACCTCTACGACATCTTCGGCGACTGGACACTGGTCATCGCCTCCTACAATTGCGGACCGCAGAACGTGTCCAAGGCCATCAAGCGCGCCGGTGGCGTCAAGGACTACTGGACCATCTATCCCTACCTGCCTGCCGAGACGCGAGGCTACGTTCCGGCCTTCATCGCCGCCAACTACATCATGAACTACTACTGCGAGCACAACATCTGCCCCGTCAACACCCGGCTGCCAGTCGGCACCGACACCGTCATGGTCAACCACGACATACGCTTCGAGCAGATACACGAACTCTGCGGCATCGATATGGAACAACTGCGGGCCCTCAATCCTCAGTACCGCACCACCCTGGTGCCCGGCGATGCACGCCCGCTGCCCATACGCATGACCACGGAGGCCATCAGTGCCTTCATCGAGGCCGGCGACAGCATCTACAACCACCGCGCCGACGAACTCTTCAGCAAGAAGGAGAAGGAAGTGGTCACGCCCACAGCCCCGGCATCCAACCAGCGGAGCCGCAGCACCAGATACGTCAAGGTGCGCTCCGGCGACAACCTGGGTGCCATAGCACGGCGCAACCATACCACCGTGTCCGCCTTGCGCCGACTGAACGGACTGCGCGGCAGCACCATCCGTGCCGGACAGCGGCTGAGGGTGAGGTAATAAGGTTAAAAAGTTAAAAGGTTAAAATGTTAAAAGGTTAAAGGGTTAAAGGGTTAAAAGGTTATGGACGAGCAGAAAATCAGAGAGCAAGAGGACGAACGCATGGTGAACGAAGCGTTCCAACATCTGTTGGACACATACCTGAAGAGTCACCACCGCAAGAAAGTTGACCTCATCACAAAAGCCTTCAACTTTGCCCGCAAGGCACACGACGGAGTGCGCCGCCTCTCTGGCGAGCCCTACATCATGCACCCCATAGCCGTAGCCCAGATTGTCAGCGAGGAGATCGGACTCGGCAGCACCAGCATCTGCTCGGCACTCCTCCACGACGTGGTCGAAGACACCGACTACACCGTCACCGACATCGAGAACATCTTCGGACCGAAGATAGCGCAAATCGTGGACGGACTGACCAAGATATCCGGAGGCATCTTCGGCGAGAAGACCTCCAGCCAGGTGGAGAACTTCAAGAAACTCCTCCTGACCATGAGCGACGACATACGCGTCATACTCATCAAAATCTCCGACCGCCTCCACAACATGCGCACCCTGGGCAGCCAGCTCCCCCACAAGCAGTACAAGATAGCCGGCGAAACCCTCAGCATCTATGCCCCCCTGGCCTACCGACTGGGACTGAACAAAATAAAGGAGGAACTGGAAGACCTCAGCTTCAGCTACGAGCACCCCGAGGAGTGCGCCCTCATCAAACAGCGCCTCGACGAGATGCACGGCAACCTCAAGAGCATCTACGACGACTTCGTCAGCCCCATCAGCGCCGAACTCGACCGCCACGGCATCAACTACACCATCAAGGCACGCATCAAACGCCCCTACAGCATCTGGAAGAAGATGCAGACGAAGCACGTATCCTTCGAAGACGTCTTCGACATACTGGCCGTGCGCATCGTATTCAAGCCCAAGGACCCACGCGACGAAGTGGCCGAGTGCATGCAAATCTATGCCTACGTCTCCTCGCCCTACACCGAACACCCCGAACGCTTCCGCAACTGGCTCCGCACCCCCAAGAGCAATGGCTACCAGGCCGTCCACACCACCCTCATGAGCAAGGCCGGCAAATGGATAGAAGTGCAGATACGCAGCGAACGCATGGACGAGATAGCCGAACAGGGATTTGCTGCCCACTGGAAATACAAGGACGGCGAAAAGACATCCGAGGAGAGCGAGAGCGAACTCGACAAATGGCTCCAGACCATCAAGGAGATACTGGACGACCCGCAGCCCTCGGGCATGGACTTCCTGGACACCATCAAACTCAACCTCTACGCCAACGAACTCTTCGTCCTCACCCCCAAGGGCGACGTGCGCAAGATGCCCGTCGACAGCACCGTCCTCGACTTCGCCTTCACCATTCACACCTTCGTCGGCACCCACTGCATCGGAGCCAAGGTCAACCACAAGCTCGTCTCGCTCAACTACGTCCTGCGCGGCGGCGACCAGGTGGAGATACTCACCTCCAAGGACTCCCAGGTCAAGCGCCAGTGGCTCGACATCGCCACCACCGCCAAGGCCAAGAACAAGATTCAGGCCCTACTGCGCCGCGAGGACCGCGAGAAGCAGAAACTGGGCGAGCGCCTGCTCACCGACTTCCTCACCTCCCACGAGATGGACCCCAGCAGCATGAACGTAGACAAACTCTGCAACCTCCACCAGCTGAAGAACCGCGAACAACTCTACACCGCCATCGGACGCGCCGACATCACCCTGGGCGACGCCGACATCAACCACCTGCGCGAGAAGAAGCAGTCGAAGCAATGGAGCCGCTACCTCAAGAACATCTTCCACCGCAACGGCCAGAACACCCCCGAACCAGCCACCGCCGACGCCCCACAACCTAAGATAGACCGCAAGAAACCCCTCATACTCAACGAGGAAAACATAGGCCACTACCTCATGGGCGAATGCTGCCACCCCATCCCCGGCGACGACGTCCTGGGCTACTTCGACGATTCCGGCCGCATCACCATCCACAAGCGCCAGTGCCCCATGGCCAACCGGCTGAAGACGGCCGACGGCAACCACATCCTCGCCGCCCGGTGGGACACCCACAAGCACCTCCGTTTCCCCACCACCATACGCATCGAGGGCATCGACCACACAGGCGTAGTGCTGCAGATAGCCACCATACTCTCCCAGCAACTCAACGTCAACATGCGCCGCCTCACCATCGAGGCACACGACGGCATATTCCAGGGCGAAATCAACCTGGAGGTGCACGACGTCGAAGACGTACGCATCATCTGCCGCGACCTGAAGAAAATCGAGGAACTGAAACTCGTCACACGCATCTCATGATACACAGAAACCTATGGCCTCTCCTGCTGGGCCTATTCATCCTGCTCTCTTGCCAAGAAAAAAAACAAGAGAAAGCCGACTTGGTGTACAAGACCATAAAGGTGGAACGCACCAGCCAGACCGTGAAGGTGGGCTACAGCGCCACCATGAAAGGTAAGGAGATTGTGGAGATACGGCCACAGGTGAGCGGACTGATTACCAAGATACTGACAACTGAAGGACAGAAAGTCCACAAGGGACAGACTCTCTTTGTGATAGACCAGGTACCCTATCAGGCTGCCCTGAACACGGCCGAAGCAGCCCTGAAGGTTGCAAAGGCTGCCGAGCAGACGGCCAACATCACCTACGAAAGCCGCAAACAGCTGTATGACAAACAAGTCATCGGCGAATACGACCTGCAGACGGCCCATCAGGCTTTGCTGTCGGCACAAGCACAGGTGGCACAGGCACAGGCACAGGTGGTGAACGCCCGCAACAGTCTCAGCTACACTACCGTGAAGAGTCCCGTCAGCGGTGTGGCCGGCATGATACCGTATCGCGTAGGTTCGTTGGTAAGCAGCAACATCAGCGAATCGCTGATAACCGTGTGCGACGACAGCCAGATGTGGGTCTACTTCAGTCTGAGCGAACGCGAAGTCACAGACCTGACCATGCAGTACGGCAGTCTGGACAAATTCATACAAACCATGCCCGACGTCGCGCTCCTGCTCAGCAACGACAAGGAATATGGACAGAAGGGACGGGTGGATGCAGTCAGTGGTATAGTGGATGCCAACACGGGGGCCGTCGCCCTGCGCGCCGTCTTTCCCAACGACGACCACCTGTTGCGCAATGGCGGAACGGGCACGGTGGTGATTTCCACCGTCAGGGACAATGTAATCGTCATTCCGCAGACGGCCACCTTTGAGTTGCAGAACAAAGTGTTTGTCTATCGCGTAGTGGACGGCAAGACGGCGCAAACCGCCATCGAAGTGGCTCCGCTGGACGACGGCACGAGTTATATTGTGGAAAACGGCCTCACCGAGGGCGATGTCATCATTGCCGAGGGGGCCGGACTGATGCGGGAAGGTACAGAAGTAAATAGTAAAAGCAAAAAGTGAAGGATGAACGTAAAGACCTTCATAGACAGACCCATATTGTCCGGCGTAATCTCGGTCTTCATCGTAATGCTGGGCCTGATAGGGCTGCTGAACCTGCCCATTGAGCAGTTTCCTGAGATAGCGCCTCCCACGGTCAGCGTGCGTGCCAACTACACAGGTGCCAACGCCGAGACGGTTCAGAAGAGTGTCATCATCCCCCTGGAAGAGAGTCTGAACGGCGTGGAGAACATGATGTACATGACCTCCTCGGCCACCAATACCAGCTCGGGCAGCATCAGCATCTACTTCAAGCAAGGAACGGATGCCGACATGGCTATGGTGAACGTGCAGAACCGCGTGGCTTCCACCCAGGGGCAGTTGCCTGCCGATGTCACGCGCAGCGGTGTGACCGTCCGGAAACGACAGACCAGCAACATCAAGAGCCTGTCGCTGTATAGCCCGACGGACGCCTACGACACCGACTTCCTGACCAACTACATGAAGATTAACATCGAACCACGCCTGTCGCGTGTGCCGGGCGTAGGTGAGGTGAATGTCTGGGGAGCCAGCTACAGCATGCGTATATGGCTCGATCCGCTGCGCATGGCTGCCTACGGACTGATGCCGTCGGACATAGACAACGTACTGGACGAACAAAACATCGAATCGCCAACCGGCACGCTGGGCGCCGACTCGGAGAACACCTTCCAATATGTGCTGAAATACAGAGGACGGTACGAAGAGGAGCGCGACTATGAGAACATGGTCATCAAGTCGATGCCCGACGGCAGCATACTGCGCCTGAAGGATGTGGCACGCGTGGAACTGGGCATACAGAACTATACCATACAGAACAGCACGAACGGACATGCCGGTGCCAACTGCATGATTGCACAAACGCCAGGCTCCAACGCCAACGAAATCATCAAGCGCATCGATGAGACGGCCCTCGAGATACAGAAGGAACTGCCGCCAGGCATGGAACTGGTGGACGTGATGAGCACCAAGGACTTCCTGGATGCCAGCATCCGCAATGTGGTGCGCACCCTGGTGGAAGCCATCATCCTGGTGGTGCTGGTGGTGTACCTCTTCCTGCAGAATCTCCGCAGCACCTTCATCCCCTCCCTGGCCATCGTGGTCAGTCTGATAGGCACCTTTGCCGTGCTCTATCTGATTGGCTTCAGCCTGAACCTGCTCACCCTCTTCGCCCTCGTGCTGGTGATTGGCACCGTGGTGGACGATGCCATTGTGGTGGTGGAGGCGGTACAGGCCAAGTTCGACGAGGGTTACAAGTCGCCCTATCTGGCTTCCGTAGATGCCATGAAGGGACTTACCTCGGCGCTTATCACGACAACGGTGGTCTTCATGAGCGTCTTCATCCCGGTCTGCTTTGTGGGTGGCACTACGGGCGTCTTCTACACCCAGTTCGGTGTTACAATGGCCATAGCAGTCATCATCTCCACCATCAATGCCATGACGCTCTCACCAGCGCTCTGCGCCCTGATGCTTCGTCCGCGCAAGGCCGAAGACACCAGTTTCTCGGCTCGCTTCCACGATGCCTTCAATGTCAGTTTCCAACGTGTGGTAGGCAAGTACCAGCGTGGTGTGTTGCGCATCTTCCGCCACCGATGGTTGCCTTGGGTGTCCGTGGTAGTGGTGTGCATCCTTCTGGGCTATATGCTCAAGACCACACGCACAGGTTTCGTTCCCAACGAGGACATGGGTTCCATCAACGTCAACGTGCAGTGCGCCCCCGGCACCAGCATGGCCGTAACGGGCAAGATAACACGCGAGGTGGAACAGCGCATCAAGGACATCCCGCAGATTCGCCTCTACAACATGACCATCGGCCGAGGTTCCACCTTCGACCAATCTTCGTCGGCGGGTTCGTTCAACATACGCCTCAAGAACTGGGACGAACGAAAGGAGGAGGGCGACGACATAAACTCTGTCATCGACGAGATATACCGCCGCACGGCCGACATCACCCAGGCACAGATACGGGTCAGCACCCGCCCCATGATTTCGGGCTATGGAGCCACCAGTGGATTCGAACTGCACGTGCAGGACCGCAAAGGCGGAAAGATAGAAGACCTGATGCGCTACACACGCATACTCATCGACTCGCTCAACCGTGAGCCGGCCATCTCCCGCGCATTCACCACCTTCGACACCAAATACCCACAGTACCGCGTGGAAGTGGATGCCGCACGCTGCAAGCGCGACGGTGTCACACCCAATGCCGTCCTCAGAGTGCTGTCGGGCTACGTCGGTGGCACATATAGCAGCAACCTGACACGCTTCACCAAGCTCTACCGCGTGATTGTGCAGGCCTCTCCCGAATTCCGTCTTGACGAGAAAGCCCTTTCGAACATGCGCGTCAGGAGCGAAAGCGGACAGATGATTCCTATCACGCAGTACATCAGCATGGAGCGTGTATATGGCAGCGAAGGCCTCAACCGCTTCAATCTCTTCAGCAGCATTGCCGTGATGGGACAGACGGCCGACGGCTACAGCAGCGGCCAGGCACTGGATGCTATACGCCGCACAGCAGCCAAGGTCCTGCCCGAAGGCTATAGCTACGAATTCGGAGGCATGTCGAGCGAGGAGGCTTCACTGGGCAATACCACCGCCCTTGTGTTCATCATCTGCGTCCTCTTTATATACCTTATATTATGTGCCTTGTACGAAAGTCTGTTCATTCCCTTGGCCGTCATCCTGAGCGTTCCCTTCGGTCTGCTGGGCAGTTTCCTCTTCTCAAGGATGTGGGGACTGGAGAATAACATCTACATGCAGACGGGCCTTATCATGCTCATCGGCCTGCTGGCCAAGACGGCCATCCTGCTGACAGAGTACGCAACGGAGCGTCACCGACAAGGCATGAGCATCCCCATGGCAGCCATGTCGGCAGCCCGTGTGCGTCTGCGCCCCATCCTCATGACCTCTCTCACCATGATATTCGGCATGCTTCCGCTGGTCTTTGCGCACGGCGTAGGCGCCAACGGCAACATCTCCCTGGGTGTGGGCTGTGCGGGCGGCATGCTGGTGGGCACCATTGCCCTACTCTTTGTCGTGCCCGTGCTGTACATGCCCTTCCAATGGATGCACAGCCGGTTTGGGCACAGCATAAAGGGATGAGCAGGATTTCCTATTCCTTCATCACATAGCGCAGGATACACACAACAGCAGCACCAACGGCCACAGACTGAGGAAAGAATAGCGGTTCTTCACCATGATAAGAAAGCTCAAAAAAAAGGTTTACAGCCCTCAGAAGTAGCATTTCTTGCCCGAATGGCAAAAGAAAAGGGCCGAAAGTTTGAGTATATGGGGAACAA
>CAMOUQ010000061.1 GCA_946626595.1 uncultured Prevotellaceae bacterium | reverse complement strand
CCACAACCTTCTGATCCGTAGTCAGATGCTCTATTCAGTTGAGCTAAGGAGCCAATTTACTTCAAACTTTCAATATCTGGGTGGGCGCTGAGGGATTCGAACCCCCGACCCTCTGCTTGTAAGGCAGACGCTCTGAACCAACTGAGCTAAGCGCCCTGTCGAAACCTCTGTTTCTCTTTTGCGAGTGCAAAGGTACGACTTTTTCCTGTACTACCAAAACTTTTCGCAGTTTTTTTTCAAAAAATCTTCACTTTACTTGTTTCAGCGGTCTTTGGTGGCCTTCTGGAAGCCTGTGCGCGAGGCTACCTCGAAGTCGCGACCCACTGTCAGTTTCGGTTCTACAGGAGAGACTATCGTGATGCAAACGTTGGTCTGCCTGTCGTCGTCGTTCACCTCGTGGCGCTTTCTGATTTTCAGTACGCCGTCTTCGATGAACCACTCAATATTTTGTGCTGCGATGCTATCATTGCTGCGAACTCCTACCTCGTAGTTGTCACCGCTGATAAAGCGCACACAAGCAGGCACATTCACATCCACTCCTTCGAAAGGCTTAATCTCTGCGTTCTTTGCGTAACCGGCAGCTACCATCATGATGGCGCTTACCAAAATCATCATCTTCTTCATAACTTACAATCTTTTTACCTTAATAGTGTTTTTAGTTATTCACTTGCCCCTCGCCAGGGGCCCTTCTGTCTTTCGACGATGCAAAGGTAGTGCCTTTTTTCGACGTACACCAAACAAAAATATGTTTTTTAGCATAAAAATGGCCGTTTATTGATATTCGTCAAGGCGTGCCTGCCATTGTGGCACACCAAGAAACCGTTTTGTCAAAATGGCACACCTATGCGCACGCGTATAATATATATGGTACACGCGCGCACGCACACATGCGCGCACATTATTAGGTTGGGGCTCAATCGACGTATCGTTGGAGCTCCAACCATAGTATTGTCGGAGGTCAGACGATACGTCGATTGAGCCCCAACCATAGTAGGACCCATCGGGGAACGTTAAATCGACAGGGTGTTCATCACGTCGATGAGGTCTTTCTTCAACGGTTTGTCGCTCTTGACGGCGTTGGAGAAAGGTACGTAGACGATTTCGTCGTTGCGGATGCCTATCATCACGTTGCGCTGTCCGTCGTTCAGGGCTTGTATGGCACCCAGGCCCATGCGGCTGGCCAATATGCGGTCGCCGGCCGAAGGACTGCCACCTCGCTGCAGATGGCCCAGGATGGAGACGCGAACGTCGTACTCGGGATATTCCTTCCGGACACGTTCGGCATAGTACATGGCACCGCACTTGGGGCTTTCGCTGACGATGACGATGGAGGACGACTTCGACTTGCGGATGCCGCGACCGATGAACTGCTCCAGCTGGTCGGCACCCGTAGAGTCCTCGGGAATGATGGCAGCCTCAGCCCCGGCAGCGATGGCACTGTTCTGGGCCAGGAAACCGGCATCGCGACCCATCACCTCAACGAAGAAGATGCGTTCGTGCGAGTTGGCCGTATCGCGAATCTTGTCCACACACTCCATGATGGTGTTCAGCGTGGTGTCGTAGCCAATGGTGAGGTCGGTGCCCCAGAGGTCGTTGTCGATGGTTCCGGGCAGTCCGATGCAGGGCACGTCATACTCCTGGGCAAAGAGGCGGGCTCCCGTGAGAGAGCCGTTGCCACCGATGACCACAAGGGCGTCGATAGAGTGCTTCTTCATCACCTTATGGGCCTTGGCGCGGCCCTTTTCCGTCATAAACTCCTGGCTGCGTGCAGTCTTCAGTATCGTACCGCCACGGCAGATGATGCCGCTGACGTCCTCCGTGTGGAATTCGCGCACCTCATCGTTAATCAAACCTTCGTAGCCACGATAGATGGCCATCACTCGCAAATTGTTGGCTATGGCCGCACGTGTCACGGCACGTATGGCTGCATTCATGCCTGGGGCATCGCCGCCCGAGGTCAACACACCGATAGTCTTAATCTGTCCCATATTTTAAACCTTTTGTTTTCGGTGTGCAAAGATACGAATAAGCGAGGGATTTCACAAATATAAAGGTTAAAAAGTTAAAGGGTTAAAAGGTTAAAAAGTTAAAGGGTTAAAGGGTTAAAAGGTTAAAAGGTGCATAAATGGAAAAGGGCAAAAAGAGCGAAGATGAAAAGCACCTCGGCCACACGATTCACGCGGACAGCCGTCTCCATATCGGCAGTCGTCAGCTGGCGGTCGTTCTCGCCGATATAGGGTTTGTCGAAGATCTGACCGAAATAATAGTGCGGACCGCCGAACCGGCAGTTGAGGATGCCCGCAAGGGCTGCCTCGGGATATCCGCTGTTGGGCGAAGCATGGCGCCTGCCGTTGCGCCAGACGAAAGCGAAGAGCGAGAAACGGAACGTGACGAGTGCATAGGGCAGAAGCATGAGAAGGGCCGTCAGGCGAGCCGGGATGAAGTTGGCCACGTCATCGACGCGAGCCGCCCAGCAACCAAAGTCCTTGAAACGCTCCGTCCGGTAACCGATCATGGAGTCTTGGGTGTTCACCATCTTGTAGGTCAGCATGGCAGGCACACCGCCCACCGCCAACCAGAAGAGGGGAGCCACAACGCCGTCGCTGAGGTTCTCGGCCAGGGTTTCGAGAGCGGCCGTGCGCACCTCCTGAGCCGAAAGTTGCGACGTGTCGCGGCCCACGATTCGGGCCACCTGCCTCCTACCCTCCTCCAGCGAACGGTCGAGGGCGAGAAATACGGCCCGAACCTCACGGATGAGCGTGGTTCCGGCCAGGCAATAGAAAATCAGCAGGACGGCAATTGGATAGTGGAGGAATGGGTACGGACGGGTGCAGTGCATCAGAACCCAGGTTGCAAAGAAGACGAGGGCATCGAGCAGGATGGTCATCACCGCACCTTTCAGCATCCGATGGCGCCCCTTGTTCAGATGTCGCTCGCCCCAGGCTATCATCTTGCCAAAGCCCACGACCGGATGGGGCAACCACGCGGGGTCACCAAGGAGAAGGTCGAGCAGCCAGGCGGCAAGGAGGGAGAGGGACATGGGGGAAATTAAAGGGTTAAAAGGTTAAAAGGTTAAAAGGTTAAAAAGTTAAAAGGTTAAAGGGTTAAAGGGTTGAAAGGGCGCGGAGGAGTTCGTCGTTATCGGCGGGACGCTGGGCCGAGACGCGGAAATGGTGGGGCGACAGGCCGGGGAAGTTGGAGGCATCGCGGATAAGGATGCCGTGCCGCTGAGCCAAGTGTTCCTTCAGTTGGGCTGCCGTCCGACCTTCGATGGTGCAGAGTATGAAGTTGGTCTGCGTCTGTCGGGCACGGATGCCGGGAATGGCATTGAGGGCAGTGCACAGGCGCTGCGTCTCAGCCAGATAGGCAGGGATGTCGACCCAACGAGGGCGATGCTCCACGAGCCACATGCCCGCCTCCTGGGCCAGGGCATTGACGGCCCAGGGGCGCTGGCAGCGTCGCAGGCTGTCCAGCATATCGGACGGAGCGGTGACATAGCCGAGGCGCAGGCCGGGGATGCAATATTTCTTCGTCATGCTGTGCAGGACAATGGTTCTTTCTCCGCCTTTCCACTGAGGCAGGGGCGCGAGGGTGTAATCCTCGTACGACTGGTCTATCACCATCACGCGGTGCCTGGCGGTCAACGCCTGCAGGGTGCGTTCATCGTAGATTTCGCCCGTGGGATTATTGGGGTTGCAGAGCCAGCACAGACTTCCCTCTGGGTCTTCCCTCATCCCGAACATGCGGCAGGCCGAATCGTATTCGCTGAAGGTGGGGTGCATCACCGTATAGGTTCTCTCCCGGTCAGGAAGCTGCCGGGAGAAGCACTGGGCAATCATGTAGATGGCCTCTGTGGCCCCGCTCGTCACCATCACCTCTTCGGCCTTCAGGCCCGAGGCCGCGGCTATCCGTGCCTCCAGTCTGCGGGCCGTGGGTTCGGGATAGGAACGGATGAGGGACATGCGCTGCCGCAGATGTTCCTCCAACGCCGACGAATCGGCAAACGAGGGTATGTTCGAACTGAAGTTCAGCCGAATGCCTTCGTATCTGTATGCGTCGTCGCCATGTCCGTATATCATGCCAGACTTCTTTGGGGACACAAAGATACGAATAAGCGAATGAAAACACAAATCTATTTGATGTTTTCTGAGCGGAAGTATCTTCGAACGAAGTTCAGAGATACGAATAAGCGAACGAAAACACAAATCTATTTGATGTTTTCTGAGCGGAAGTATCTTCGAACGAAGTTCAGAGATACGAATAAGCGAATAAAACTGCAAACAAGAATAAAATTATTCGTATCTTTGCATACCCAACCATCGATAAGGACAAATTGTAAACTGAGAGAATGAGATATGGATAAGAAAGTAAACGGGAAATGGTTCTATGCCTGCCTGCTGATGCTTCTTTTCGCATCCGGACTGCAGGCCCAGCAGGCACAGATATTCAAACAGCACGACATGCACCGGTGGGGCATCCCGGCTGGCAACTACAGCGGCATTGCACACATCGGCAACGACCGCTACGCCCTCATCAGCGACAAACAGCAGGCCGACGGATGGACGGAGGTGAGAATCGCCTTCCTCCCCTCTGGCGACATCGCCTCCATGCAGTTCGTTGCTCACCACTATGATGCCAACACCGTGGGCCACGCACGCGACAGCGAGGGCATCGTCTACGTTCCGGGCCACGGATTCTTCGTCAGTGCCGAGAACGACCAGCAGATTCTCGAACTCTCGTCCGAGGGCACCCCCACGGGCCGCCGCCTCCAAATCCCGCCGTGCTTTGCCCCCTCGCAGATTTTCCCCAACCGTGGATTCGAGGCACTGGCCTACGATGCCGGGCAGGGCATCTTCTGGACGACCACCGAACATTCGCTCCGCCCCGATGCCCTTGAGCCTGCCTCGCCACAGTCGCCACAGCCCGCGCTGCTGCGCCTACAGTCGTTCGGTTCCGACCTCCGTCCCCTCCGGCAGTTTGCCTACCGGACAGAGTTCCCCACCTCGGGCGGCACCCTCCGCCACTTTGCCTTCGGCGTTCCCGAACTCCTCGTCATCGACGACACCACCCTGCTCGTTCTGGAGCGCGAACTTTCCGTTCCCCAGCGTCGGCTCCGCTCCAAATGCACGGTGCGCCTCTTCAGCGTCACCCCCCATGCCCGAATGGCCCTGACCGACACAGGCATACCGCTGGACAGTCTGTCTTCCGACCGCTTTCTGCCCAAGAAGCAACTCTTTGCCCTACAAACCGGCGTCCGCCTGTTCGGGAAGAAGGATTTTGCCAACTACGAAGGCATGTGCCAGGGTCCCACGCTGCCGGATGGCCGACGCACCATCCTGCTTGTTGCCGACTCTCAGAATCGTGCCGGAACGTCCGTTTTCCGCCTCAAAGACTACATCCGCGTCATCGTTCTGGAACCTTGAAAAAAACCTTAAATCTGCTATTTGATTATTGACAAATTAATTGTAACTTTGTAGACGATTACATATAATCTACACCATGAAACCAACCTTTTTAAGGTCCAATAGACTGTTCCAGACCTGTTTGTTCGCCCTGTGTGCCATGTCGGCACTGGGACAAGTGAAAATCGACTTCGACTTCAACCGCCGCGGTCCGAAAGTGACCGACGACCACTACGGCATCTTCTTTGAAGAAATCAACCATGCCGGCGACGGAGGACTGTATGCCGAACTGGTGAGGAACCGTTCGTTCGAGGAGGATATGAACAGTCCGATGTGCTGGGCGAAGGTTGGCAATGCCGACATTGGCCTGACCAGTGAGGGAATGCTGAACATCGTGCAGCGGCGCGCACTGCGACTGAACATCAAGTCGGCAGGCGGAGGCGTACGCAACGAGGGCTACTGGGGCATCAACATCGTCAACGGACGCACCTATACGCTCTCGTTCTGGCTGCGGGCCGAGGACACATACAAGGGCACCATCACGGCCGAACTACAACAGGCCGACGGCCGACGCCTGGGACACGCCACCATACAGGTCGATGCCAACCGCGAATGGCAGAAACTGACGGCCACCATCACGGCCACGGGCAACGAGCCACGCGGCTATCTGGCCTTGAAGGGCTCGGCCAAGGGCGTTGTCTTCCTGGATGTGGTGAGCCTGTTCCCGCCCACCTTCAAGAACCGTCCCAACGGTTGTCGCGAAGACTTGGCACAGATGCTGGCCGACCTGCATCCGCGTTTCATGCGCTTCCCGGGCGGTTGCTACATCGAGGGAGCCTACAGCGACGGCCAGACCAACCGCTTCGAATGGAAAAAATCGGTCGGCCCCATTGAGGAACGTCCCGGACACATGAACCGCAACTGGGGCTACAAGGTGACGGACGGACTTGGCTACCACGAACTGTTGCAGCTGGCCGAGGACCTGGGGGCACATGCCCTGTTTGTCGTGAACATGGGCATCGGCCACGACTGGAAGGTGGACGAGAACGACATCGACCCCTTCATCCAGGAGGCCCTCGATGCCATTGAATATGCTCGCGGGTCGGCCACAGAGACTTTCTACGGACGCATGCGTGCCGAGAACGGTCATCCGGAGCCCTTCGACCTCAAGTACATGGAGATTGGCAACGAGCAGGAGTTCATGCTCAACCGCGACGACTACATGCGCCGCTACATGCAATTCTACACGGCCATCAAGACTCGCTGGCCCGACCTCCACCTGATTGCCGACAGCTACTACTTCGACAACGTGACGGAACCCGTGGAACTGAAAGACGAACACTACTACGACACCCCCGACTTCTTCATCAGTCAATATGGCCGCTACGACAACCAGTCGAACTCGTCGACACACATCTACGTGGGCGAATATGCCGTGACGAAGGACTGCGGATGGTGGGGCAACATGAATGCCGCCATCGGCGAGGCCGTATTCATGCAGGGCTGCGAAAACAACAGCGAGGCCGTGACGATGATGAGCTACGCACCCATCTTCACCCACGAGGAGAACTACGCCTGGCACCCCGACATGATACGCTTCAACGCATCCCTGAGCTACGGTACACCGTCGTACTACGTCCAGCGCATGTTCAGCAACAACATCGGACGCGAGAACATACGATGGACCGAGGCGGACAATAAACCCACCCTCACCGACAACCAGAGCAGCATAGGCGTGGGCACATGGTCTACGAGCGCCACCTTCACCGACCTCAGCGTCACAACGCCCGACACCACCTTCACCTGCACCGACCTCAACATGGCCGACTGGACCACCAAGGGCGGTTCGTGGTCGCTCTGCGGAAACACATTCCGCCAAACCAACTCATCGGCAACCGATGTCACCTGCGTGCTGAAACAGACCTTCAGCTCCCGCAACATCGACATGACCGTGCATGCCACCAAAAATAGCGGGTCGGAAGGCTTCCTCATACTGTTCGACTATAAGGACGCCCAAAACTATGCCTGGCTGAACCTGGGCGGATGGGGCAACACCAAACACGCCGTGGAGCAGTGCAAGAATGGCAGCAAAACCACACTTGGCGAGAAGGCCGGGCAACTGGCCACCGGACAGGAATACACCATCCGGGTGAAGCGCGACGGACAGCGCGTTCGCTGCTATCTGGACGACGAACTCATCATCGACACCAACCTCCGCCCCCAGGCCGACCGTCTGGTCTACACCAGTGCCAACATCGACGACGAGGAAGGTCTGATGTACGTAAAACTGGTGAACCCGAACAGCGACCCGACGACGGCCACCCTCTCCTTCCGCAACGGCCGCGTCCTCTCGGGAGAGACCGAAGTACTCTCGGCCCCCAACGGCACCGACGAGAACACCCTCGACAACCCCTTCTACATCACACCCACGTCCGGACAGGTCACCGTGGAGCCCAACGGCACCGTCTGCTACACCCTGCCCCCCTTCTCCGTCAATGTGCTCCGCCTGCGCGTCACCGATGTCGGTCGGCCCGTAGCCCAACCACTGCCCCAGCCGCGCCTGCGCTTCTCCTTCGACAGCGGCACGACCACCGACGACAGCGGCACCTACAAAGGCACCCTCTACGGCAAGGCCGCCATCGAGCAGCAGAGCGACGGCAACTACGTCCTCTCCACCGGAGAACTGGGTGAGAGAAGCTACCTGCGCCTGCCCATCAAGGCCATCCAGGACGCACTGGACGGCGCCACCGACTACACCATCAGCCTCAATCTGCTCCAGCGCATCGGCAACAACACGGGCAAGTTCTCCTGGGCACTCGACTTCGACAACGGCTCCAACCAATACTTCGGACTCATCAACTCCGGCGGCAACAACAACTGGTACTGCCAACTCAAAGACACCGGCGCCACCGTCAACATCGATTCGTGGTCGTGCCTGCGCATCGGCCAGTGGCACAACATCACCCTCACCCTGCGCAACGACACCGCCCGCATCTACGTCGACGGCCAGCTGCGCCAGACACAGCCCTCGGCCATCCGTCTGCCCCAGTTGGTCGGCAACCTCCGCAACGCCACCATAGGCCGTTCGCCCTTCTCCGCCGACGCCATCATGGAGCACGCCCTCTTCGACGACTTCCAGATCTTCGACACCGCCCTCTCCGACCTCCAGGTGCAGGACATCGCTGCCCGCGCCACAGCCATGCAGGACGACGCCCGCTACCAAGGCATTGCCGACACGCAGGACATGCAATCGCTGCTCAAAGAGGTGAAGAATTACTACCAGGACGCCAACGACGAAGCCCTCACTCAGGCCTACAACTACGCCCAGCGCGCCCTCGCCAGTGGCACAGTCGCACTGAAGACTCAACGCTACCAGCGCCTGCTGAAGGCCGTGGCCGACTATCAGGCACAGCAACTTGCCCTGGCCCGCTCCGGCAAGGCTGCCAACCTCACATTCCTCATCCAGAACAGTTCGTTCACACGCTACGCCACTGGGTGGCAGGGCCTCGACATGCCAGCCGTCCGCACGGGTTCCGCCACCGACGCCACCTATGCCGCATGCACCGACGAGACGGCCGAACAGTTCTCCCGCCCCTTCGACATCTGGCAATCGCTCCCCGACATGCCCCGCGGTACCTATAGCCTCACGGCCAGCGCCTTCTACCGGGCTGGAGCCGTGGAGCCCGCCTACGCTGCATGGCAACAGGAACAGCCCTCCGCAGAACAGGCCCAGCTGTATCTGGGCGAAGCCTCCGCTCCCCTGCTCAACCTCTACAGTTGTCCCGCCTACACCTACGCCCCCTACCAGTACCCCAACACCCTGGCCCAGGCCTCGCAGGCATTCAACACCGACGGCAACTACGCCGACAACACTGTAACCTACACCCTCCCCACCGAAGGGCAGCCCCTGCGCCTCGGCATCCGCAAGACGCAGGCCATAGCCTCCGACTGGACAGCTTTCGACCACTTCCAGCTCCACTATCTGGGTGACGCCACAGGCATCGGGGACATTGTCCTGCCCCGCCATGGGACGCCGACCGCCACCTACGACCTCACCGGCCGCCGCCTGAGCACCACCAACGCCCTGCCCAAAGGCATCTACATCATCAACGGAAAGAAATATCTGGTAAAATAAAAAGCAATATGCACAAACATTCTTTCACCCTAAGGCTGAGCGCCACTGCCATAGCACTGCTCTTTGCTACCTGCGGAGCGCAGGCCCAGCATAAGACAAACGGTTCAAGCAACGAACAAAGTGATATAGCGACCTTCCGAACCTGGGCCATGACGCCTCCTATGGGCTGGAACTCATGGGACTGCTATTTCTCATCAGTCACCGAGAAAGAGGTCATGCAGAACGCACAATATCTCGTGGACAACGACCTTGTCAGACATGGATGGGAATATGTGGTCATCGACATCCGCTGGTACTGCAACCACCCCTCACTCGGCGGCGGATGGTATAACCAGGAAGGCACCCAAGATTATGTTCTCGACGAATACGGCCGCTACCTGCCCTCCCCCACGAGATTCCCATCCTGCATGGTAGATGGGCAGAACCAGGGTTTCAAGGCAATCGCCGACAAACTACACGCTATGGGACTGAAATTCGGCATTCACTTGATGCGCGGTGTGCCCAAAGCTGTCGTTGGCAGTAAATACCGGCTGAAAGGTAGTGAGGAAACGCCCTGGACACAGGTCTACAACGGCACCCAATCGCCTTGCACGTGGCTTCAGGACAACTTGCGTGTGCGCAATAATAAATACGGACAGCTGTACTATAACAGCATCATGGACCTCTATGCCGAATGGGGGGTAGATTTCCTGAAGATAGACGATCTTTCGAGACCCTTCTACACAGATGAGGTGCGGATGATTCGCCGTGCCATCGACCAGACAGGGCGGCCCATCGTGCTGTCACTCAGTCCGGGCAAGACGCAATATTCTTGTGCCGAGGAATGTCTGCAGAACGCCAACATGTGGCGCATGATGGACGACCTTTGGGACAATTGGAGTGCCGTGGATGCCGTGTTCCCCGAAGCCAACTTCTGGAGCCAATACACCCGGCCCGGCAACTTTGCCGATTGCGACATGCTGCCCTTGGGACAGATTGCAGCCACCATTGGTGACCCCGGATATGCCAAAGCCGATGCCGGACACTGGACACAGCTGTCACAGAATGAGCAACGCACCATGATGACCCTCTGGGGCATTTGCCATTCGCCCCTCTTCTTCGGAGGCGAAATGACGAAGAACGACGCCTTCACGCTGTCGCTTCTCAACAACGAGGAATATCACCAGATGCACAAGTACGGACAGAATGCTCATCAAGTGACATGCGACGAGGAGAACGGCCGAGTGGCCTGGACGTCGGTTGACCCTGCAACCGGCAACAGATACCTGGCACTGTTCCAGCGCGACAACACCCGATGGATTGTCGGTCAGAAAGCGATCTTCCGCTCAGAGACGGTAGCCTACACCACCGACGGACATGCCGTGGACGTAGACATCCCCTGGCCGGAAGGCAGCAAGACGCTGGTGCTGGTGGTGGACGATGGCGGCGACAACTTCAACTACGACCATGGCGACTGGATTAACCCCACCCTCATCCTGCGGGATGGTTCGGAGGTTCCGTTGACGGGAAGCTACAAGACGCGCGACTATACGAAATCCTATTATAACCGAGTACGCGAAAACTCCAACGTCGACAATGGCGGTAAACTGACGGTAATGGGCAAGACCTACGACCGCGGATTCTCCACCGATGCCAATGCTGCCATTTTCTTCCAGATTCCCGACGAGATGGACGTAGTACGCTTCCGGGCACTGGCTGCAGCCGACGATTCGGGCATCAACCAACCGGGAGCCAGCACCAGCATCCGATTCTTCGTATTCGACCAGAACCCGCTGACCGCCGAACAGGACAATTCCGTTGCCCGCTCAGGCCTTATTTCCCGCAAGGGCACCAAGTCCAAGGCACTCGAGGCCGACATTGAAAATGCCGGGCAACTGAAGATTGTGGTCAGCAACTACGGTGATGGTTTTGCCTTCGACAGAGCCGACCTCATCAACCCCGTGCTGATAGACAAAGACGGCAACGAGACGTCGCTCACCACCCTCACCGCATCGTCATTCGAGTCGGAATGGGGCTCGCTGCACATCAACAAGAATGTAGAAAACGGTGTCTTGCACGTGGAAGGTAAGACTTACAAGACGGGACTCGGAATGAATGCACAGTGTACCCTAACCTACGACTTGCCCGAGGGACACAACTACAAGACCTTCCGTGCTCTGTGCGGATACGACTCCAGTTGCGACACCGACAACAAATCAGCCGAAGGCACCACGATGGAGTTCCTGATTTACGTAACCAAAGACGAACCCTTCGATTTCGACCTCACACTGCTGGGATATGCACCCGATGAGGCTGTTCCTGTGCATGACATTTGGGAGAATGTTGACTTGGGTACTTCCACAGGCACCATCAGCACCATCGTACCAAGCCATGGCGTGCGCCTTTTCCGTCTGGGGGACAAGAAGGCCACGCCCGTAGACGGGATTTTTAAGGAAAAGGATTCCGCATCGTCTGGCTATTCTACCAATGGAACCAAAATATATGATCTCAACGGGCGTTGCATCAGAGATACGCACGACAAAATGGAGGCTTCCGTCATTGGAAGCCTCCCAAAAGGTTTGTACATAGAAAGTGGAAAGAAAATTCTGACCCGCTAATCCGTCCGCTTTAGGGGACATAGACCTTATGGGTAAGGCCGTCGGAATAGCTGACAATGTTCGCCCCGCGAACGAGATGCCTCATCCGTCGGCCATTAAGGTCGTATATGGCCGTTGTCCGGGCAGTGCCTTTGTCTGTTGAGTCCTCTGGAATCAGTCCTATACCCGTAGCGTTTCCCCTGGTCAACTGGAAGTTTTGCTTCACTCCGGTGCCGACGGCCTGCATCTCGAACGAGATAATCAGGCGGCCATTGAAGTCGGAAGGCTTGTGCGCAGCAATGTCGAGGGAGCAATCGTTCAAGCTCTCCACTTGCACAACTTCGTCTGGAATATGATGGGTTCCCCAAGGCAACACAAAATTGCGGCCCGAGTTGTAAATGCCCTCGTGGAAGAGAACGGAACGGACGTACTGACCATCTTTTCCCTGATAGTCGATGCGAATATTGAGGGCGGAGTTGACGTTTCGCTTCTGCACACGCACGGCCCTCAGTCCGTCCACCTTCAGGACATCGGGCATATTATGCGGAGACAAGGGAGAGGCAGACTATGGCCCAAGCGAGGTGGAGGAGTCTTTTCATGGCGATACTGGGGTTTGTGTTTATCCGTCTTTACCGGACCGGTGCGGTCGTCGTGATGCTGTTGAGCAGGTCGAGCTTGCCGTC
>CAMOUQ010000060.1 GCA_946626595.1 uncultured Prevotellaceae bacterium | reverse complement strand
TCCTCGGGGCTAAGCAACTGGAACTGGAGTTTTGAGAAAATGAGAAAATGAGAAAGTGAGAAAATGAGTGTATGAGAAAGGCATAAAAAAAAGAAGGTTGTCTCACGACAACCAATCTTTCATTAACCTTAAATCTAATACCATGAAAAACACTGATGCAAAGGTACGGGTTTTTTGCAAATTGGCAAGAGAAAGTAAAAGATTTATATAAAAAACTGTCACTTTCTTGATATATATCAATTCGGAGTGGCAAAAATAGAGTAAAAGAGATGAAAAAAGACGCACTGATTGTAGTTTCGGGTGGAATGGATTCCACCACCATGTTGTATGAGTATAAAGACGAGATAGCACTGGCCGTCACCTTCGACTACGGAGCCAATCACGGACCTCGCGAGATACCCCTGGCTCGCATGCACTGCCAGCGCTTGGGCATAGAGCATCTGGTGATAAGCATGGACTTCATGCACCGGTATTTCCAGTCGTCGCTCCTCAGTGGGGCAGAGGCCATACCCGAGGGCTCATACGATGACCAGAACATGCGCTCCACCGTAGTTCCCTTCCGCAACGGTATCATGTTGGCCATAGCCTGCGGACTGGCCGAGAGCCGTGGCCTGAAGCGACTGATGCTGGCCAACCACGCCGGAGACCATGCTATCTATCCCGACTGCCGTCCCGCCTTCGTCGAGGCCATGAGCCAGGCCACGCAGGCCGGCACCTACGACGGCATCACCATCTTTGCCCCCTACACCCAACTGACCAAGGGCCAGATAGCCGCCCACGGCAAGCGACTGGGCCTCGACTACAGCGAAACGTGGAGTTGTTACAAGGGAGGCGAGAAGCACTGCGGGCGCTGCGGCACTTGCGTGGAACGTCGTGAGGCCTTGGCCGAAGCTGGCATCGAAGACACCACGGAATACGAAGCATTGGATTCTTAGTCTGTCCAAGAAAGCCCCCTGCAGCTGTTGGTCATAAGATTCTGATTAATATCTCCAGGAGTCTGTAGCAGGCCTTGGCGCGACTATATGTCCTGAAGGGACGGGCTCTTTTTTGCGCAGTAGGGGCATAGGCCCTTTACCATATAGTTGATGGACGTCATCTTGAATCCCTCGGGCAGCGCTGCCTGAGGGATTTTTTCGTTGCGGAAGCAGAAGGTGCGGTGGCACTGTTCGCAATAGAAGTGGACGTGCTGGTCGTCGAGGGTGTGGTGGTCGTCGCTCTCGCAGGGCTCGTAGTGGAGGGCACCGCTGCCGTCCTGTATGGCATGTATGGCATGGTGGTGGAGCAGGAGGGTGAGGGTGCGGAAGATGGTGCTGCGTTCGGCCGTGGGCATGCGTTCCTCGAGATCACGGAGCGAGAGGGGGCGACTGGCTCGTCGGAGTTCCTGGCAGACGAGCAGGCGCATGGCCGTGGGGCGGATGCCGTGGTGCTGGAGGTGGTGTTCGATGTCGGTGGGTTCCATTGCTTGCTGGGGGCCCTAAGAGCCTTAGGGGCTTTAAGGGCCTTAGGGACTTTAGGGTCAGTACTTGAAGGAGCTGCCACCGGCGAACTCGCGGATGAGAGAGGTGGGGGGCACCTGGCGGGCTGGCACGGGCAGGAAGTAGCGGAGGAACTTGCGGAGGCGGCTGGCCTCGCTGTATTCGGGTTCACGTTCGTCCACCTGCTCGAGGATAGGCATCACCTGTTCGCGGATGACGTTGAGTTCGTAGAGCAGTGCGGAATTGAAGGTGGCATCGGCAGTCTCCTGGAAGGGGTATATCCACTTCTCCTCGCCTCGGGTGACGGAGGGATAGCGTCGCAACGTGTCGAGTGCCGTGTAGCCGCGATAGCGATAGTCGCGGATGAGGCGTCGCAGGACGCGAATGTCCTCGGTGGGCACGAAGTTGTGGTCGTCGAGGGCTATAGTGGTGAGGGTGGAGACGTAGATGCGGTACTTCTGGTTGTCGGGGATTTGTTCGGAGAGGATGGGGTTGAGGGCATGGTTGCCTTCGAGAATGATGACGTCGTCGGGGCCTATCTTCAGGCGTCGGCCTTCGAACTTACGTTCGCCACTGACGAAGTCGTAACGTGGCAGTTCCACCTCCTCGCCGTTGAGCAGTTGGTTCATCTGTTTGCGGAAGAAGGCAGTGTCCATAGCCCCGATGCACTCGAAGTCGTATTCGCCGTTTTCGTCGAGTGGCGTGTCGACTCGGTTGACGAAGTAGTTGTCGGTGGAGAGGGTATGAGGATGGAGTCCGCAGGCCATCATCTGTATGGCCAGTCGCTTGCTGGTCGTGGTCTTGCCGCTGCTGCTGGGACCAGCCACGAGCACGAGTTTGGCTCCGCGCTCCACGATTTCGTCGGTCATCTTGTGCATCTTGCGTTCCTGCAGAGCCTCGGCCACGTTGATGATTTCGGAGGCGCGTCCGGCGCGGATGGCAGCGTTCACCTCTCCGGCGTTGCGCACGCCCATGATGTGTTGCCATCGGTGGTACTCGTGGAAGACGGCCAGTTGCTTATCCTGTTGCTCTAAGGGTTCCAGTTCAGCGGGATTCTTGCGGGAGGGCACGCGCAGGAGCATGCCGCTGTCCAGAGGGATGAGGTCGAAGAGGTGGATTTGCCCGGTGCGGGTGAGGAGGCTGCTGTAGAAGAAGTCGACGCTGTCGCCCAGTTGATAGTAGTGGACATAGAGGTTGCCCTGGCTCTCCAGAAGTTGGGCCTTGCTCTCCAGACCATGTTGGCGGAACATCTGTATGCCCTCCTCGATGGGGCACTGTATGCGGTGGATGGGGAGGTCGTCGTCGATGATCTGTTGCATGCGCTGACGGATGCGGTTGACGTCTTCGACAGTGAGTGGATGGTCGATGTAGAGGTCGCAATAGTATCCGCGGCAGACGGGTGCACCGATGATGAGGCGCCCGTCGGGGAAGATGTCCTCGACGGCCTTGGCCAGGACGAAGAAGAGTGAGTGAACGAAGGTGCGCATGCCGTCGGCTGTGGTAAGGTCGAGCAGTTCGACGTCCTTGCTGTTGTAGAATCGATAGTTGAGGCCCTGCACCTTGTTGTTGATGCTGGCGCAGACGGGACCATGGTTCATGGTGACGCCGGAATGCAGGTAGACGTCATTGACGGAACAGCCCAGGGGCATGGGGAATGTCTTTCCCGTATTTTTGCATCGTATCTTAATTTCGTTGGCCATGGGGGAAATGGGGGTAAGGGGTTAAAAGGTTAAAGGGTTCTTGCTCCGCGATGCTACGCAAGCGGCAAAGCCGAGCGAAAAGGTTAATTGACAACAGTCTTTCGGCCGTTCACGATGTAGAGGCCCTTTGTGGGCTTGGTCACACGGCGGCCGCTGAGGTCGTAGATGGCGGACTGGGTGGCAGTAGCGGCAGGACTGATGTCCTCCAGGCCAGTGATGGTGTTGATGTCGTAGTCGCCATAGTAGTAGAGGCGGAAGTTGTCGAAGATGGTCCAGTCCTTGCTGACGCTGCTGGTCAGTCGGATGCCCACCTTCATGGTGGCCTGGGTGGTGGTCTTGAGCATAACGCTGTTGTCGTACCATCCGGCATCGAACCACTTGCTGGCGGCCAGCATGTTGTTGGGCACGTAGAGGTTGCCCTCCTTGCTGGTGGTGCCACCGAGCGACTTGGTCTGTGCGTCGGCCCAGATGTTCTTCACCTTCTGCGTCTTGGTCTTGAGGTAGATGATGGTCTTCGTGGCGTCCGAACCGCTGGTGAATGCGGTGTAGGCATCGGCCGACGAACCCGGACGCTGGTAGGCCTGGACGCGGAGTTCGTAGGCTCCGGCGGGCACCTTCTGGGTGGTTGTCTGGTTGAGGTCGAAGGTGGTTTCGTAGAATTCGCAGCACGAGTAGTTGACGGTGCCGGGATTGTTCCATCCGTTGCCGCCGTCGTCGAAGCCCGGGTTCACGAGGAGCCAGGTGAGTTCGATGGGCTGACTCATGTCGGTCACCTTCACTGCGGCCAGGAATTCGAGTGCTGCCGTCTCCAGAGTTTCGGCTGCCGTCACCACTTCTTCGGGCGAAGTGTAGCCCTCCTTCTCGTTTTTGATGCTGGTCACGATGTCGGTCAGGGCCTTGTCGGTAGCCTCGAGGTCGGCATCGGCATCGGCGGTGGTGTGCGGAGTGGCCGCCATCTTCTCAACGTTTGCGAGCATATTGTCCAGACTGGTCATTACGGCCTTGACGGCTCCGCTGCGGTAAGCCTGCATCTCCTCTTCGGTAAGGAAGAGCCAGCGCTGGTTGGTGGCAGCGTTGGAGAAGTTGAGCGGCTTGGAGGAAACGGTGGCCTCGGAAGCCTGCAGTGTGTTGGAGCCCTTGTTGCAGGTTATCCAGTAGCCGGTGCCGGTGTACTGTTCCATAGTAGTGGTCTGTCGGGCAGGCAGCAGGTGGAACTTATCGGCCGAGGCAGGAGCATTGCGCGTGACGCCCTTGAAGCCGTTGCTGTAGGTGAGGTAGCGGCCCGTGGCTGCGTTCCGGAAGATGTAGTAGGAAGTCCTGGGGTCGTAGGATATGTACCAGGCGAAGTCGTCGCTCTGAGTGGCATCGAAGGGCAGCAACTTCACGGCGCCGCTTGCGGTCATGGTCAGGAAGTTCACGTTTTCGGCATCCTCGCAGGTCAGGTAATACTTTTGCTCGTCCTGCTGCTGGAAGACGTAGGCCGGAGTGGCAAAGCCCACGCTGGAGGAGCAGATAAGTCCGTCCTGGTGGAGGGCATGTGTGGTGAGTACGTTGGCATAGTAGAGGATGGTGTTCTCGGGGTTATACGAGTCCTCGTGGGCACCGTTGATGCCATAGGGCCACATGTGGGTTTTGTCGCCGGTCAGTGTGGCCGAAGCGTCGTCCTGGAGGAACTTTATGACCTGGTTGGCGCGCGGTCCGAGCCACAGTCCGCGACTGGTCTCGGCGCGGAGGTTCGCATTGTTGTACCATTCGCCCGTGGTGCCGACGCCCACGCCGTGGTTCGTCTCGTGCAGAATGGTGCCCGTCTGCTGGTAGGGTACGTTTTGGCTCACGCGCATCCAGCCACCGTAGGAGCAGTCGGCCGTTCCGCCGCCAGCTCCCGAACCGGGAACGTAGTGGACGCTGAGGTTGAAGCCCCGGATGTTGGCCAGATTGTCGTAGAGCCACTGTACCTCGTTCACGGCCGAAGCGATGCGGAAGTCCGTCTGCTCGTCGCCCTCGTTGTCGTAGGTGGTGGTGACGTTGCCCTTGGGCAGTGTGGCTATCTTCACCACGTCGCCGTAGGCCACCTGCCATCCGTTGGTTATGGCGTATGCGCGTACGTAATATATGGTAGCGGGCTCCATGTGCTCCATGCAGTAGATGTTGCCGTTGTTCGAGAAGTATCGGGTCGAGCGGTTGTCGAAGATGGTGGGATTGGGCTCCGTGCTCCAGCAGAAGCCGCGTTCCTTGGCCGAGCCTCTCACGGTCAGTCGGCCCAGGGCCAGTGTGACACCCGTGGGCACGAAGGGTTCGGTCGTCACGGTGGGCACCGAGCCTGTGGCATTTGAGATGCGATACTGCAGTGTGGCGCGGCTCAGTGTGCGGGCTGCGGCAGCGTATTCCTCGCTGGGGCGCAGAACCTTATCGGCAACCATCTGTTTGGCCTCGTCGATGGCCGTCTGCAGTTCGGGCCCGGTCACTCCGTCGCCCATCACGCTTTCGGCCTCGGTGATGAGTCGCTCCATCTCCTTTTTCATGCCATCCCAGGACAGTTCGTTGTAGTAGAGGCGGAAGTTGTCGATGCACACCCAGTTGCCAGTGCAATTCTTTGTGGTCAGACCGATTTCGGCCTTCCCCTCCAGCACGGTGAAGGTGACGCTATAGTCGTCCTGTGCCGAAATCTCGGTCTGCTCGTTGCCGGCAAACAGGAAGGCTCCCGTCTGCTTTGCATCGTTGTCTTGCTGTATGTTATGGGCGGTGGCCACCAGTGTGTAGGTGCCCACGGGCAGTCCGGTCAGCGTCTGCCGCATGCTGCCTGTGCTGCCCACTTTGGAGCCCCTGCTGACCCATTTCTCCATGAACACCATTCCGTGTTGCCCGGCGAATCCCTTCGAGGTGTTGAAGGTCATGCCCCCGTTTTCCCAGGCGGCAAATCGTGCCTCGAAGTCGGGGTTATCGATGTACTTCTTCGTCACGTCGGTCTGGGCGGCGGAATAAAGGGAGAAAAGTGAAGACTGAAGAATCAGCGCTGCTGCAAATGCGATGCGTCTCATGATATAGGGAATTTATTTTTTGGTTATACATTCGATGAACTCTTCCATGCCCTCCGAGGCACCCTTCTGGATGTGGTGCAGTCGGTGTGTGGAGTTCCAGGGCACGGGTTTCGGGTCGATGAGGTAGATGGGAGTCTCCTCGGGCACGTAGTGAATGAGTCCGGCAGCCGGATACACGTTCAGGCTGGTGCCGATGATGAGGTAGATGTCGGCCTGTGCCGACAGTTCGGCGGCCCGCTCGATGTTGGGCACAGCCTCGCCAAACCATACGATGAAGGGGCGCAGCTGACTGCCGTCCTTGGCCAGGTCGCCCATGGCCACCTCGCAGTGGTCGGGTGGCAGGGTTTCGATGAAGTGTGGATTGTTCGGGTCGCGACTGCTGCACACCTTCATCAGTTCGCCGTGCAGGTGCGTCACCTTTGTGCTACCGGCCCTTTCGTGCAGGTTATCTACGTTCTGCGTGATGATTTCCACGTCGAAGTCCTTCTCCAGCTGGGCCAGCAGTTCGTGTCCGCGGCAGGGCTTGACGTTCAGCAGTTCGCGCCGCCGGGTGTTGTAGAAGTCGGTGACCAACTGCGGATTGCGTGCCCATCCCTCGGGCGTGGCCACGTCCTCTACTCGGTAGGTGTCCCACAGTCCTCCGCTGTCGCGGAAGGTACTGATTCCGCTCTCGGCGCTCATGCCGGCGCCCGTCAGTACAACCAGTTTTTTCATCTTTTCTTGGCTTTATTGCCCACAAAACTACGAAAAAAACATCGGTTTGCCAACAATCTTCCTCTATTTCTTAGGCCCAGAAGGAAATATTTCGTAAGTTTGCAGCCGAAACATCTATCCCAAAACGACATGGAACATCCGTTAGCCCTATTCCGCTATTGTCCGAAGTGCGGTTCGCCCCGCTTCGCAGAACATAATTCCAAGAGCAAGCAGTGCCAAGACTGCGGCTTCACCTACTACATCAACCCCTCCGCCGCCACCGTGGCCTTCATACTCAGGCCCTCCGCCGACCCCGCCTGCGGTCCCGAACTCCTCGTCGTGCGCCGGGCCAAGGACCCTGCCCGCGGCACCCTCGACCTGCCCGGAGGCTTCAGCGACCTCTTCGAGACCAGCGAGGAGGGCGTCCGCCGCGAAGTGTTGGAGGAGACGGGACTCCAGGTCACCGACACCCGCTTCCTCTTCTCCCTACCCAACCAGTATCTCTACAGCGGCTTTCTGGTCCACACGATGGACATGTTCTACCTCTGCCAGGTGAGCCACACCGACGGAGTCCGGGCCATGGACGATGCCGCCGAAACAATGTGGATAGCCCTGCAGGACTTACGTCCTGAGGAGTTCGGATTGCTGTCGGTGCGCAGCGGAGTTGAGAAATTTTTAGCAAATTTTCCTATATAAATAAGGTATAAGTGATTTTTTTGCCCTAACTTTGCAGGCGAATTTCAAAAAACGTAATCATTATGGCGAAAGACAACTTAGTCATTGTGGAAAGCCCCGCAAAGGCAAAGACGATAGAAAAGTTCCTGGGTTCCGACTACAAGGTCATGTCCAGCTACGGACACATTCGCGACCTGAAGAAGCGTTCCTTCAGCATCGACACCGACACCTTCGAACCCCAGTACGAGATACCCACCGACAAGACCCGCCTCGTCTCCGACCTCAAGGCACAGGCCCAGAAGGCCAAGACCGTTTGGCTGGCTTCCGATGAAGACCGCGAGGGAGAAGCCATCTCGTGGCACCTCTACGAGGTACTGGGCCTCAAGCCCGAGTCGACCAAGCGAATCGTTTTCCACGAAATCACGAAGACGGCCATTCTGGATGCCATCAAGCACCCCAGGCAGATCGACCAAAACCTCGTCAACGCCCAGCAGGCCCGTCGCGTCCTCGACCGCATCGTAGGCTTCAAGCTCTCGCCCGTGCTCTGGCACAAGGTGAAGCCCGCCCTTTCGGCAGGCCGTGTCCAGAGCGTGGCCGTCCGGCTCATCGTCGAGCGCGAGCGCGAAATCAACAACTTCCAGGCCTCCGACTACTTCCGCGTCACCGGTACCTTCCTGCTGCCCGACGGTGTGGAGGTGCAGGCCGAACTCAACCACCGCTTCCAGACCAAGGAGGAGACAGAAGCCTTCCTCCAGCAGTGCCGAGAGTCCACCTTCACCGTCGACGACATCCAGACCAAGCCCACACTGCGCACCCCGGCGCCCCCCTTCACCACCAGCACCCTCCAGCAGGAGGCCGGCCACAAGCTCAACTTCAGCGTGGCCCAGACCATGATGGTGGCCCAGCGGCTCTACGAGAGCGGACACATCACCTACATGCGTACCGACAGCGTCAACCTCTCCAACCTCTGCCTCACCACCTCCAAGGACTACATCACCAAGGAGATAGGCAAGCAGTACGTCAAGACACGCCGCTACCGCACCAACTCCAAGAGTGCACAGGAGGCCCACGAGGCCATCCGTCCCACCTATATCGACCGCACCACACTCGACGGCACCAGCCAGGAGCGTCGCCTCTACGAACTCATCTGGAAGCGCACCATAGCCAGCCAGATGGCCGACGCCGAACTGGAGAAGACCACCGCCGTCATCTCCATCAGCGGTTCGCAGTACCAGTTTGTGGCCCAGGGCGAAGTGGTGAAGTTCGACGGTTTCCTCCGCGTCTATCGCGAGACCCAGGAGGACGAACCCGAAGAGATGCAGGGCAGCCTGCCCCAGATGACCGTCGGCGACGCCCTCCAGCGCAAGGAGGTCGTAGCCACCCAGCGCTTTGCACAGCGCCCGCCCCGCTACAACGAACCCTCCCTCGTCAAGAAGCTCGAGGAACTGGGCATCGGCCGACCCTCCACCTATGCCACCACCATCACCACCATACAGAACCGCGAATACGTGGTCAAGGGCGACAAGCCCGGCGAAAGCCGCACCTACGCCGTACTCACCCTCAAGGGCGACAAACTGCGCGAGAGCGAGAAGAAGATAACCGCAGGCAGCGAGCGCGGCAAGCTCATGCCCACCGACACCGGCATCGTCGTCAACGACTTCCTCCTCGAACACTTCCCCCAGATCATGGACTACAATTTCACGGCCGACGTCGAGAAGTCCTTCGACGACATCGCCGAAGGCAAGGAGCAGTGGACCGACATGATGCAGACCTTCTACCACGACTTCAACCCCCTCGTAGAGCGCACCATGAAGGAACGCGACGAGCACCATATCGGCGAACGCCAACTGGGCACCGACCCCAAGACCGGCCAGAGCGTATCGGCCAAGATAGGCCGCTTCGGCGCCGTCATTCAGATAGGCGAGGCCGACGGCAACCAGAAGCCCCGCTTCGCACGCCTCCATCCCGACCAGAGCATCGAGACCATCACCCTCCAGGAGGCACTCGACCTCTTCCAGCTGCCGCGCGAACTGGGCACCCTCGAGGGCCAGCCCGTCACCGTCGGCACAGGCCGCTTCGGTCCCTACGTCCAGCACAACAAGCAGTACGTCAGCATACCCAAGGGTACCGACCCCCTGGCCATCACCCTCGACGAGGCCGTCGAACTCTTCCGCCAGAAGCGCGAGGAGGAGGCCGCCAAGCTCATGAAGACCTTCCCCGACGAGCCCGAACTGCAGGTCATCAACGGCCGCTTCGGACCCTACCTCCAGTACAAGGGCAACAACTACCACATCTCCAAGCCCGACCAGAAGCGGGCCAAGGACCTCACCCTCGAGGAGTGCATGCAGATAATCGAGAACCAGGACGAGAAACCCGTCGCCAAGACGGCCGCCAAGACCCGCCGCACCTTCACCCGCCGCAAGAAATGAAACGCATCATCCTCATCGGATTCATGGGAGCCGGCAAGACCACCGTCGGACGCCAGCTGGCCCTCGCCCTGGGCCTCCAGTTCTACGACCTCGACTGGTACATCGAGATGCGCTACCACCAGAAGGTGAGCGAAATCTTTGCCCAGCACGGCGAAGCCTACTTCCGCGACCTCGAGCGCCGCATGCTCCACGAGGTGGCCGAGTTCGAGGACGTCGTCGTCAGTTGCGGCGGCGGCACCCCCTGCTTCGGCGACAACATGCAGTACATGAACCAGCAGGCCGAGACCGTCTACCTCAAGCTCGAGCCCGAGGTGCTGGCCATGCACCTCAGCATGGGCCGCACCGTACGGCCCCTCATCCTCGGCAAGTCCGGCGACGAACTGCTCCAGTACATCCGCGACGCCCTCGCCCAGCGCGAACCCTTCTACCGCCAGGCCAAGCACACCGTCGATGTCTCCCTCATGGACAACTTCGAGAAGATATCCATCACCATCGACCTCCTGCGCAAGGAACTGAAGGTTTAAGGTCAAAGGTCAAAATGTTAAAAAGTTAAAAGGTTAAGAGATACATGAAAAAATGGCGAATCGAAGACTCGGAAGAGCTCTATAACATCAAGGGCTGGGGAGTCAACTACTTTGGCATCAACGAGAAAGGCCACGTCTACGTCACCCCCAAGAAGAACAGCGTGCAGGTAGACCTCAAGGAGGTCGTCGACGAACTGGCCACGCGCCACGTCACCGCACCCGTACTGCTGCGCTTCCCCGACATCCTCGACAACCGCATCGAGAAGACCGACGAATGCTTCCGCAAGGCAGCCAAGGAGTACGACTACCAGGCCGAACACTTCATCATCTTCCCCATCAAGGTCAACCAGATGCGCCCCGTCGTAGAGGAAATCATCAGTCACGGCAAGCGCTACAACCTCGGCCTCGAAGCCGGTTCCAAACCCGAGCTCCACGCCGTCCTGGCCACCAACATGGACTCCGACTCACTCATCATCTGCAACGGCCACAAGGACCAGAACTTCATCGAACTCGCCCTCCTGGCACAGAAGATGGGCAAGCGCGTCTTCCTCGTCATCGAGAAACTGCCCGAGCTCAAGGTCATCGCCGACACCGCACGCCGCCTCGGCGTACGCCCCAACCTCGGCATACGCATCAAGCTCGCCTCCAACGGCAGCGGCAAGTGGAGCGAAAGCGGCGGCGACGCCTCCAAGTTCGGACTCAACTCCTCCGAACTCCTCATGGCCCTCCACATGCTCGACGAGATGCAGCTCCGCGACTGCCTCCACCTGCTCCACTTCCACATCGGCAGCCAGATCACCAAGATACGCCGCATCTCCACCGCCCTGCGCGAGGCCGCACAATACTACGTCCAGCTCCACGCCATGGGCTTCAATATCAAGTTCATGGACTGCGGCGGCGGACTGGGCGTCGACTACGACGGCACACGCTCCTCCAACTCCGAGTCCTCCGTCAACTACAGCATCCAGGAGTACGTCAACGACTGCGTCTGGACCCTCGTCGAAGCCGCCAACCAAAACGGCATCCCACACCCCAACATCATCACCGAGGGCGGACGCTCCCTCACCGCCCACCACAGCGTCCTCATCATCGACGCCCTCGAAAGCGTCTCCGCACCCCAGATGCCCGAGGACTTCCAGCCCGCCCCCGACGACCACAAACTCGTGCACGACCTCACCGAGATATGGGACAAACTTTCCAGCCGCTCCCTCCTCGAGGACTGGCACGACGCCGAAGACATACGCGAGGAGGCACTCGACCTCTTCCGCCACGGCATCATCGACCTCAAGACACGCGCCCAGATAGAGAGCCTCTACTGGGCCATCAGTCACGAGGTGGCCGAACTGGCCCACCACCAGAAGCACGTCCCCGACGAACTCCGCACCCTCGACAAGCAGATGGCCGACAAGTACTTCTGCAACTTTTCCCTCTTCCAGTCCATGCCCGACTCCTGGGGCATCGACCAACTCTTCCCCATCATGCCCATCGACCGACTGGCCGAGCAGCCCACACGCTCCGCCACCCTCCAGGACATCACCTGCGACTCCGACGGCAAGATCACCGCCTACGTCAACGGCGGCCACCAGACCAACTACATCCCCCTCCATCCCGTGCGCCCCGGCGAGCACTACTACATCGGCGTCTTCCTCGTTGGAGCCTATCAGGAGATACTGGGAAACATGCACAACCTCTTCGGCGATACCAACGCCGTCCACATCTCCGTCACCCGCGACGACTACGCGATAGAACAGGTCATCGACGGCGAGACCGTGGCCGACGTGCTCGAATACGTCCAGTACGACCCCAAGCGCCTCGTCCGCCGACTCGAGATATGGGTCAGCCGCGCCATCAAGGACGGCAAAATCACCGAAGCCGAGGGCAAGGAATTCATCTCCAACTATCGGGCAGGGCTCTACGGATACACTTATCTGGAATAAAATGCGAAAACATCTGTCACATCTATCACTCGCCCCTGTTTATCGGGCTTCAGACAGTGATAGATAGTGTGATAGATGTGATAGATGAAGGCCGGAAAACGCATTTCACGTGCATTTCCCGGCCTTTTTCCGTACAATTATTCGGTGCTTTCCTGCACTCTTTTTCTCCTTTTCCCTGCTTTAGTTCCGAAGTGCGCCTCGTGTAGCATCGTGTCCTGCCTCGTGTAGCACTGGGTTCTGCCTCGCGAAGCATCGTGTCCTGCCTCGTGTTGCATCGGCTTCAGCATCGCGTTGCTTGCGCCCTTACATCAATGGTGTAAACCTTTTAGTTCACCATGTAAACGTTTTACACCATTGGTGTAAAAGTATTACACGGTTGTGTAAGAAACCGTGTAATACTGTCGTATATAAGGGGGCTGGGGCATTTCCTCTTTCCCGACGACGAGGGTGTACTTCTACGAGAAGGGGCACGGAGGAAAACCCTCCAACGGCGGCGATGCCCTGCAGTGGATTATCGGGGCATAGGAGGGG
>CAMOUQ010000059.1 GCA_946626595.1 uncultured Prevotellaceae bacterium | reverse complement strand
CGAGAGGCGTGCAGCGCGGCTGTACTTCATGATTCCGATGATTTTGTTTGCCATAATGGTTTCTTTTTTGATTAATTGTTTGACATTGGCTTTCTCTCTCTTAGTATCGCCTGCGGTTCGGAAATATTATTGCGTCGCGACCTTCAATATTTTCCATCCCCCTCGGCTTTACTGATGCAAAGTTACGAACAAAAAAAACGTCCTGCAAGAAAAAAACGTTCCGTAAAAGGAAGCGTAAAAGAAAGGGGGTTTCTTTTACGGATTCGTAAAACAAAAGTAGGCGGCTTTGGCTATCATATAGTGGCGGCGAAATTTGTCGTAGAATAGCATAGTCAGCATCAGCTGGGCGGCGCGATGTACCCATTATATTGCTGATAGTCAGAGATATGCTACTATCTATTTCTTTAACAGTAGCGTTCTAAATCGGTTGTATAGTTACTAAAGTTTTTGCAATTTTGCATTTTTGCAATTTTGCAAACGTTTTTTTTGCGAAAATCGCTATATAATATAATATAATATCTAGATTGCTATAATTATAATTATAGGGCCATGGGGCCCCCGAAACGAAATGCAAAAATGCAAAAATGCAAAAAGGCCGGAGCGTTATTGCAACGTTTGCCGTCTTTTTGCATTTTTGCATTTTTGCATTTTTGCAATTGGTAATTTGCACTCTGCCTACTCTTCGAACACCTGCAGGGCGCGTAGCACGGTGCGGTCTTCTTCGTTGTAGTATTTGATGTAGTCCTCTATGGGGCGGGCATTATAGATGATGCTGCCGATGATGGCGCGTTCGAAGAGGTGGCGACTGCGATAGAGCATGAGGTTGCGGCGGCGGAGGCCCTGGGTCTCGGCGTAGGCTGCGAAGCGCTCCAGCAGGCCCTGGCGCTGGAGGTGGCGCTCGAGTTCGTCGACGCTGGTGAGGCGCTGCAGGGTGGAGCGGTTGTCGTCGGTGTAGTCGAAGGCGAACTGGCGGATGTGGCCGTCGAAAACGGCTTCGCGATAGTAGGAGGTGAGGGCGCTGGTGTCCTCGGGCACGAAGATGTCGGGCGTGATGCCACCTCCGCCGTAGACGGTGCGGCCCTGGCGGGTCTTGTAGGCGGGACCGCTCTGTTGGATGCTGTCCTGGGTGAAGTATTCGCCGCGCTCGTAGCGCTCGATGAGTTCGTTCTCGTAGTCTTCGTCGTGGCCGGGCTGGTAGGGCTTCTGTATGCAGCGGCCGGAGGGGGTGTAGTAGCGGGCTATGGTGAGGCGCACGACGCTGCCGTCCTTGAACTCCATGGGTTGCTGCACGAGGCCCTTGCCGAAGGAGCGGCGACCGATGATGGTGGCGCGGTCGTTGTCCTGGAGGGCTCCGGCTACTATCTCGCTGCTGGAGGCCGAGCCTTCGTCGATGAGCACGGTCAGGGGCAGCTGCTGGAAGGAGCCGCGGCCGTCGCTGTAGTAGTCTTCGCGGGGCGACTTGCGGCCTTGGGTGTAGACGATGAGTTGGTGGCCCTGGAGAAATTCGTTGGCCATCTGTATGGCGATGTGCATGTAGCCGCCCCGGTTGCCGCGGAGGTCGAGGATGAGGTTCTTCATGCCGTCGACTCTGAGCTGGGCCATGGCTATCATGAATTCGGAGTAGGTCTGTTCGCCGAAGCTCTTGACGCGGATGTAGCCTGTATGGTCGCGGAGAATGTAGGCGGCGTCGATGCTCTTGACGGGTATGTCGCCTCGGACGACGTTGAAGGTGAGGGGCTGGCGGCGTCCGCGGCGGACTACGGTGAGGCGGACTACGGTGCCTTTCTGGCCCTTGAGGTGGCGGATGACGTCGTGCTGGGAGATGCCGATGAGGTTGACGGTGTCGGCGCGGGTGATGCGGTCGCCGGGCATGATGCCGACCTTCTCGGCGGGGCCGCCGGGTATGACGCCCATGACGTTGACGGTGTCTTTCTGCATGTTGAAGCTGATGCCCACGCCAGAGAAACTGCCCTTGAGGTCTTCGTTCGCCTCCTCGGCGTCGGTGGAGGGGATGTACATGGAGTGGGGGTCGAGCTCGGAGAGTATCTTGGGCATGGCTTGCTCGACGAGGTCGTTCATGTCGACGGTGTCGACGTACTGGTTGTCGACCATCTGGAGGAGGTAGTTGATTTTGTTGCTGCCCGTGTTGATGATGCTCAGGCGGTTGCCGGAGAAGTGGTTGGCATAGAATGTGCCGACAACGATGCCCAGTACGGTGGACACGGCCATCAGCAGCGGTATGAGGCGAGAATTCTTCATTTTAACCCTTTAACCTTTTAACATTTTAACCTTTTAACATTTTAACCCTTTTTACCCTTCCATCAGCACCAGCTCGATGCCTGCGCGGCGCATGAGTTCGATGCCATCGGTGAGTCGGTACTGTCGGGCGTAGACGACGCGGCGTATGCCTGCCTGGATGATGAGTTTGGCGCACTCGATGCAGGGGGAGTCGGTGACGTAGAGTGTGGCTCCGTCGGAGTTGTTGCCCGAGCGGGCTATCTTGGTGATGGCGTTGGCTTCGGCGTGGAGCACGTAGGGCTTGGTGAGTCCGTTCTCGTCTTCGCAGACGTTCTCGAAGCCCGAGGGCGTGCCGTTGTAGCCGTCGCTGATAATCATCTTTTCCTTCACGATGAGGGCGCCGACCTGCCGACGCTGGCAGTAGCTGTTCTCGGCCCAGATGGCGGCCATGCGCAGGTAGCGCTGGTCGAGCTCGCGTTGCTTCAGATCATAGTCCATAATTCACATTAACCTTTTAACATTTTAACCCTTTAACCTTTTAACATTTTAACATTTTAACCCTTTAACCTTTCTCAATTCCATTTCGCCGCAGCAGGGCATCGATGGTGGGCTCCTGTCCGCGGAAGCGGCGGTAGAGGGTCATGGGCGGTTCGGTGGCTCCGCGGGAGAGCACCTCGTCGCGCAGTCGCTGGGCCACCTGGCGGTTGAAGATGCCCTCGCGCTGGAAGACGGAGAAGGCGTCGGCATCGAGCACCTCGGCCCACTTGTAGCTGTAGTAGCCTGCGGCGTAGCCTCCACTCATGATGTGGCCGAACTGGGCCGACATGCAGGCCTCGGGCACGGACTGCATGAGGCGGCAGGGGGCCATGGCCTGGCGCTCGAAGGCGAGGACGTCGCCTTGGAAGTCGTCGGTGAGGGTGTAGTAGGCCATGTCGAGCAGGCCGAGGCTGACCTGGCGGACACAGGCGTATCCGGCCAGGAAGTTCTTGCTGCGTATGATGCGGTCGATGAGCTGCTGGGGCATGGGTTCGCCGGTCTGGTAGTGGCGGGCGAAGGTGTTGAGGAAGTCGGGCTCGATGGCGAAGTTCTCCATGAACTGGCTGGGCAGTTCCACGAAGTCCCAGTAGACATTGGTGCAGGAGAGACTCTCGAAGCGGACGCGCGAGAAGAGGGCGTGGAGGGCGTGGCCGAACTCGTGTAGGAAGGTCTCCACCTCGCCCAGGGTGAGCAGGGCTGGCTTAGAGGAGGTGGGCTTGGTGAGGTTCATGGTGATGGAGGCGTGGGGGCGGCTGTCGCTGCCGTCGTCCTCGTCGAACCATTGTTCCTTGTAGGTGGTCATCCAGGCTCCGCTCTGCTTGGAGGGGCGGGGATGGAAGTCGGTGTAGAGGATGCCCAGTGTGGTGCCGTCGTGGTCGCGCACTTCCCATGCCTCGACGTCGGGATGGTAGACGGCGATGTCCTGGCGCAGGTGGAAGGTGATGCCGTAGAGGCGCGTGGCCAGGCCGAAGACGCCCTGCTTGACGCGGGAGAGCTCGAAGTAGGGGCGCAGCATCTCGCTGTCGATGTTGTAGCGCTGCATCTTCAGCCTCTGGCTGTAGTAGGAGAAGTCCCAGGGGCGGAGTTCGTAGTCGGGGCCTTCGGTCTCGCGGGCCAGGGCGGTGACTTCCTCCAGTTCGCGACGGGCGGTGGGGAGGTAGGCCTGCAGGAGGTCGTGGAGGAGGTGCTGGACGTGGGCCGTGTCCTGTGCCATGCGGCGCTCGAGGATGAAGTCGGCAAAGGTCTTGTAGCCGAGGATGTTGGCCAGCTGACGGCGCAGGTTGACGATGCGCGGGATGAGGGGCAGGTTGTTGTTGTCGCCTTCGTGGGTGCAGAGGGTCATGTGGGCCATGTACATCTGTTGGCGCAGCTCGCGGTTGTCGGCATAGGTCATGAAGGGGCCGTAGCTGGGGCTTTGCAGGGTGAAGACCCATCCCTCGAGTCCGGCCTCGCGGGCTGTCTCGGCTGCTGCCTCGCGCTGGCGCTCGGGCAGTCCGGAGAGTTGCGACGGGTCAGTGACGTGGAGGCGGAAGGCGTTGGTGTCGCGAAGCATGTTCTGCTGGAACTGCAGGGTCACCTGGCTCAGTTCCATCTGCAGCTGGGTGAAGCGCTGCTTGTCGGTGTCGCTGAGCAGGGCTCCGTGACGCACGAAGGACTGATACATGTTGTCGAGCAGGGTGGTCTCCTCGGTGTCGAGTGGGCGGTGGTTGTCGTGTACGGCCTTGACGCGCAGCCAGAGGTCGGGGTCGAGCATCATGCGGTTGCTGTGCTCGGTCAGGATGGGGGTCATCTTTTGTGCCAGGGCGTCCATCTGGTCGTCGGTGTTGGCACTGATGAGGTTGAAGAAGGTGTTGGTGACCTTCGACAGAGTGCGGTCGCCCTTGGGTATGATGGTGTTCTCGAAGGTGGGGGCTTCGGGATTCTGCGTGATGCGCTGTATGTCGGCCACGTCGCGCTTCATGCCTTCCATCATGGCTTCTTCGTAGTGCTCGAAGCGGATTTGGTCGAAGGGGACGGTGTCGAATGGGGTGCCGTAGGTCTTATTGAGAAAAGGGTTTTGCATGAAAATGAGAGAATGAGAAAATGAGAAGGTGAGAAAATGAGAAAATGAGAAGGTGAGAAGGTGAGAGGGGGCTATTGTTTATTGTCGATTGTGCTCCAGGTGCGGATCTGGCCGTGAGCGTCGCTGTAGATGAAGTAGGCCTTGAGCTGCGGTTGGCGCGAGAGGACCTGGCGGGCAGAGTCGAGACCCATCACCATGAAGGCTGTGGCAAAGGCGTCGGCCATGGCACAGGTGGGGGCTACGACGGTGCTGGAGAGGATGCTGTGCTGGACGGGATGGCCGGTGTGGGGGTCGATGGTGTGGGCCAGCTTGCGCCCGTCGGGGCTGACGTAGAAGTTGCGGTAGTTGCCGCTGGTGGCCAGGGCGCAGTCGGTGAGTTGGAGTATGGTCTGAATGTCCTGGTTGGTGCTGGTGCTGTCCTCGACGGGTTTGTTCACGCCGATGCTCCAGGGCTGCTGTCGGGTATTCTGGCCGCTGAGGGCCACTTCGCCTCCGATTTCAATCATGTAGTTGCGGATGCCGCGGCGGCGGAAGAGGGCGGCCACTTGGTCGACACCGAAGCCTTTGGCTATGGCGCTGAGGTCGATGACCATGCGGGGGTCGGCCTTCAGGAGGCTGTCGCCACGCAGTTCCACGCCCTGCCAGCCTACGAACTGGAGCAGGGAGTCGACCTGGGCGGAGTCGGGCAGGGTGCCGTTCTTGAACCCGAAGCCCCATGCGTTGACCAGCGGGGCCACGGTGACGTCGAAAGCTCCGTTGGTGGCCTGGCTGATTTGGTGTGCCTGGGTGAGCACGATGCGCAGCAGGGAGTCGGTCTGTAGGCTGGTGCCTTGGTTGATGCGGCTCAGCGTGGACTGGGGGTTGAACATCGAGAGCGATGCGTCCACGGCCTGCAGTTCGGCCAGGATGGCCTCGTCGAGCAGCGAGTCGCTCTGGTAGGTGGCGTGCCACACGGTGCCGAAGATGGCGCCTTCACTCCGTTGATAGTGGGCGTTGTGGGGCATGTGGTGGCGGAGGGTCCACACGGTGCCGGCAATGAGCAGTGCCAGGAAGAGGGCCTTCAGCGGCCATTTGTATTTGTTGCTTATCATTATACTATATTAATATAAATAGGAAAGTCACTTTTCGCTTATCACTTCGTTCACGATTTCTGCTTTGGTCTTCTTGATGGTCTTGCCGACGTCGAAAATGAGGTTGACCGTGCCGCCGAATGTGCTGGACCCGTTCTTGCCGAAGCCTGGGGTGTAATAGGGCTCGCCGCTGGCATTGGCGCTCTGGTGGAGGCGCATCTTGAAGCGGAAGTTCCATCCGAGGCGGATGAACGACCACAACTTGGTCTCGCAACCGATGGAGGCTTCGAGCCATCCTGTCTTGGCCTTCATGTTCTTCATGGAAAGACCGGGGGTGCCGCTGGTCCAGACGGGGTCGGCAAACTCTGGGTCGGAGAAGTCGTACTTGAAACCGGTGAATCCGTATCGGAGGCCCACCATGAGGCGGTTGCCGTTGTGCTTGCGGTTGATATTGTAGTCCATGCCGACGCGATAGTAGGGGGCGCGGGTGTGGAATTGGTTGTTGTTCTCGCGGCCCTCGCGGTTGCTTTCGCCGATGCCCAGTTCGCAGATGGGGAAGTAGTGGTCGCGGAAGTTCAGGCGGGCGCCCACTTCGAGCTGGTCGAAGCGTGCTCCGACGGCCTTCATCACGGGACCGGACAAGTCTGCGAAGACGGCAGCACCACAGAAGAGGGGAGCCTTGGGGATGGGGGCTTCCTTCTCGCGTGCCGAGCCAGTGAGGCATGACAGGCTAATCAGCACTGCCGCGCAGATATATCTTGACGTTCTCGAGTGATGCATAGTTTACGGTGGGATTGTCCACGACGATGGAGTCGGCGAGCTTGTAGGGGTCGTCGTAGTCTATCGAGCTGATTTCGTGGAACATGACGGTGGGGCAGTCGGGCGACTCGAAGTGTGGCAGGTTGGTCTTGTTGATGCGCAGGACGATGTGGTAGGCGTAGCTGTTGCCTTCCTCGTCGCTGCCGCTGAACTGCAGGCGCAGGGTGTCGGCCTCCTGCCAGTAGCTCATGGGCAGGGATAGGGTCTGGACGTTGCGCTCCTGGTTGAGGAGCAGGGAGTCGGTGCCTTCGGCAGTGACGTCGACGGCATCGGTGATGGAGACGGCGACCTTGGACTCGGAGTTGTAGAAGCCTATCTTCATAGCCACTACATTGTCGAGTGTGCAGTCGATGCCCTCGCAAGAGAGAATGAGAAAATGAGAAAATGAGAAAATGAGAAGGGCGCCCATTGCCTTTCTACATTTGTTCCAATGTCCTTTCATTGTGTTTCTCATCTCCTTAACCCTTTAACATTTTCGCTCGAACTTGTTCGCTAGCGTAGCACCGCGGAGCAAGAACCTTTTAACCTTTTAACCTTTTAACTTTTTAACCTTTTAACCCCTCATATCGTTTCCTCAATCTGGTATTTATTGCGCTCCGGCGAATTGCGGCTGATGAGTTCGCCCAGGAAACCAGCCACGAAGAGCTGCGTGCCCAGAATCATCATCGTGAGTGCGATGTAGAAGTAAGGCGACTCAGTAACCAGGTGGGCTGGAATGCCCTTGGCCAGGCAATAGAGCTTCATGGCTCCGACCGTGATGGTGGCCACAAAACCAAGCAGGAACATGAGCGTGCCGATGAAGCCGAAGACGTGCATGGGCTTCAGTCCGAAGCTGTCGAGGAACCACAGGCTGAGGAGGTCGAGGTAACCGTTGACAAAGCGGTTCCAGCCCATGAACTTCGACTTGCCGTGCTTGCGGGCCTGATGGTGGACACGCTTCTCGCCGATGCGGCTGAATCCGGCATTCTTGGCCAGATAGGGAATGTAGCGGTGCATCTCGCCGTAGACCTCGATGTTCTTCACCACATCGCGGCGGTAAGCCTTCAGTCCACAGTTGAAGTCGTGGAGGTTGTGGATGCCGCTGACCATGCGGGCCGTGGCGTTGAAGAGCTTCGTGGGGATGGTCTTCGACAGGGGGTCGCCCTGACTGCGGTTCATCTTCCAGCCGCTCACCAGGTCGTATCCGTCCTCCACAATCATGCGCCGCAGTTCGGGTATCTCGTCGGGCGAATCCTGCAGGTCGGCGTCCATGGTGATGACCACGTCGCCCTGGGCCAGCTCGAAGCCGCAAAAGAGGGCCGGGCTCTTGCCGTAGTTGCGGCGGAACTTGATGCCATGCACCGTCTCGGGGTGCGCTTGCTGCAGTTGCTCGATGATTTGCCACGAGGCGTCGGTGGAGCCGTCGTTGACAAAGATGACTTCGTAGGTGAAGCCATTCGCCCGCATCACGCGCTCAATCCATTCGTAGAGTTCGCCAATCGATTCTTCCTCATTATAGAGAGGTACAATTACTGATATGTCCATTTTTCTCTATTGTCTGTTGTAATCCTCTTTTTTTCTTATTTTCGACTGCCCATCAAGGCCGTGGGCACCAGCAGCATCAGGGCAAAGACCAGATTCATCCACATCAGTTGCAGGGTGATGCGTTCGGGCTGGTGCGTCATGCGAATCATCTGGCCCATCAGTTCGTCGAGGTCCTGCCCGGGAACCATCTGCTGCATCCACTGGCGGTATTCGGGCATCTGCAAGACTTGCAGCACCTGTTCGCCCAGTCGGCCACCGTCCAAAAAGCGGAAGTAAACGTATTGCACCACTGCCACCACCATGATGGCAAAGACGTAGGTGAGCATGGCCATGTAGCAACTCCGGCCAAAGGTCAGGCGACCCATCTGGCGACCATAGTGGCGAATGAGCGTGCCGGCAGTGACGAATGCCACGATGCCCAGCAGATTGCCCACATGGCCCAGAAACAGGTAGGCGGTGCCGTACATGGAACAAAGAAAGCTGGCGCTGCAAAGCACGCCCACCACCAAGCCGTATTGCATGCAATAGTCGCGAGCCGTCTGTGCGTCAAATTCTTTTTTCTCCATAATCCTAATCCCTAATCCCTAATCATTAAATCCCTAATCTCTAATCCTTTAATCTCTATTCCTTAATCCGGAACTTCAGCAGCCGTCCGTTGTTGGCGGGCACGAGCAGGCGCGTGGGCTGCTTGCTGCTGAACGAGATGTTGTAGGGGCAGCCCGTTATCAAGCCTTCGGCATGCACGCAGTCCACCTCGGGCAGTCCGAAGTACTCGAAAAGATGCTTCGGGATGTTGATTTCCACCTCGGCATCTTGGTCGTCGAAGTTGACCACAACCAGGATGACCTCGCCCTTGTGATGTCGGACGAAGGCAAATTGCTTGCCAGGGTTGAAGTGCTCGCTGCGAAGGTTGGCATACATCAGGTCGTACATTTCGCCCTCGCGGATGGCGGCTTCGCTGTTGCAGAGTCCCAGCAGTCGGCTGTAGAACTGCTGCAGGCTGACCTCCTTAGGCGTGAGTTGGCGGTTGTCGAAGCGACCCTTGTTGCGCCAGCGTCGCACTGCATCCACCATCCAATAGTCGAAAATTGTGGTGCGTCCGTCGCGGCCGCTGAATCCCTCGGCGTCCATGCCTCGTTCGCCCAGTTCCTGACCGAAGTATATCATTGTGGGGTTGGTGCCCAGACAGGCTGCAACGATCATGGGAGCGCGGCCAAGGTCGCCGTCGCCTGCGAAGTAGTCGCTGGCCAGGCGCTGCTCGTCGTGGTTCTCCAGGAAGTAGAGCATGTGCGGGCGGATGCTGTCGGTCTGTTGCCACTGGCGCGTGATGTCGCTGGCCTGGGCATTGCCCTGAGTGACGGCGCGCAGACAGTCGTACATGCCCACTTTGTCGTAGAGGTAGTCGAAGTGTCCCTGCTGGATGTAGTTCTGATATTCGCCCGGATTATAGATTTCGGCAATGAAGATAATCTCGGGATGCAAGGCCTTCACCTGCGTTATGGCCCACTTCCAGAACTCCACGGGAACCATTTCGGCCATGTCGCAGCGGAATCCGTCGACATCCTTGTCGGCCCAATACTGCAGGATGTGGAGCATCTGCTTCCAGGTGCGGGGCACGGGGTCGAAGTGGGGCGTGCGGCCATTGACGTAGTCGACGCCATAGTTCAGCTTCACGGTTTCGTACCAGTCGTTTTGGTTGGGCTGGGCCGTAAACTGGTCGTTGCCAGTGGCGCGGGCTGGCATTTCGTGGTAGTCGCCCAGGTCCATGCCTTCGATGCGGAACTGCTGTCCGGGCAGGTAGTAGAAGTTGTTCTGGGGCGAGAATGCAACGTTCTGGTCGTCGCCTTCTCCCAGGTCTTCCACTCCCTCGGGCTTGGCGTCGCTGTGATATTGGCGGGCCACGTGGTTGGGCACAAAGTCGATGATGACCTTCATGCCTGCCTTATGGGTGCGCTTTACCAGTTGCTCGAATTCGTGGATGCGGGCCGGAATGCTTGTGGCAATGTCGGGGTCTACGTCATAATAGTCGCGAATGGCATAGGGCGAACCTGCCTGTCCCTTCACGACGGCTGGGTTGTCGGGCTCGATGCCATAGAGCGAATAGTCGGTCTGTGTGGCATGTTCGATGATGCCGGTGTACCAGATGTGGGTGGCTCCCAGGCTCCTGATTTGCTCCAGGGCACGCTGGTTGAAGTCGCCCATCTTGCCACATCCATTCACCTGTTTCGAAGCTCCTGCCTGGCAGGTGCGGTTCTCGTTGCCGAACAAGCGCGGCAGCACTTGGTAAATGATAATCTTTTCGGATGCGTCCATAGTACTATCTGTTCTTTGCTGACGACATTGGCATGAAGCCATCAGGCCCCATGCCAATGCTATCCAGATGTATCTCTTACAAGCCACGGATTACTAAGTCCTCACGTCCTTTTGCAATCTTCCCGATCATGCCCTGCAGGGCTTTGCCGGGGCCGCACTCTACGAATTCCGTAGCACCGGCTTCGAGCATCGACTGCACCTCTTGTGTCCATCTGACACTGGCCGTCAGCTGGGCAATGAGGTTTTGCTTGATGTCCTGTGCCTCGATGTGGGCCTTTCCGTCTACGTTCTGGTAGATGGGGCAGCGGGGAGTCTTGAACTCCGTAGCCTCGATGGCCTTCTGCAGTTCGTCCTTGGCGGGTTGCATCAGGGGCGAATGGAATGCTCCGCCTACGGGCAGGGGCAGGGCGCGCTTGGCACCGGCTTCCTTCAGTCGGGTGCAAGCCTCGTTGATGGCCTCCACCTCACCGCTGATGACCAGCTGGCCGGGGCAGTTGTAGTTGGCCGGAACCACGATGGCACCCTTCTCTTCGGCCACCTCGCGGCAGACCTTCTCCACCTCTTCGTCGGGCAGGCCGATGATGGCTGCCATGGTGCTGGGACGTGCCTCGCAAGCCTTCTGCATGGCCTGTGCACGAGCAAACACCAGACGCAGTCCGTCCTCAAAGTCGAGTGCTCCGGCTGCTACCAGTGCGCTGAATTCGCCCAGCGAGTGGCCGCCCACCATGTCGGGCTGGAAATCTTCGCCCAGGCACATAGCACTGATGACACTGTGCAGGAATACTGCAGGCTGTGTCACGCGGGTTTGCTTCAGTTCGTCGGCCGTACCTTCGAACATGATATCGGTGATGCGGAATCCCAAAATCTCATTCGCTCTCTCCAGCAGGTCGTGTGCCTGTTGGTTGTTGTCGTAGAGGTCCTTGCCCATGCCCGTAAACTGGGCACCCTGACCAGGAAATACAAATGTTTTCATCTTTCTTTACCTTATTTTTACCTTACTTTATTATATATCGGGCGACAAAGGTACGAAAAACTATGCGAAAACGCAAATTTAATTTGGTATTTCGCGCTGTTTGCACTATCTTTGCACCCGATTTATGGAACACAGGCAGCAAGACGACAGCTACGGCCATGTATTAAAGTATACGGGCATCTTTGGTGGCGTGCAGGGATTGACCATCCTTGTGGCCCTCTTGCGCAATAAGCTTACGGCCCGTCTGCTGGGCGAGGCCGGCATGGGACTGAACAAGCGCTTCATGAACATTGCCGATGTCGTGAATGCCTGGACCAACTTCGGCATTTCGTTCTATGCCGTGCAGAAGATTTCGGAGATATTCGAGGTGGGGACGGACGAGGATATGCGCCACTTTGTGGGCGTCATCCGCACCTGGAGCGTATGGTCGGCCCTGTTGGCCTTCAGTATTTGCTTTTTCTTTGCCTCCTGGTTCAACGACTATTATTTCCCCGAAGGCGAGCATCACCGACTGGAAATCATGTTCCTGGCCCTGTTCGTGGCCTCTTTGCCCATCGAGGCAGTCGAGTGTGCGCTGCTGAAGGGACTGCGCCGCTTGCGCACCGTGGCTGTCATCGAGGTGTTTTCGGCCATCTCTACGCTGGTCTTCACCATTCCTCTTTATTATGTGTTTGGCCTGCGAGGCATCGTCTTCTCGCTGGTGCTTTGCGGTTGGGCCACGGCCCTCATCCATCTGTTCTTCTCGGTGCGCATCTATCGATATTTGGTCAGTCTCTTTTCTCCGCGTGTCATTCGCGAAGGTTGGCCCCTCATTCGCATCGGCATCCCCTATGTGCTGGCCGGTGTGGCTGGTGCTATGGCTACGGGCGAGGTGTTCAAGTACTTGGGCGACGACCGCATCGTGGGACTCTACAGCGTGGGCTACGGACTGATGGTGACCTATGCCGGCATGATATTCAAGGCCGTAGACACAGACTTCTTCCCGCGCCTCTCCAGCATCAACCACAATACGGAGCGCCTGAACCATGCCATCAATCAGCAGGTCGACGTGTGCGTGCTGCTCATTGCTCCCGTGCTAATCGTCTTCGTCTTGTTCATGCCTTGGGTCATTAGGTTGCTCTACGACAGCCGTTTCCTGCCCGTGGTGCCCATGTCGGTGTGTGCGGTGTTCTATATGTTCTTCCGTGCGGTCAGTGTCCCCATTGCCTACACTTCGCTGGCCAAGGGCGATTCGTGGCTTTTCCTCATCATGGAGTGCGTGTATGACGTTGTTTTCGTCGTGCTTCTGTGTCTGGGTTATTCTCACTTCGGCCTTACGGGTTCCGGCGTTGCCCTGTCGTTGGTTGCGCTGTTCGACCTCTTGATGATAAGTTCGGTCTACGGTGCCTATTATCACGTTCATTTGCGTCTGCGCACTCTCCGGCTCATCCTGCCGCAGGCCATTCTCCTCGGCCTCACGGTCGTCATCTGCCTGTGGGCTCCCACCGTATGGAAGTATCTGCTGGGCCTCCTGTGCCTGCTCTTGTCGGTAGCCTTCTCGTGGCGCAGCCTTTCGCCCGAATTGCC
>CAMOUQ010000058.1 GCA_946626595.1 uncultured Prevotellaceae bacterium | reverse complement strand
TGTGCCTGCTCTTGTCGGTAGCCTTCTCGTGGCGCAGCCTTTCGCCCGAATTGCCTATCATCAAGCGCATCGGCCGAATATTCCGTAGATAATTCGTGGTATTCGCGTAATTCGTGGTATACTATTTCCTGGGTATAACTATTCGTTTAATTCGTGTAATTCGTGGTATAATAGAAAAGGCTGTGTCGTTTTTGTATTGACACAGCCTCTTCTGTAGTTCGTGGTCCTGCTTAGGCCCACTCGGCGAGGTCGCCCTCGGCGATGTAGGGTAGGTTGTTTTCGGCAATGGTCTTCCGTGCGAGGTCGGTGTTGTTGGTGCGGAAGACGAGTATGCCCTTACCGCGCATCAGGAACGTGTAGATGTAGGTGATGCTGATGCCAGCCTGGCTGAAGAGCTTGATGACGTCGGCAGCCGAACCGGGCTTATTGTCGAGTTGCAGGGCGAAGACATCGGAAAGGGCAACGGCAATACCGGCCTTCTTCAACTCTTCGCAGGCGCGCATGGGTTCGGCACAAACGATGCGCAGGATTCCGTACTCTGCCGTATCGGCAATGGTGGAGGCAATGAGTTGGATTTTTGCTTCCTTGAAGGCTTCGAGGACCTTGATGAGCGTACCGCTGCGGTTCTCGATGAAGATGGATAGTTGATGGATGGTCATAGTGAAAAACTAAGAATTAAGATTTAAGAATTAAGAATTCACGATGCACAATTCACGATGGGTTACTGATAGACTTTGCGCTTGTCAACGACGCGGACGGCCTTGCCTTCGCTTACGGGCAGTGTGCCCAGGGGCACCAGCTTGACGATGGGCGTCAGCAGTATCTCGTCCTTCAGGCGGCGGCGAATCTCCTTCTCCAGCGACTGCAAATGAGCGTAGTCGTCGGTGGAATGTGCGAGTTCGACCTCCACCGTCATGTTGTCGTTCTCCTCGTCGGTGGTGAGCGTGATGAGGTAGTTGTTGGCCAGTTCGTTGAATTGCATGAGTATCTTCTCTATCTGTATCGGGAAGATGTTGACGCCGCGCAGCACCATCATGTCGTCCGAGCGGCCCTTCATGCGGTCGAGGCGCACATGGTTGCGGCCGCAGGGGCACGTCCGGCCCAATACTCGGGTGAGGTCGCGAGTGCGGTAGCGCAGGAGGGGCATAGCCTCGCGGCAGAGCGTCGTCAGCACCAGTTCGCCAATCTCGCCGTCGGGCACCGGTTCCAGAGTCTCCGGGTCTACAATCTCCACGATGTAGTAGTCCTCCCAGAAGTGCATGCCATTCTGTTCGGGGCACTCGAAGCCCACGCCCGGACCGCACATTTCCGACATACCGAAGGAGTTGTAGGCCTTCACGCCCATCATGTCTTCGATGCGTCGGCGCTGTTCCTCGCTGTGGGGCTCGGCACCGATGGCCAGCACCTTCAGCTTCGTGTCGCGGCGCGGGTCTACGCCTTCCTCCTTCATTACTTCGTACAGACGGGTGACATAGCTGGGCACGGCGTGGATGGCCGTGGTGCCAAAGTCCTTGATGAACTTAATCTGTCGCAGGGAGTTGCCCGCTGCGGCAGGTACGGTCAGCATGCCCATGCGTTCGGCACCGTACTGGAAGCCCAGTCCGCCGGTGAACATGCCGTAGCCCGACGAGTTCTGGAACACGTCGTCGGGGCGCAGGCCCACCATCCAGAGGTTACGTGCCACCTGGTTGGCCCACTCGTCGAGGTCGTGCTGGGTGTGGAGGATGACGGTGGGGTTGCCAGTGGTGCCACTGGAGGAGTGGAGGCGGACACAGTCGCGAATGGGCACGCAAGCCATGCCGAAGGGGTAGGTGTCGCGGAGGTCCTGTTTCGTGGTGAAGGGCAGACGGCGCACGTCGGCCAGCGACTTGATGTCGTCGGGCGTGATGCCAGCCTCGGCAAATTTCTTTCGATAGAATTCGTTGTTCATGCAGTGGCGCACGGTCTTCTGCAGTCGCTCCAACTGGAGGGCCTCAATCTGCTCGCGCGTCAGAGTTTCAAATTCAGGATTAAAGTAATTACTCATTATAGCTTATAGTTTACGTTTGTCTATGACGTGTGCACTCTTGCCCTGGCTGCGTTCGATGGTGCCGGGGGCCTTGAGTTGCACCTTGGCGGCGATGCTGAGCACGCTCTTGAGCTTGGCGGCCAGGCGCTTCTCCAGGTCGTCGACGGCAGCGGGCGTGTCGAATGTGGAGGTGAAGACTTCCTCTCGGAGTTCCACCTGCACCTGCAGCGTATCGAGATTGTTGACGCGGTCCACCACCAGCAAGTAGCGCGGAGCAAACTCGGGCATGCTGAGCACCACGCTCTCCACCTGCGAGGGGAAGACGTTGATGCCGCGGATGATGAGCATGTCGTCGGAACGGCCCTGGATGCGTCCCATGCGCACCTCGGTGCGGCCGCAGTCGCAGGTGCCGGGCATGAGGCTGCAAAGGTCGCGTGTGCGGTAGCGCAGCACGGGCATGCCCTCCTTGGTCAGCGTAGTGAAGACAAGTTCGCCGGTCTGACCCAGAGGCAGCGGTTCCAGTGTGACGGGGTTGATGACTTCGGGATAGAAGTGGTCCTCGCAGATGTGCGACCCGTTCTGCATCTGGCATTCGTAGCTGACGCTGGGGCCCATGATTTCGGACAGACCATAGAGGTTGAAGCTTTTCAGTCCGAGGCGCGACTCAATCTCCTGTCGCATCTTTTCGGTCCAGGGTTCGGCACCGAAGGCACCCACGCGCAGTTTAAGGTCTTCCTTCCGGATGCCCAGTTTGTCCATGGTCTCGGCCAGGTAGAGGGCATAGGACGGGGTGCAGGCCAGGCCCGTGATGCCCAGGTCGCGGATGAGTTTCAGGTGTTTCTCGGTGTTGCCCGTACTGGCCGGAATGACTGATGCACCTATGTGCTCCACGCCGTAGTGGGCACCCAGTCCGCCCGTGAAGAGTCCGTAGCCGTAGGAGACGGAGAAGATGTCGTCGCGCGTCACTCCGTAGGCCGTCAGGCAACGGGCCATGCACTCGCTCCAGACTCCGATGTCCTTTCGGGTGTAGCCCACGATGGTGGGGTTGCCGGTGGTGCCGCTGGAGGCGTGTATGCGTATGATTTCGCTCTGCGGCGCTGCCTGCAGGCCGAAGGGATAGTTGTCGCGGAGATCCTTCTTGGTGGTGAAGGGCAGTTTCGTGATGTCCTCGATGGTCTGGATGTCATCGGGGCGTATGTCCATCTCCTGCAACTTGTGGCGATAGAAGGGCACATTGTGATAGACGTACTCCACAATCTTGTGCAGGCGCTTTCCTTGCAAGGCGCTTCTCTCGTCGCGGCTCATGCATTCTTTATTGGGATTCCAAATCATTTTTTCTTTCGTTTTAAGGTTTGTCCCATGCAAAATTACAATTTTTTCTGCGTATGGGCAAGTATTTATCTTTGTTACTCTCTATTTTTCGTAGCATTGGAACATGCGGTCGACGTCGGTCTTCGGCATTTGTGGCGAGAACAGACTCACCAGCACCACCACGGGGAAACCGCCCAGCATGGCTATGGCGCCGCAGTCGATGGGACTGATGGGGTTGCCCAGGAGCATGTTCAGCACCGTGATGCCCACGCCCCATGCGAAGCAGGCCCAGACGCTGGCCGTGGTGGCGCGGCGCCAGTAGAGGCCCAGCATGAAGGGGGCCAGGAAGGCACCTGCCAGTGCGCCCCACGAGATGCCCATCAGTTGGGCTATGAAGGTGGGCGGATTGAGGGCCAGCATGAGGGAGATGACGATGAAGAAGACGATGAGCACGCGCATGATGACCACCTTGCGGCGTTCGATGTGCTCGGACACGGTGTCGTCGATGCTGCCTTCCTCCACCTCGCCGGGCAGGGCTTTCTTGTCGCGATAGATGAGGTCGAGGGTCATGGTGGAACTGGAGGTGAGCACCAGCGAGGCCAGCGTGGACATGGAGGCAGAGAGCACCAGCAGCACCACCAGGGCGATGAGTGCCGGCGACAGCTGCACGAGCATGGCGGGCACGATGGAGTCGAAGGCTATCTTGCCGTTCTCGGCAATGACGGGGTCGTAGAGCCGACCGAAGCCGCCCAGGAAGTAGCAGCCGCCGGCCACCACGAAGGCAAACACCGTGGAGATGATGGTGCCGCGGCGGATGGCTCGTTCGTCGGTGATGCTATAGAACTTGCCCACCATCTGGGGCAGGCCCATGGTGCCCAGCGACGTCAGTATGACCACGCCGAGCAGTCCCAAGGGGTAGGGGCCGAACCATGAGGCAAAGACACCCGTCTGCCCGTCGTCGCCAGGCATTTCAGCCAACTTGCGCACGGCTTCCGAAAGTCCGCCCTGCGAGGCCAGCACGGCTATGATGACGGCCACGATGCCGAAGAGCATGATGATGCCCTGGATGAAGTCGTTCATGGCCGTGGCCTTGTAGCCGCCGAGGATGACGTAGATGGCCGTGAGGGCGGCCATGATGATGACGCAGTATTCGTAGGGTATGCCGAAGCCCATCTCGAAGAGGGTGGATATGCCCTTGTAGACGCCGGCCGTGTAGGGGATGAGGAAGATGAAGGCAATGACGGAGGCCACGACGCGCAGGCCTTGGCTCTGGAAGCGCGTGCCGAAGAAGTCGGGCATGGTGCGGCTCTCGATGTGCTGGGTCATGAGTTTGGTGCGGCGGCCCAGCAGCATCCAGGCCAGGAGGGAGCCGATGACGGCATTGCCGATGCCTATCCATGTGGCGGAGAGACCGTATTTCCATCCGAACTGTCCGGCGTAGCCCACGAAGACTACTGCGGAGAAGTAACTGGTGCCGAAGGCAAAGGCCGTGAGCCAGGGACCTACGGAGCGTCCGCCGAGTACGAAGCCTTCCACACTGGCGGCTTGCTTGCGGGAGTAGAGGCCAACACCTACCATGATGGCCAGGAATATGATGGTCAGAAGTATTTTGATGAACATGGTTTCTTATTTAATTAAGAATTATGAGTTAAGAATTAAGAATTGACGAGGGGGATTAAGCTGACGCTTAATGCACGGGGCGGGTTAATTGAAGCGCACTTGGAGCTGGCACATGAGGGCGTGGTTGCTGCCATGCACAAACTGGGTGCCGGGAGCATCGGCGCGACCTGTCAGATAGGCGCTCTTGTAGACGTACTGCACTTGCAGGCGGCACTTCTTGAAGAACCAATACTGCAGACCGGCGATGGCCTTGTGCTGGTCTTGGCCCAGGGCGGTGTTGAAGTTGAAGAAGTCGTACGAACCGACGAACTCCACCTTGGGCGTGCCCAGGGGTACGGAGCCCGTGAGGTAGGCACCGCGGCTGACGGCCTTGCCATCGTAGCCTTCGAGGTATTCGCCGTGCAGGTTCACGACCTCCGACTTGTAGTCGACGCCCACGGTCCAGCGGTTGCGTTTGTAGTCTTTCCCGTTCTGTATGGTGGGGTTGTAGACGGATGTGCGGCCGTCGGTGAGGACGTTGTGCCCTCGTCCGATTTGTCCCGACGCCACCAGGTTCAGTCCCTTGACGGGACGGTATTCGATGCGGGCAATGATGTCTTTGAAGTTGTTGCCGTCCTTTTTGTTGATGCCCTGTCCGTCTATCACTTGCAGTTCGTAGCGCAGTCGGGCGTTGTTGGTCTCGCCGTAGAGCGCGAGGCCCAGGTCGCGGCCATACTGTACGCCCATGAGTGGGTCGCTGCCGCAACCGGTCAGGTAGGTGACGCCTTCGGAGTAGACGTCGATGGCTTCCATGGAAGTGGGGGAAAGGGGGTTCTCGAGAGACAGACCGTTCTTGAACTGACCCAGGCGGATGGTGAGAGCCTTGTTGCGGGTGATGCGAAAGTCTGTGTAGAATTCCTGTACGACACTCGAGAAGTCGTGCATGAAGAGGAACGACCAGCGGTCGGTGATGCGGGCATTTGCCCAGAAGAGGATGCGTTTGAGGTCAAACGAGTTGGTGTTGGTGTTGTCGTGGTGGTTGTAGGTGTAGCCGGCTTGTGCATATCCGTGGAGCTGAATGCGGTCGGCAACGTCCTTCACCCAATCCGGAGCCTTGTCCGGTACGATGCCCCTGAGCATTCTTTGTTCGGCCTGGGGGCTTGCGGTGGCTACTTCCTCCGCCGGGCTTTGTTGTCCCATGGCGGCGGTGCTACTGAAGATGGCCAGTGCGACGGCCAGCGTAGCTTTCGTGAAGAAAGTTTTTGTCTTCATTGCTTGATTGAATTAAGAATTAATAATTAAGAAATAAGAATTATATGGATGAAAATTAAGAGTTAAGAATTAAGAATTAAGAATTATAAGGAAAACTTAATTGATTACAGGGGGTGGTTGGCCTGGAATATCTGCATGCGCTGTTCCAGCTGGTCGTACTGGTGGTCGGCGATGAAGGATGTGCACACGCGCAGTCCCTCCTGGTGCGAGCCGGTGGTGACGAGGCAGATGGCCGAGACGCCGTAGTACATGAGCTCGTGTGCCAGTTGTCCGCTGGTCATGCCGGGGTAGCCAATGGTGAAGTAGAAGCCGTCAGCCACGGGCTGGTCCATGTCCTTGTCGTAGACGATGTGGAAGCCGTGGCGCAGGAATATCTCCTTCAGGCGGTGGGCACGTTCGCCGTAGACCTTCACCTCGTCGCGGAAGCGGTACTCGCCGTCGCAGGCAGCGCGGAACATTTCGCACAGGGCATACTGGGCCGAATGGCTGGTGCCACTGCTCAGGGCGTAGAGCATGCGGGTGGAGAAGACCAGTCCAAAGGGTAGCCCCTCGTAGCGTTCCGAGAGGTCGGGATAGTGGCGATGGAAGAGCTGGTCGGAGATGCACACCACGCCGATGCGCTCGCCGGCATAAGAGAAGGCCTTGGAACCGCTGATGAGCAGCATGTAGTTGTCGGTGTAGCGGGCCACGGTGGGCTGGTAGGGTGGCTGGAAGGGCACGCTCAGGTCCTGGCGGAAGTCCATGGCGAAGTAGGCCAGGTCCTCCATGATGATGCAGTCGTACTGCGTGGCCAGTTGTCCGATGGTCTCCAGTTCGCTCTCCGTGAGGCACACCCACGAGGGGTTGTTGGGGTTGGAGTAGACGATGGCGCAGATGTTGCCCTGTCGGAGGTAGCTCTCCAGCTTGTCGCGCAGCTTGGGGCCGCGGTAGTCGTAGACGTCGAAGGTCTCGTAGCGCACGCCCATGACCTGCAGCTGCATCTTCTGCACGGGGAATCCGGGGTCGATGAAGAGCACCGTGTCGCGCCTGCGGTCGGCCTGCGAACAGGTGAGGAAGGAGGCAAAGGTGCCCTGCATGCTGCCGCAGACGGGGACGCAGCTCTGGGCCGAAATGTCGACACCGACGAAGGCCTTGACGAAGCGCGAGGCCTGGTGCTTGAGTTCGGGTAGTCCCTGTATGTCGGGGTAGGAGTGTGCTATGCCCTGCTGCAGGGCCTTGATCTGTGCCTCCACGCCGACGCGTGCGGCGGGCAGTCCGGGTATGCCCATCTCCATCTTGACGAACTCCACGCCCGACTCCCGTTCGGCCATTGCGGCCACTTGTTTCACTTCTCTGATGGTGGCTTTTGCAAAGTCCTGAATGCCCAGTTGGGCTATCAGTCCGTCCACCAGCGCTTTATCTATGGGTGTCTTCATCCTTTTAACTTTTAACCTTTTAACCTTTTAACCTTCTCTCCCCAGCGCGAGAGCCTTGACGTTGGCCTCCACCACGGCGTCGCCCTTGCGGGCAAAGACGCGGCGCACGGCGGCCTCCAGTTTGTCGTAGTCGATGCCCAGGGCGTGCTGCGCGGCACCCAGCAGGATGACGTTGGCCGAGCGGGGCACCTGGTGGTCCTTGGCCATCTGTTCGATGTCGAGCATGACGACGTGGGGCAGTTGTGCGAGTTCGGCCTTAACCTGCTCGATGTCAGGATAGTTGGGGATGTTGACGAAGGGGGCACTCGAAGTGATGACCCATCCGTCGGGACTCAGATAGGGCAGGTAGCGCAGGGCCTCCATGGGCTCCATGGAGATGATGACGTCGGCGCCGCCGCGGGGTATGAGGTCGCTGGCTATGGGCTGGCTGGAGATGCGCAGGTTCGACTGCACGTCACCTCCGCGCTGGCTCATGCCGTGCACTTCGGCCTGCTTGATGTAGAGGTTCTCGTTCATGGCTGCTTCGCCAATGATGGTGGCGATGGAGAGGATGCCTTGTCCGCCCACGCCACAAAGTATGATATCGCATTTCATCCTTTTAACACTTTAACCTTTTAACCTTTTAACCTTTTAACCTTTTAACTTCTTCTCCTTCGCATGTCGCTTGAAGGTCTGTATGCACTCGCGGCGCGGTATGATGACGCTGACGCCGTGGTAGTTGATTTCCTGGCGTATGATGCGTGTGATTTCGGGCATGTTCTTGGGCAGGGGCACTACGACGTGGAGGTGTTCCTCGCTGACGCCCAGTCCGCGGCAGATGGCCTCGAACTTGTTGGTGCCGGCCGAGTCCTGTCCGCCCGTCATGGCCGTGGTGAGGTTGTCGGAGATGATGACCGTGATGTCGGCATTCTCGTTGATGGCATCCAGGAGGCCCGTCATGCCGGAGTGGGTGAATGTGCTGTCGCCAATGATGGCCACGGCAGGCCACTGTCCGGCGTCGGCTGCGCCCTTGGCCATGGTGATGCTGGCGCCCATGTCGACGCAGGAGTGTATGGCGCGGTAGGGGGGCAGGAAGCCGAGCGTGTAGCATCCGATGTCGCCGAAGACGCGGGGGGTGTCAAACTCGCGGAGCACCTCGTTGAGGGCTGTGTAGACATCGCGGTGGCCGCATCCCTGGCACAGCTGTGGCGGGCGCGGGGCTACGATGGGGCTGGGGGCGAAGGTGGGGGTGTCGGCCTGGGTCGGCTGGTTGGCGGTGGCCTGTCGCAGGGCGGTGCGTACGCAGTCGGGCGTGAGTTCGCCCGTGCGGGGCAACTGGCCCGTGAGGCGACCCAGGATGTTGGGGTTATCGCTGACGCCGCGCACCTGTTCCTCGATGAAGGGCTGACCCTCTTCCACCACCATGACGCGCTCGCAGGACTCCAGCATCTGCCTTACGAGGCGGCGGGGCAGGGGATATTGGCTCACCTTGAGCAGGGGCACCTGCAGGCCCGACTCGCAGACGTAGTTGTAGGCTATGCCGCTGGCTATGACGCCCAGGGGGGCCTTGCCGGGGAGCGAGAGGCTGTTGAAGGGCGACTGTGCGGCGTCCTCTTCCAGTTGGGGCTGTTGGGCGGTGACCGTGTCGTTGCGGCGGCGGGCATTGGCGGGCAGCAGCACCCAGTTGGCGGCCACGGCGTTGTGGTTCAGGGGGTTCTCAGGGCGTGGCTCGGCCTTCACCTCGACGACGGCGCGGGAGTGTGCCATGCGTGTGGTGAAGCGCATCAGTACGGGCAGGCACTGGCGTTCGCTGTAGTCGAAGGCGAAGTCCATCATGTCGTAGGCCTCCTGTTGGCTGGAGGGTTCCAGGGTGGGTATCATGGCAAAGCGGCCGTAGAAGCGGCTGTCCTGCTCGTCCTGGCTGGAGTGCATGGAGGGGTCGTCGGCCACCAGCACTACGACGCCGCCGTTGACGCCCGTCATGGCGCTGTTGACGAATGGGTCGGCGCAGACGTTCAGTCCGACGTGCTTCATGCACACCAGTGCGCGCTTGCCCATGTAGGACATGCCCAGGGCGGCCTCCATGGCTGTCTTCTCGTTGGTGCACCAGCGGCTGTGTATGCCGCGTTCGCGAGCCAGCGGACTGGCCTGGATGTACTCCGTAATCTCGGTCGAGGGAGTGCCCGGATAGGCATAGACGCCCGACAGCCCGGCATGCAGTGCACCCAGAGCCACGGCTTCGTCGCCAAGTAATAGTTTCTTTTCCATATTATATTGTGTTATTAATTTCTTTAATATCGTCTGCATCGCGCAGAACGGGGAACTTCGCGCGGAAGGCCATGAGGGCGTCGCGGTCCAGGGTGGCCTGTGCGGTGGTTTCCTCGTCGGGAGGGCACTGGGCCAGGGTGCGTCCGCGCGGGTCGATGATGGCCGAGGCGCCGCAGTAGTGGCATTGCGGGTCGTCGCCTACGCGGTTGACGCCCAGGACGTACGACTGGTTCTCGATGGCGCGTGCGCGGAGCAGGGTGCTCCAGGCCTCGATGCGCGATGCGGGCCAGTTGGCCACGTAGAGGATGGCGTCGTAGGGGTGGGCCGGGGTGTTGCGTGTCCAGACGGGGAAGCGCAGGTCGTAGCATACGGCCAGCAGCAGTCGCCAGCCCTGCCATTCCACCACCACGCGCTCGTGTCCCGGGGTGTAGTGGAGGTGTTCGCCGGCGTAGGTGAAGAGGTGCCGTTTGTCGTAGTGCTGGCAGCGTCCGTCGGGTGTGACGAAGCAGAAGCGGTTGCGCCAGACGTTGTCCCCCTGTCCCCTGTCCCCCGTGGCCAAGCTGCCGGCCAGGGCTGCCTGGTGGCGTCGGGCCATGTCGGCCATCCATCGGAGTGATGCCTCGGCCTGGGTCTCGTTTCTCTGCAGCGGCTGGGAGGCGAAGCCCGTGTCCCACATCTCGCTGAGCACGTACAGGTCGGCTCCTGGGTGGGCATCTATCTGCCTCTCCAGTCGCTGCCTGTTTGCCTCGGGGTCAGCCCAAGCAATGTCATGCTGCAGTATCACTACGTTCATGTTAAAATGTTAAAAGGTTAAAATGTTAAAAGGTTAAAAGGTTAAAATGTTTAAAGGTTAAGGGGTTAAGGGTTTTTCTTTTTTGAGGTGGTTATGATTTTCACGAGGGTTCCGATTATCTTGTTTATATCGTTAACGAGTGAGTTGTAGGCTTTTTCTTCTATGAGTTCGGACTTGTAGAGGAGTGTTATCCAGAACCTGGTTTCACCGGCCTCCTTCAGTGCTATATTCATTTTATTAATGAAGTCGGCATTGCTTTGGGCATATATTCCTTCGCTTACATTCGCCCCGATGCTTGTGCCGGAGCGGAGCAATTGCTTGGATATGACGTGCACGCCCTTCTCCTTAGTGAGGAACTGGTAGAAGCGGACGATACGTATGGCAAAGTCCATCGTCAATGTCGAAATTATACTCTCGCTCACCCCTTTAACCCCTTAACCTTTTAACATTTTAACCCTTTAACCTTTTAACCTTGTTAACCCTTTATGTTCGGCAATTCGAGGCCAAAGCCCTTGCGGCGGTCGAGCGCCTTGAGGTAGAGGGCAAAGAAGAGGGCCAGCACACCGAAGCCGGCGAAGACCACCAGGGGCACGGTGTAGTCGTAGGGGATGAAGTCGGCCCCGGCCTCCTTGGCAGCCACTACGGCGGGGTTGTCGGCATTGGTGGAGGCCAGCAGGTTGCCAATCAGCTTGGGCACGAAGCACAGACCGATGTTCTGCACCCAGAAGATGAGACAGTAGGCCGAACCGAGCACCTTCTCGTCGATGATCTTGGGCACCGAGGGCCACAGGGCGGCGGGCACCAGGGCGAAGGATATGCCCAGCAGGACGATGGTGCTGTAGGCCAGCAGGGGGCTCTTGGTCTGGGGCAGCAGGAAGGCGAATATCAGGTGGCAGCAGATGAGCAGCAGGGCTCCGCCAATGAGCATCGTGGCACCCTTGCCGCGACGGTCGAGGAAGTTGCCCAGGAAGGGCGTGATGGCGGCCGCACCGATGGGGAACCAGCGGAAGATGTTGGCAGCGGCCTCGGGCGTGATGCCGTCGAGGTTGCACTGCAGCATGTTGGCGCCGTAGCGCTGGAAGGGGAAGATGGCCGAATAGTAGAGCACGCAGAGCAGGGCCACAATCCAGAAGACCTGGCTGGAGAAAATCTGCATGATGTCGGAGAACTTGAACTCGTCCTCGGCGTCGTGCTCCTGGGCCTCGGCGCCCAGCTGGCGGTCGAAGCGGCGGTCGAAGACGGTGAACACGGAGAACGTGATCAGACCGATGAGCAGCAGCACCGTGCAGAAGCCCACGGGGGCCACCACCGTGCCCATCTTGGAGGCTATGATGGGCGAGATGCTGAAGATGGCGAACACGCCAACGCGGGCTATGGCCATCTCCAGGCCCATGGCCAGGGCCATCTCCTTGCCCTTGAACCACTTGGCTATGGCCTTCGACACCGTTGTGCCGGCCATCTCACAGCCGCAGCCGAATATCATGAAGCCCAGCGAGGCCATCTTGGCGCTGGCGGGCAGCGTCGTCCACCAGGAGTTGAGCCAGGCGGCCATCTCCGTCGTCTGGAACCAGTCGGTGATGCCCACGTACTTGATGCAGGCGCCGGCGAACATCATGCTGGCCGAGAGCACGCCGGTGAAGCGTACGCCCATCTTGTCCAGGATGAGACCGGCCAGGATGAGGAACCCGAACACGTTCAGTATGTACTCCGATGCGGCATAGGTGCCGAAGATGTCGGGTGTCCATCCGCGCTCGCTCTCCACCAGGGCCTGTATGGGCGACATCACATCCACAAACATGTAGCCAAAGAACATCGTCGAGGCTATCAGTACCAGCACAGTCCAGCGCATCCAGGCGCTGTCGTTCATCTTTTGTTGAATCGTTTCTGACATAGTTTCGTTTACTTATTTATATGTTATTCAGTTCCAAATGAGCCTAATTGTCGCCAAAGTTACGAAAAGTCGAGCGAAATGCCAAATAAAATCACACAGAAAAATATAAATGCACACAGAAAGCACAGAAATCACAGAAAACGATAATTCACACAGAAAACGATAATTCACACAGAAAGCACAGAAATCACAGAAAATATTTCTGTATCTGGGCAATGCCTCGGTTAACACTAAACTCTAAGTCAATGTTATTAATTTATCAAGAATTAGAGAATTAGAGAATTTTTTCAAAGTCATTGAGGACTGAATATTTGAGAATTAGAGAATTATTTCCTATTCCATTGAGAGCTGAATATTAGAGAATTAGAGAATTTTTTCCTATGCCATTGAGAGCAGAATATTAAAGAATTAGAGAATTTTTTCCTATGCCATTGAGAGCTGAATATTAAAGAATTAGAGAAGGTTTTTGCTTATGCAAAAACTTTTTTCAGCCTCTCGTTAATTCATTGGTACTTGGAAATATAATTCTTTCAGTCGCTTCGCAAAGCGGGCGGCAACCCGATTATAAGATGATAGATGCCACTGCTTTATAAGATGATAGATGCCACTGTGTTATCAGATGATAGATGCCACAGCGTTATAAGATGATAGATGCCACTGCGTGGCAGAAATCTTTCAAATCTATTCAAAATCTTTCAAAATCTTATAATCCCTCGTCCCCTGACCCCTCCCTCCCTACAAGGGAGGGCCGGGGAGGGTCTGGAGGGGTTGGGGAGGGTCTGGGGGTCTTCCGGGGTAGGGTCTTCTTTACGGCGTCACATCTCCGGGGTCAGCCTGTCCGCCGTTGTTGCCGCCTGTGCCGGAGTCGCCTGTGCCGCCCGTGCCTGTGGCACCGATGGCGCCGT
>CAMOUQ010000057.1 GCA_946626595.1 uncultured Prevotellaceae bacterium | reverse complement strand
CACGAATTACGCGAATTACACGAATTTATGCCTTCGGCGAGTATGAGGGCGTAGCCAATCCGTGTAATTCGCGTAATTCGTGGTCAATAATTCTATTAGCGTAATTCGTGGTCTATTATTCAATTCGTGTAATTCGTGGTCTATTATCCGATTCGCGTAGACAGTAGAAGTACCGTTATGGTCGGTACTTCGGAGCGGTACCCCACTTGGTGGGCTTCGTGGTCATGTAGAAGTCGAGTGTGCCACCAGCCACGATGTCATCGTAGCGGAGGTAACTGTAGGGGTATGGTTTGCCATTGAGACGTACTTCCTTGACATAGATGGCACGGTCGCTGCCACCATGGGTGCGGATGGCAAACGTCTTGTCATCAGACAGTTTCAGGGTGGCTTCCTCCACGGTCGGACTGCCGATGACATAGATGCCTCCGCAGGGGGCTACCTGATAGAATCCCAAAGCCGAAAGCACATACCAGGCCGACATCTGGCCTACATCCTCGTTGCCACAGAGTCCGGCTGGCTGGTCGGTGTAGAGTTCGCTCATGCACTGGCGCACCTTCTCCGCCGTTTTCCAGGGTTGGCCTACGTAATTGTAGAGGTACAAGGTATGGTGGCTGGGTTCGTTGCCGTGGGCATACTGGCCGATGAGTCCGGTGATGTCGGGATTGGCATTCGCACCAAGGTCGCCATCAGCCAGGAAGAGTGCATCCAGGCGGTCGATGAAAGCTTTCTCGGAAGGGAAGCAAGAGACCAGTCCGTGGACATCGTGGGGCACGAGCCAAGTGTACTGCCAGGGGTTGCCCTCCGTGTAGTCGCGAGTCTGATGACCAGGGTTAAAGTCGGGCTCGTCGCGGAACTTTCCTTCGGTGCTCAAGGCCCGCATACACAGGCGCTCGGGGTCGAACATACGCTTGTAGTTCATGCTGCGATTATAGAAATAGATGCTATCCTCACGTTCGCCCACCAGTCCGGCCACCTGAGCCGCACTCCAGTCGGCCAAGTAATATTCCAGGCTCTTGGCCACAGCCTCGCCGTCGCCCGTGTCCCAGGTCACCCAACCGTACTTCTTCATTTTGTCCAGCGAACGATTGTCCTTGAGCAGGCTCTCCTTCATGGCCTTGAAAGCCTCCTTATAGTCAAAGCCCTCGACGTGCTTGAGACAGAGGTCGGCGAGCACGGGCACGGCTGGGCAGCCCACCATGCAATACGTCTCGTTCGACATCAAGTGCCAAACGGGCAGTTCGCCCTGTTCCCGGTAGATGTGGAGCATGGTCTGGGCATAGTCGGTAAGCTTGTCGCGCAGGATGAGCGTGGCCAGCGGATGGGCAGCGCGATAGGTGTCCCAGAGCGACCATGTGGTGTAGTTGCGGAACTCGGCTCCGTACTTCACGCGTCCGTCACTGCCCATGTAGTCGCCATTGACATCGCACCAGATGGCAGGGGCATACATGAAGTGGTAGAGTCCGGTGTAGAAGATGCGGCGCTCCTGCTCGGTTCGGAAGGTTGCCCGTATGCGCGACAACTGAGTGTCCCAGGCGGTAGTGGCATTCTTGCGCACGGCATCGAAGTCCCATTCGGGCATTTCCACGGACATGTTCATCATGGCATTCATCTCATTCACCGGCGACAGGGCCACCTTAGCCATGATGCTCTGACCAGGTGCTACCTCAAAGGTGGCCTCGGCGTAGGGCGACGATGGCGAGGGACAGAGCCAATTGTGGATGGGGTCGGAAAACTTGATGACAAAGTAGACCTGCTGGCGATTGGCCCAACCGTGACTGATGCGGAATCCGGCCAACGTGTAGTCGTCAATCTTGTAGACGCGCGAATAGAGCCGCGTGTCGCCGACGGCATTCTGGAGGTCGATGACAATGCGGGCATTGCGCGAGCCACGGGGAAACGAATAACGATGGAGAGCCACACGGTGGGTAGCCGTCATCTCGGCCTTGATGTGGTCGCGGTCGAGCACTACGCTGTAATAGCCCGGGCGCACGGTTTCCGTCTCGTGGCTGTAGGTTGTGGCCAGCCCCTCGCGACTCAATTCCAACTCTTGCAGCGTGGGCATCAAGGCTATGTCGCCCAAGTCGCTGCAACCGGTTCCGCTCAAGTGCATCTGGCCGAAACCGACAATCTTCTTACCATCGTAGTGATAGCCGGAACACCAGTCCCACCCCACTTCCAACTGCGTCGGGCCCACATTCACCATACCCTGCGGAACGTTGGCTCCGACGAAAACATGACCATGGTCGCCCGACCCAATCAGGGGGTCGACATAGTCCGTCAACTGCTGGGACGAGAGAAGGCCTGCAGCCGACAAGAACAGAATGATAAATCCGTATCGTTTCATTGATTCGTGAAATTGATTACTTACTTATTGACTTCCTTCCCCGAGTGATATGCAGCCCCTTGGTGGAACGCATGACGGGACGCCCTGAAAGGTCGAACGTTTTCTCTTCCACAGGTTCGACCCCAACGGTTTTGTCGAGTTCGATGTTTCCGACGGCATTGGTCTGACCTGCCAACTGGGCTACTTGCTCAGCGGTGAGGCTGTAGTTGTAGATGCGGAAATCGTCGATAGACCCATTGAAGAGCGGGTCGGCGGCAAACTGGCTTCGGCCGATGAAATTGAGCACAGGACGGAAGTCTGTCGGACGGATGCTCAGGTTGTCGTTTTGCCCGACGAGCGAACCGTTCATGTATAGTTTGGCACCTTCGGCATCAAGGGTGAGACAGAGGTGAGTCCACTTGCGGAGCGTCATGGAGCGAGACACACGAATGGTCTCCTCAGCACCTCCGTTCTTGATGGCAAACCGGATGCCAGAGTCGGACTTGGGCGTGAGGAACATGTATTGCGATTCGCCGTTTCCAAAGTCCCAGATGCGTTGCCAGGCAGAGCCGCCCGACCAATAGGCCCAGCACGAAATGGTGAGTGCATCGTGGTTGGCCACCGTCGGAGCCAGGCGCATGTACTGCGTTTTGCCGTTCAGACTGGCGGAAGCCGTACCCAGATAGCCCTCGCCCCAGGCGGGTGTGCCGCAATAGGCAGCATGATTGCCCTGCGGAGTGGCATCGTAGAGGGTGTTGTCAAAGTCGAGTTGCATGATGCAGGACGGTTCGCCCGAAGACGTTGCCGTAACGGCCTGAGTCCGTTCACTATAGTTCAGACTTTTATCTACGGCATAGACCTGGTAATGATGCAACTGGGCATCGTCGGCCTCGTTGTCGGTGAAGTCGGTGGCGGTTATACCCACTGCTATCGCATAGAAATCCGTTCCGTCCTCACTGCGAAGAATGGTGTAAGAGGCCACATCCTCTTCGGCGGGAGCATTCCAAGTGAGGCGCACACTGGCTGCCTGCTTTTGAGCCTGGAGGCCGGAGGGAGCCGAGGGAGCCTTCAGGTCGGGGGCTACATCGACAGGCAGGAATCGCCACTGCTGATAGTCGCGACCAGAGGGCACGCCCATCTGCACATTGGCACCTGCGGATTTGCTGCCGCTCTTCACCTCAAGACACATAGCACTGTGCTTGCTGCGGATGTAGAAGGCTCCGTTGCCAGCATACTCCAGGAACCATTGCTCGTTGTTGCCCAGACCGCCAGGGAAGCCACCCACGTCGCTCCCTGCCGTAAGGCCCCAGTTAAGGATATCGAGTTGTACATTGTTCTCGGTGTTAAGACTGAGGGTATAGTAACTGAAGTCGCCACCGATGGTTTCGGCCACTGGCTTTACGTTCCATTGCAAAAAGGCCTGGGTGCCATCCTTGCGCTGCGTAGCCGAAACCCAATTGCTGCCCGGATTGGAGGTAAAGCCCAGGAGCATTCCGCTGCGCATGTTCACTATCTTGTAGGTACCGTCGATGTGGGGCATGATGTCCACGCCGCTCTGCACATCCACAACCGTCTCGGCATTGGTCTGCCCCTGCTGATAGCCTGTTCCGCCAGGCAGGTCCATGACGTATTCGCGTCCGGGCAGTCCATTGAACCATACGGGACGGTCCAGACTGACAAAGCCGAACTTCGTAGCCACAGCCTGTCTTTCGCTGGTGCCACCGAAGGCTTGCATGGTGCCGTCGGTGTGGCGATAGAGCGAAGCTGCCGTCCAATTGCTGCGGTGTTCGCCATAGGCCAATCGCTTACCCGGATTGCCCTGATAGGTAGCCTTCATGAACTGGCTGCGACTGTGTTCGCAAGTGCCCCACCAGATGCCCGTCTGCATGCCATACTCCACTCCGACCATGGCCTCCATCGTATTATGAAGTTCGTCGGCGGTGGCATGGTGACCATAGCGGCGAACGCCCTGAAAGAATGAGGCATAGTGATCGAAGTCGCCTGCCAACTGGTGGGTATTACCTTCATCGATTTGGCTCTTCAGGTAGTTCCACCATTCGTAGGCTTTGTCGTCGTTGAGCGTATTGCCGCCACAAAGGCGCACGCCGTCGTAGGCTCCGTCGAAATCGTTACGCAGACTTTTGCAGATGTTCAGGAAGTCTGACATCCGCGTGCTGGCGTAGCCCTGGTCCCATCCGAAGTCGGGTTCGTTGAAGGGACTGATAGAGACGAAGTTGGTAAGCCCCAATGCGGCATATTGCTTGATGTGGAGGTCGATGACCTGTGCCCAACGCTTGCCGCGCTCCGCCGTTTTCACGGTGGCACTGTTCTCGTTGTACCAAGGGTCAACGCTGGCATGGTCGTCATTGAGGTTCAGCGCAACGCCCTCCTTGGCATACTTCTTAATAATGTTGGCACGCTCGCGAACCTTGCGAATCTGGGCATTCGACAACTGCCCCTCGGCCACACTTGCGGTGGGCATGAAAGAAGTGCGGATGATGTCGATAATATCCTTACCTGCAAAGAGGATGCCGCGGCGCACATTGTCCTCGCTGAGCCAGGCCAGGTCGAGCCCCCACTCGATGGGTGTGGCCACGCCTTCGTCTGTAACCTGGAAGGGTACGGTGACGTCGGCTTTGGGCTGGGCAGTCATCTGCGAAGCACAACTCACGGTCTGAGCCTCAGTCGGCAGGCTGAGCAGAGAAAGTATAAAGGGGAACAAGACTTTGTGTTTCATCGTCATACAGATTTAATCGTTAATAAAAAAGACACTCAGAAACACAAACCTGCGCTCTGAGTGTCTAACGAGGTGCCTAGCAGATTCGAACTGCTGTAGACGGTTTTGCAGACCGTTGACTAAGCCACTCATCCAAGGCACCATCATCTTTTCTGAGTGCAAAGGTAATACATTCATCCCACATGGCCAAACTTTTCGTCGTTTTTTTCTCTCTCATCATCTCTTTTTCTCCATCAGGCGCCTGATGAAGCGTTCTCCCCAGTCGAGAAGCAGGCCGTGGCCAGTGGCATTCAGGTGGGCCTGGTCGTTTGGTCCCTGGAAGTATTGTCGCCGAAAATCCTCGTCCATCGGCCGTATGCCGCTCTCGCGGGCTGCATCGAGCAGAGCGAACCCATGCCGCTTACAGGCCTGACGAATGCTCTGGGTGACAACTTCGAATCCAGGCTTCTCCACAGCCCAGGGAGTAACGAATCCGATGGCAGCTCGGGGGTACTTCGAGCGCAGGCCCGTGCAGAACGCCTCGAGCCGCTGCTGGAAGAGTCGCAACGTGTCGGCGCTGTTGCGAACGATGAAGGCATCGTTGTGCCCAGCGATGACGAGAACCAGGTCGGCCGTATCCGTCATCTCCTTATATCGCTCCAGCATAGCCTTGCCGAAGCCCTCTTTCGAACGGTCGAAGGCGATGCTGCTCCCGTTGCGCCCATAGTTGCGATAGTCAAGTCCCAGGCGCCGTGCCACGCGAGCGTGCCAAGTTTCTTCATAGGGACGCCGATGATTGCGCACATAACTGTCGCCAATGACCACCATCCTGCGGCCCTCATAGGGCTTCGTCTGGGTGGTCACCGTGACACTGGTCACCGCTTCGCCCGGAGTGGTGTCGGCCTCACGAGGGAAATAGACAGGCATGTCCTTCTGCAAAGGTAAGATGCGTAATTCCAATTCACCGACATCCTCGGGCAGTCGCCAAAGCCCCATCAAGAAGGACCGGCCGTTGTAGAAGTTGTCGCCTACCAGTCGGCCGTTGGCATAGAGGCGGGCCACGTCGCCGCGATACTGTATCTGCATCAATCCCCTGCGGGCACTGGCATCCGCAGGCAAGGCGATGCGATAGACGGCAGCCTGTTCGAAATCGGCATCCACAGGTTCCTCCGCCACGCGCTGAACGCCAATGGTGATTGTGCGCAACGAACCGGCCTCGCGCACCTTGCGAGCCTCCAGCACCTGCGTGTGGGTCACACCGTCCGTCGTCTCCAGGAACAGTCTTTCGGCCTCCTCCGTACTAATAAGGTACAACTCCGTCTTGCCCACTTTGGCAAAAGGTCTCTCCAGACTGGTCGAACGCACGGTCTGCACGCGCCCGTCGATGCTCACCTCGGCCGCAATGCCCCGCTTCCGCTCCAACCATATCCGACCGCCCCGCCAAGCCACAGGCTGCGCCGTTGCATAGTCGACAACGTGCCCGTCCGGCAACGCCAGGTTTACGGGGAAAATGGCCATCGCGCCAGCCGGTATGGTCATGGGCTTGCGTGGGAAGCGCACGCCGCAGACCTCGAACTGCACGTTTTCCTTTGCCGAGAGATTGGCAAAGCGCTCGTAGTTGTTCACAAACACAAAGCCCTCATCCCTAATTCTTAAATCTTCATTCTTCATTTTTAATTCATCACTCTTAGACCTATAAGTCCAGCGCAAACAGCTGTCGTCGCCCTTCTTGGCCTCCTGCCCCATGGGGAAGACGGCCTCCATGGGCGCCAAGCGCTGACCGAAATCGTGCATGAAGAGGTGCAGGGGGCGCAGGCCATAGTAGTGAGGATTCCGCTGTCCGAACTCGCCCAGCGGAGCCTGGAAGTCGTAGGTCTTCACGGGCAGGTCGTTATAGTTGGTCACGGGTGTACGCTGGTTCTCGTTCAGATAGGTCAACTTTCCCTCCGGATTCGTTCCACCATGATACATGTAATAGCCCAGCAGGTTGCTGCCCGAACCCAATTTCACCAGTGCCATGGCATAGGCATCCTCAGGGTACAGGTAGACGCGACGGTGATAACTGGTCATCATGCCGCCCCCCAGTTCGCAAGTGAAGTAGGGATACTCCTCGTCGCCCTGCGTCACCGTTTCCTGCTGATTCTTTATTTGTTCCGATGCTATGGCCGTACTGCTGCGGAAGGACTTGAAGTGGAAAGCCTTCCAATAATTGCCAGCCCCCTCGCGGATGGAGCGGTCCCAGAAGCCGTCGGCATAGTCGCCATAGAGGGGAATCATCTCACCGAAGGGGGTAGGCGTGCGCAGTTCGGGCCATCCCGTACGGGTGTAGAAGGGCAAATCGAAGCCAATGCGCCGGGCTATGCCCTTCAACGCCATGAGGTAGGAACCGTTGCCACCGTATTCGTTGTCGAACTGGCAGGCCATGACGGGCCCACCGTCCTTCCATTGCAGCCCCTGAATCTGGGTGAAAATCTGTCGGTAGAGCCTCTCCGTGTAACCCAGGAACCGGGCATCCTCACTGCGCAGCTTGCAACCCGTGGCCACCACCCAGTCGGGGATGCCGCCGCAGCGCGATTCTCCGTGGCAATAGGGCCCTATGCGCAGCACCACGGGCATGTCCTCAGCCTGACACAACTCGAGGAAGCGGCGCAGATTGCGCTGTCCGCTCCAGTCGAACACACCCTCCGTCTCCTCTATGTGGTTCCAAAAGACGTATGTGGCAATGATGGTCACGCCGCCCTCCTTCATCTTTCGGATTTCGTCGGCCCACTCTTGGACAGGCAGTCGCGAATAGTGCACCTCGCCCATCACGGGCACCACGCGCCGTCCGTCCAAGACGAGGCCGTGGCGGTCCCATGTCACCTCCCTCACCCGTGCAATCAGGGAGATAACGAAAACGAAGGATAAAGATAATATAAGGAATAAACGTTTCATAATAAGATGATGTAATAGATTGTTACATAGAAAGATGAGGAATTTAACTAAATCAAAGGTAACAGTGACCTAAGGGCTGGCGGAACGGGATGGTTGACATCCATTCGCTCCACATCTTCCAGATAGCGCATGCCCCTATCATGATGCCCAAGACCAAGATGACCCAGTGCCATCATCAGGGTACAATGGATGCGATTCTTCTGTTGCAAGTCTCCGTCCCAAATAAGAAGGTCGGGCAACGACACTGCAAAGTAGTCCATGCGCACCTCGTCGAAGATATGTTTCTCGCCATACGTCAGCAGTCGATGGAAGAGGCTGCGAGCCTTGTCCTCGTCGCCCAACTTCCGATAGGCCAGCGCTGCATAGAAGATTTTATCGGGCTTCGCGTCATTATAATACATGGCAGCGGCAGGTTCTGTCGGGCCTTCCGTGGCTTTATACAGGCAGTGTGCCATTTTATCTTTATCTCCCTTTTGCTCATAGGCCAAAGCCATCAGGTAGTAGAAGTCGTTCTCCTGTGCGCCATAGAGTTTACCCTCGCCCAAGTGATGCGGATATTCCAGGCATTCGCCCAGTAGGGCTATGGCACGATCAGGAGCCGTGACTATCAGAGGCTTGGCCTGCTCCACACGACAAATCTGATATTGTGCAGGCACCTTGCCTTCGCCGCCCTCCCAGGGGTGGAACTTATGGCTGTCAAGTTTCCTCATGGCTTCTTCGTAACGCCCAACCTGATTCAGCAGAGTTATCTCCTCGAGCACAAGGTCGTCGCGCTGCCGGATAAGCTCGGGATACTGTTGGAGGAAGGCCAATCGCTCGGCATGTGGCCATTGTTCCACTTTGTAGAGTTGGTCGAGTTCCATCAGTATACGACTGTCCGTCTCGTCGAGGTGGAAGGCACGTTCCATCAGGGTTACAGCCTTCCGCCTGTCGTGTTGTTTATTGAAGGCTGCCAAAGCCAAATTGCGCCAAACGGCAGGCTGCTTGGGGTCGATGTCAGCCGAACGTTCCCACAGGCGGACGGCCTCGTCGTACTGACGTTTGTCGTAGTAAAGACAGCCCATCAGATACGGTGCCAGGGCATCCTTCTTATCCAAGTCCAGCACGCGCTGCAGGGCCAATATATCTTCCAGCCTGTTGGGGAAACAAATGGGCAGCGGAGTCGCAGGCAACGGACAAACCTCTACGTTTATCCATGTCTTATAGTAATAGGTCATTGCATTCACGGCTCCCACCTCGATGGCCAAGTCGAGCACAGCATTGGCCCGCATGCGCAGTCCGGCCTGGGCGTAGTCGAGAGCCAATTCGTGATAGTTGAAGGGATTGCCATGCATCAGTTCGACGATGCGGTCTCGCTCTCCGACCTCCCACAGCACTCCGTAGTTGAAGGGGTCTTGCTTCAGACTTTCTTCTATCAGGTCGTCTATGCCCTCCTCTATGCCGAGGTTGGCCATCGTGGCCACCTTCAGTGCACGTGCCTTCTGGTTGTGGTATCCGGCCACAAGGGCACGGTCAACTTCGTGCAGCGCATCCTCCCACCGGCCTTGCATCGACGAAATCTGGGCACAGGCAAAATACGCCGCACCCTGCCATCCTCCGTTCCACGTGGCCTTGTAGAACCAGTCATAGGCTTCGTCCAACTGCCATTGATATTTCAGGCAAAGGCCCAGGTTGTACATGGGTTCTCCCCAATATGGATTGGGGTTGCGCTTCATCAGTACCTTGACGGCATGGCGCAGGTAAGGCTCAGCTTGCTCGAAGCGGCCGCGGCGCAGATACCACAGGCCCAACTGATTGTTGCAGCGCACATCGTCGGGATCGCGCCGCAGTGCCTCCTCGTAATAGTCGAGTGGCGACCAGGTAGCATGCCGGTATTGTTCCAGATGAAGACCTGTGAGATAGAGTTGCTCCACCGTTTTGCAGTCTTTTGCCGGCAGGGCAGCTTCGGCGGCATCGGGCACACGCCTTACCTCGTCGGGAGCTTCGTGCCACGAGAGGGGACGTACGGCGCGGCCCACTTGATATACCGTGAGGGTCAATTCGTCGAAGGGCACGCCCTGCATATCCACCACCTCGTCGAACACGGTCTCCGGCGTCAGTGTTGTTTCCTTATTATATAATATGACAAAGTCGTCGCTGCTGAGCTCTATGCGCACGTTTTGCTTGGACGTCACGAGAATCTGAATGCGGGCACCATCGTCCGTCTCCGTCAGGTTGAAGATGACGTCCTTCGATGCCTGTTTCACTACGCCCAAATCCCTGTAGGGCATGAAGTACTGCGTAAACTCCTTTTCCTCGTAGGGCATAATCCAGGTGAAGTCGGGTTGGTTCTCGGTGTACACACCGGCCATCAGTTCGATGTACGGTCCGTCCTCGTCTGTCAGGTTTCGGTCCCATGCCCGGCCGAAGTCTCCGTTGCCCCAGGTCCATTGTTTCTTGCCAGGCGAGACGTGGTGGTTGGCCACATGCAGCATGCCGCCCTTTGTATCGTTCTCATATCCGCCCTCGAAGTCGTACTTGGAATTCACGCCCATGTACGATGTGGGCACCTTGATATTCTTATAGTTTGAGATGTCCACGCCGGCCGAATAGTCCATCTTATAATAGGTTCCTGTGGCTATGGGGAAGGTGCTGACGGCCCTTTTCCCATGGTCGAAGACGGCATTGATGTCGGGGGGGAATACGCTTTGGTAGTCATCGTTGACGGCCACGGCGGGATTGGCCCACCAGAGGAACGTCTGGGGCAATTCGCTGCGGTTGTAGAGACGCACGTTTATCTCCAGATAGGCACACCCTGGGCGCAGACGGAAGCCGACGGTCGACTTCTGGTGGAACATGCGCTCCATCTCCGAGCACCATACCACCACGCTGCCGTCGGCCTGTTCTTCGATGTCGCAGTCTACGGGCAGGAACGTGGACGGGCGATGATGCTGGGGCCAGTTGAACTCGATGCCTCCCGATATCCACGGACCAGCCAAACCCACCAGGGCGGGCTTCACAACATGGTTGTAATAGACGAAGTGGCGTTGCTTTATCTTGTCGTAAGCCATCTGTACACGGCCGCCCAGTTCAGGCAGTATCATCACGCGGATGTATTCGTTCTCCATCCAAAGGGCATGATACGTATGGTCGGTCTTTGTGTCGGCAATCGACTCGATGACGGGATAAGGGTAAACTACCCCACTCGACCCCTGATAGACTCGGTTCTCCAGGAAGATGGGGTTCTTCTCCTCCCTGCCCACTTCGTACGTCGGAATGACGATGTTTTCTCTCCAAACTTTAGTCTTCATATATCAGTTCTTTTTCCAGTTCTTCCAGGCTCTTCCCCTTCGTCTCCGGGCACCTCCTCCACAGGAACAGGAAAGCCAAGAGGCAGATGAGTGAATAGGTCCAGAACGTACCGTTCGAGCCTAATGCAGCATTCATCGAGGGGAATGAGAACGTCAGCGTGCAGCAGCCCACCCATAGGGCAAACGTACAAGTGGCCATGGCCAGGCCACGGATGCGGTTGGGGAATATCTCTGCAAGCAATGTCCAAGTGACGGGGCCAAGCGTCATGGCATAGACCGATATGGCCATGACCACCAAGGCCACCATGGCGATGCCCTGTACGCCCTGCCAATAGCACAAGCCGAGGACGAAATAGATGATGCCCAATCCCCCTGCACCCAAAAGCATCAGCGTGCGGCGCCCCCACCGCTCTATGGTGTAGAGGGCCACGAAGGTGAATACGACGTTGGCAATGCCCGTTATGACGATGTTGATGAACATGCCGTCGACATCAAAACCTGCTCCTACGAATATTTCCTGAGCATAGTTGAAGATGACGTTCGTGCCACACCACTGCTGGAACACGGCTATTACCAATCCGAGCCACAGGACACGGCGATAGCGACCGTCGAGGAACAAAGTGCGGAGCGAAGGGCCCTTATCCTTTACCTTTAATTCATTACCTTGAACCTTTAGCCCCATATAAACCGGGCTCTCCGGGATGAACATACTCATGACCAGGAACAGGGCGGCAGGCAACGTTTCGGCCCAGAACATCCAGCGCCACCCCCATTCCACGTTCCAGGCCTGACTCTCGGCCACCTGGGTGTCACGGGCCAGCAGCATGTTCACAATCTGCGCCGCCAGGATGCCCAGCACGATGGTCATCTGGTTCAGGCTCACCATGCGGCCTCGGATATTGGCCGGACTGACTTCGGCTATGTACATCGGCGACAAGGCCGAAGCCACGCCTATGCCCACACCGCCCACGAAACGGGCTACGTTGAACATCGTAAAGTCGTCGAAGAGGCCCGTACCTATGGCCGAGACCGTAAAGAGCACGGCTGCCGTCGAGAGCAGAGGTTTGCGCCCCCAGCGGTCGGCAGCCCATCCGGCCACCATGGCTCCGACCAGACAACCCACAAGGGCCGTCGTCATGGCCACCCCCTGCATAACGGGGCTGTCGCTAATGCCGAAGTAAAGTTCGTAGAATGGTTTGGCCCCGCCTATCACCACCCAGTCGTAGCCGAATAGCAGTCCGCCCATGGCCGAAACCATGCAGATGAAATAGATGAACCCCTTGCTCGGATTTGCCTTCATGATAGTTTAGAAAGTTGGTTAAGTTTCGCAAAGTTACAAATAATAATCGATTTTGTCAATTCTCTGGCAGTAAATGTTTCGTCACTACTGAAGTTTCAGGTGACAAATAAGTATTTTGGCCCCTATCACATTAGTATCGCCTGCGGCTGTGGATTACTATTGTGCCGCCTCCTCTAGTATGACATGATGGAGATGTGGTAAAAGATTGTCAAGATTGTCATTGTCAAGATTGTCAAATTCATCTCGCAGAAGTGAGGTGATAATCCTCAATAAAAAAGAAATAATAATATATTATTATTTCTTTTTTATTGAGCAGTCACCCCCGCATTTGAAAAATCAAATTTGACAATCTTGACAATGACAATCTTGACAATCGTGACAATGCGAGAGCGGTGCCTGATACGTTGACTAAAATCAAAAAAGACACGAGGGAACGGGGAAAATATGGGGCAAACGCTACGCCGATTCAGTATTTTTTTGTATCTTTGCGTCGCATTATAATAATTAAGGTATAAAGAACATCAGAATATGTTGACATTACGATTGATTACAGAGGAGACGGAGCGCGTGGTGCGCGGTCTGGAGAAGAAAAACTTTGCAGGGGCACGCGAGGCTATAGAAGAAGTGATAGCCGTGGACAAGACGCGCCGACAGGCGCAGACCCTGCTCGACCAGAACCTGGCCGAGGCCAAGAAACTGGCGGCCGAAATAGGCGGACTGATGAAGCAGGGCCGCAAGGACGAAGCCGAACAGGTGAAGGCCAAGGTGGCCGAGCTGAAGCAGCAGGGCGGGCGGCTCGAAGAGCAGAAGGAGGAGGCAGAACGCCAACTGAACACGCTGCTCTGCCAGATACCCAACATCCCCTACGACGAAGTGCCCGAGGGCAAATGCGCCGAAGACAACTGGGTGGTGAAGTCGAACCTGAAGGAGTGCCGCGAGGGCGAAGACACCGTGGGCAACTGGACAGCGAACCCCGAAGTGCCCGAAGCGCGGCTGCCGCACTGGGAACTGGCTAAGAAATACAACCTCATCGACTTCGACCTGGGCGTGAAGATTACAGGCGCCGGATTCCCTGTCTATCGCGGCATGGGAGCTCGCCTGCAGCGGGCGCTCATCAACTTCTTCCTCGACGAGGCCCGCAAGGCCGGATACGAGGAAATCATGCCCCCGACGGTGGTGAACCAAGCCAGCGGCTACGGCACCGGTCAGCTGCCCGACAAGGAGGGACAGATGTACCACTGCGAGGTGGACGACCTCTACCTCATACCAACGGC
>CAMOUQ010000056.1 GCA_946626595.1 uncultured Prevotellaceae bacterium | reverse complement strand
CCATCAACGGAACGGGTGCCACGCAGACCTTTACCGTCAATGCCGAGAACCTGACCAGCGACATCACTCTGTCCGCCTCGGCTGGCTTCGAGGTGTCCCCGACGACCCTGCCCAAGGGAACGCAGAACGCTACGGTGACGGTGAAGAACCTTTCTTCGCTGATAACCACCGAGGGCCGCGTCATCCTGCGCTCTGCCGACATGCGCAAGCGCGTCAACCTGGTGGCTCACGGCGATGCACTGCCCCAGAAGGACCTCTCTCAGAATCCCATATATAAAGGAACGGGCGACGACGAATCGAAGTCGTTCGACGCTTCGGCCCTGACCGAACAGGGCTACACCGTGGAGGTGCGCGCCAAGACCGACAACGGCGGCAAGCAAATCCTGCCATACGCCGTGACTGCCGGTGGCCTCGGCTTCAAGAGCTATGTCAAGGACACCAGCATGGGCATGAAGAACTCCAAGGACGTCTTTGTCTCCGAGAAGGGCATCTCCAATCCTGCCAACGGCGGTACGTTCTACAACACCGACGGCCAGTACCACACCTATCGCTACGCCGTGACCCCCGACCGCCGCGTCTTCGTCTACCGCGACGGCATGCCCGTCGACACCTTCCGCGTAGCCGACCTGGCGCTGCAGCCCGAATGGAGCGAAAAGAACGGTGAAATCGAGAAAAATCTGCTGAAGAACGGTGACTTCGAGGGCGAGTGGAACTTCTCCCAGAGCCAGAATATCACGAAGCTCATCGAGGGCTGGGACGTATATCCCTACGACCAGTACAACTCGTACCAGAACATCAGCAGCGAGGAACGCTCCAACGAGGTGGACCAGAACAATCACGTACTCAGCATCCACCGATACATGTGGGAAGACGGCTGGGCCGACGGCGAGATATCTCAGATCGTTGACGTAGCCCCCAACGAGACCTACGCCTTCTCGGCCCTGGCCAAAGGTGGACAATACAACGGTTCGCCTCTGGGGAGCATCCGCATCCAGGACCTGCAGAACGACGACAACAAGGTGACGCTGAAGGTTACGAGCGACAGTTATCAGACCTATGCCACAGACTTCCAGACGAAGGCCAACACGAAACAAATCCGAGTTTGGTTCAACCTCGAACGTGCGAAATGGGGAGCCAGTGTCAGCGGCTTCCGCATCGACGATGCTAAACTGACCGGCGTGAAGCGCATCCCGACCCCGCAGGTAGGCTTCGAGAACATCGGAGCCGACGTAGAGTACTTCAACTTCGACCCGACGGGTGCCTACGCACCGCTGTTTGCGAAGCTGGAGACCTCGGCCGACGAGCTCACCATCAACGGAACGGGTGCCACGCAGACCTTTACCGTCAATGCCGAGAACCTGACGGGCGACATCCAGGTAAGCGCTACACACGGATTTGCCGTAACGCCCACCTCTATCAAGGCAGGCACCAAGTCGGCCACCGTTACCGTGACCAACCTGACCACCCTGCTGAACAGTACCGGAAAGATTGTCCTGCGTTCGGGCGACATGCGCAAGAACGTCCGCCTCGTGGGCATGGGCACGCCGCTGCCTGTCAAGGACCTCTCGCAGAATCCCGTCTACAAGGGTAAGGCCGACGACGAGAGTCAGAGCTTCGATGCAAGCAGCCTGACCGAGCAGGGCTATACCGTGGAAATCAAGGCCCGGACAGACAATGGCGGCAAGAGCGTCCTGCCTTATGCCGTGACAGCCCGCGGCCTGGGCTTCAAGGGCTATATTAAGGATACCAGCATGGGTATGAAGAACTCCAAGGACGTCTTTGTCTCCGAAAAGGGCATATCCAACCCAGCCAACGGCGGTACGTTCTACAACACCGACGGACTGTATCACACCTATCGCTACGCCGTGACTAAGGACCGCCGCGTCTTTGTCTATCGCGACGGACTGCCCGTCGACACCTTCCGCGTGGCCGACCTGGCACTGCAGCCCGAATGGAGCAACGAGAGCGACTACATCTCCAAGAATCTGCTGAAGAACGGTGACTTCGAGGGTGAGCACAACTTCTCGAGCAGTCAGAACATCACGAAGTTCATCGAGGGATGGGATGTCTACCCCTATGACCAGTACAACTCGTACCAGAACATCAGTAGCGAGGAACGCTCGAACGAGGTGGACCAGAACAACCACGTCCTCTCGATTCACCGCTACAAGTGGGAAGGCGGCTGGGCCGACGGCGAGATTTCGCAGATTGTGGACGTAGCCCCCAACGACATCTACACCTTCTCGGCCCTGGCCAAGGGCGGCATCCGCTCCAACGGCGACCAGTTGGGCAGCATCCGCATCCAGGATCTGCAGAACGACGACAACAAGGTGGCGATGACCGTCAACAGCGATTCGTATAAGACCTACACCGCCGACTTCGAGACCAAGGCCAACACCAAGCAGATACGCATCTGGTTTAACCTCGGTCGCGCCGCCTGGGGAGCCAGCGTGAGTGCCTTTACGATTGACGATGCACGGCTCATCGGTACTCACCGAGTGCCTACCCCGCAAATCGGCTTTGAGAACATCGGTGCCGACATCGAGTACTTCAACTTCGATGCCACGGGTGCCTATGCTCCGGCCTTGCCCGGACTGACCGTAGAAGACATCAACGATGCCATACAGACCGCTACTGACGTGCAGGGCAAGTTGCGCGGACGCATCTCCGACGGCATGCTCGTGCTGACCGGCGTGGAGGACAACTCGCACGTCATGGTCTATCAGACCAATGGTACGCAGGTGGCCGCCCTGAGCAACTACAGTCAGGGCACCGGCATCGGACTGCCGCGGCGTGGCGTCTACATCGTGGCCGTGCTGAAGAACGGTCGCAGGCAAGTGCTCAAGATTGCTTATTAATGAAAGTATGAAATATAAGACTAAAAACGTGCTATCCCTGATACTCGGGCTGGTTGCTCTCCAGGCAGCCGCCCAGAGTATCAGTCCCGGACATACCTGGAACGACACCAACGGTTCGTCGATAAATGCCCACGGCGGTTGCGTCGTCTATGCCGACGGTTACTACTACTGGTTTGGCGAGCAGCGCAGCACGAACAAGAGCGACGGCATCAGTTGCTACCGTTCCCCGAACCTATACTCGTGGACCAAACTCTCTCGTGCCGTAACGCCTACCGGCACCCAGACCGACGAAAACCGCGACATAGCCAGCGGCCGTACCCTGGAGCGTCCGAAGGTCATATACAACGCCAAGACCGGCAAGTGGGTGATGTGGATTCACTGGGAGAACGGCAACGACTACGGTCAGGCCAAGGTGGCCGTCTGCACGGCCGATAAGCCCGAAGGCCCCTACAAGCTCTCTGACGTCTTCCGTCCCAACGGATGCGACTCACGCGACCAAACGCTGTTCCTCGACAGCGACGGACAAGCCTATCACATCTACTCTACCAACATGAATTCGAACACCAACTGCGAACGACTCTCAGACGACTTCCTGACCCCGACGGAGGGCTACGCCGTGCAGTTGAAGGGGCGCCGATACGAGGCTGCCGCCATCTTCAAGGTGGGCGAACTCTACTGGGGCGTTTTCTCGGGCTGCACAGGCTGGGACCCCAATCCGGGGCGTTTTATGTGGACGTACGACCTGATGAACGAAACGTGGCAGGCACCCGCCGACTTCAGGGCCAGCGACGGCTCTACGGGCATCAACTTCTGCGTCGACAATGGCAAGAACAACTCCTACCAGAGCCAGAGCAACTACGTGTTCCCCGTCCCCGGCAGGGACAAATGCTTCATCTATATGGGCGACCGCTGGAACAGCAGCAACATCCAGAGCTCCAAGCATATCTGGCTCCCGCTGAGCGTACGTTCGGGCTATCCCACCGTGCGTTGGTACGATTCGTGGGACCTTTCGGTCTTCGACGAGATGTATCGCATGAAGCGCATGAAGGAACCAGTGGACGGTGCCGAAGTCTATCTGTTGGAAAAGTACTCGAACCGCCTTGTGTCGCGCCCCAAGGCCTCGCTGACCCTCGAAAACGATGGAAACTCCAACACCTGCTTCATCCTGCACAAGACCGACAAACCCTATGTCTACAAAATAGAGAACAAGGAGATGGGGCTGTACATGGAATCCGTCTACGAGACCACCCGCTGGCAGGCACCTGCCGACCGCGAGAGCCAAGAGTGGCGGTTATGGTTGGAGGAGGATGGATACTACCGCATCGAGAACGTTGCCGACGGCGCTTGCCTGTCCGTGTCCGGCAACACCACCGAGGCCGGCACCACCATCTATCTCTCTGCGGCCAACACCAGTGTGCACCAGAGTTTCGGTCTCTACTTCGACTCGCAAGTCCATGCCGACTACGAGGAGGCTGACATGTTCTCCAAGGCCTATCGCATAAGGAACCGCGAACAGATGCAGGAAGAGGCTCTGGTCGTTTCGGTGAAGAACGTCAAGGGCGACACCTCCGATGCACAAGTCTACGAAATGGGCACGGGGCGGAAGGCCGAGCGGCACCGTCTGTCGCGCGGCACCTATGTGAAAGTCCGCAACGGACATGCCCGCAAGTTTGTTGTCAAGTAACTGCGTATGCTGAGAAGACTGCCATATACCCTGTTGTTCGGCATCATTGCCTTTGGCGTGATGATGGGGCAACTGCGTCCCTATATCGTGGAGACGGGCCATCTGACCCCCTTCCTGACTACGACAGTCTTCTTCCGCGAGACGCTCGACGCCAGCGCCCTCGGACTGGTCAACTATATGGGCCTCTTCCTGCAGGCCTGCCTTGCGAAGCCTTGGTTGGGAGTCTCACTTGTAACGTTCCTGCTCGTATCCATTGCCTATGCCACCCGTTGGGTCGTTCGCATCAGCGATGTATGGTTCGGCCTCTGCTGGATAGTTCCCTTCCTCCTTCTGGCCTCCTACACCCAGGTGGGGTATGACATCTATCTCAGCAAGGGACCCCTTCGGCTGTTTGTCACCGTGGTGCCGCTGCTCGTCATCCTTTTGTTGCTTGGATGCCTCCTGCGTCCCCTGTGGAAGAAAAAGGAAGGCCGACTGCTCGAGACTCGCTGGGGCTATATTGTCTCCGTTGTCGTCTTTGCAGCCATGGGGTATTATTTCTGGCAGACGACGTATAAGGATAAGAACTTTCTCAACATCCTGGAGATGAAGCAGGCCGCCGAGCACGACGACTGGCAGCGCGTACTTACACTCTCGCGCGAGAATGAGGCCGTGCCCACCCGCCTTCAGGTTTGCCTGACTCGTCTGGCTCTGTACAAGACCCACCAGATGGGTGACCAGCTCTTTGCCACTCGCGACGGAGATGCCGCCTACAACACGCCCAAGCAGCACCCCTGGCTCCGCATCATCGGTGCCCCGTTGCTCTATTACCACTATGGCAAGTTAGGCTTTGCCTATCGCTGGGCCATGGAGGATCTGGTGGAGTACGGTATGCGCCCCAACTACCTGCGCACGCTCCACCGTGTGGCTCGGTTCAATGGCGAGAAGGAGCTGGAAAGGAAGTATGCCGATGCCCTCCGGCACACACTCTTCTATGAGGACGAGGAGACCCTCATCGCCCAAGAGGCCAAAGAGATAATGCCCCTGACCAACTACACCGACATGCTCGATGGCGACGATGGTCTCGTGGAGTTCTACCTGTTGCAGAGTTTCGCATTGACAGAGGGCGGCTCACGCGAGATGGTGGAACTGTCGTTGATGTGCAGCCTGATAACCAAGCAGCTCGAAGGTTTCTGGCCACGCTTCATGGCCCTGCTGCCCACCTGGAAGGATGGCGTTCCCCGGCATTACCAGGAGGCGGCACTCATGGTGGCCCAACTGCAGGGTGGGGCAGACACCAGTCAATTGCCCATCTCGGAAGAGGTGCGCCAGCGCTTCAGTCGCCTCGTCGAGGCATCGGCCCGTTTGGGAGACAGCGCAAACAACGCCTACAGCCTTCGCCCCGAGTTTGGCGATACCTATTGGTACTACTACTTTTTTGTCGAAGGAATGAAGACGTATTGAAGAATTAAGAATTGATAGGTGAAAGCGTATAGCATCATATTAAGCATCTGCACCATGATGGTCATGGCAGCCTGCAGCCCGGCCGTGCCCGAAGAGGCAACGGAACTGGGACGCACGGCCCGGATTCTGCCCGACAACGGAGGAGCCACCCTGCCGCCCAACATTGCGCCACTCAACTTCGAGATACAGGAGGAGGGCGAAAAGTTCGTCACCCGGCTCAGTAGTCGCAGCGGTGAGGAAATCGTGGTGGGCGGCCGGACGGTGGACATCGACGTGGACGAGTGGCACCAGTTGCTCGCCTCTGCCGTCGGCGATACGCTCTGGACCGACGTCTACACGCTCCAGCATGGCGAGTGGCAACACTTCGAACGCATGGCCAATCCAGTCGTCGGCGACAGCATAGACCCCTACATCACCTACCGCCTCATCCGTCCTTCCTATGTCAACTACGAAGAACTTTCGTTGGTCGAACGCAATATGCAGAACTTCGACGAGCGCACCTTCTACAGCAACATGCCCTTGAGCCAGGACGGCAACGGACAATGCGCCAACTGCCACGTTCCGCAGCGCCAGGGACAGTCGGGCCGCTCACAGTTCCATGCCCGGCAGGCCTTCGGCGGCACGGTATTCATCAACGGCAAGGACATCAGCAAGGTCAACCTGAAGACCGATTCCACCCTCTCGGCCGGTGTCTATCCGGCCTGGCACCCGACCCTGAATCTCATCGTCTATTCCGTCAATGAGACGGGACAGGTGTTCCACACCCTCGACCCCCAGAAGATAGAGGTCATCGACTATGGTAGCGACCTCATCGTCTACGACCTCGACAACAACGAGGTCCGCAGCCTCACCCGCACCGGCAACGACTACGAGAGTTTCCCCACCTGGAGCCCCGACGGCAAGACGCTCTATTACATCTCCGCCCACCACGAACTGCAAGGCGAGAGCATCGATGCCGACCTCGACCAAAACTACCAGTCGCTGTATTACAATATATATGCACGCGACTTCGACCCCACCACGTACCGTTTCGGACCAGCCCGCCTGGTGTTCGACGCCGAGGCTCTGGGCAAGAGCGCTTCCACACCCCGTGTCTCGCCCGACGGTCGTTGGTTACTCTTCTCATTGGCCGACTACGGCCAGTTCCACATCTGGCACCGCAGTGCCGACCTTTGTACCCTGAATCTGGGTACCGCCGACGCACCGGATGAGCAGGGCGACCTGAACTCGCCGGAGAGCGACAGCTACCACAGCTGGTCATCCAATGGGCGATGGATTCTCTTCTCCTCGCGCCGCATAGACGGCAACTACACCCGTCTCTATCTCTCCTATTTCGACAGCAAGGGCCATGCCCATCGGCCCGTGCTCCTGCCGCAGCGCAGGCCCCAACACTACGGCGAACTCTTTCGCAGTTTCAACGCCGCCGAGTGGATGACCTGCCCCGTAGGTCCCTCCCCCCGCAATCTGGAGGATGCTCTGCGCCGCGATGCCCGGCAGGCCCGTTATGCAGGCTCTGCCCTGGCAACACCGGAGACCGAAGAAACTGCCCCCGAACAACGAATAACCAAACAAAATTTCCACAATATCTATGAAAACGACTAACTTCATTCTCTCGTTAGGACTGATGCTCATGAGCATCCTCCTGCCCAGTAGTCTCGTGGCTCAGAATGTCATCCCGCAGGTGGACGACAAGGTTGAGACAGCCGACGGCATCTATGTGGTTGCAGGCAGCAACCTCATTCCCAACCCGTCGTTCGACTACGGTTTTGCCGATTGGCTTGCTGGCAACAACCAGGAGCTTTCGGAGGACAACTTCGAGATTATCGGCGAAGGCGGTGCCGACGGTGGTGCCTATCTGAAGGCAAAAGGCAGTGCCGGCAGCGGTTCGGCCAGTTCCATCAAGAAGGGTTGGCCCGTAGAGATTGGCAAGACCTACCTGTTCTCTATGTGGGCCCTCCGGTCGGCCAGTGGCATGAGTTCCAACACGCAGTACAGCCGCATCTATGCCTCTGACAGCGAAACGGGCACCAACGCCCAGATAGGTTCGGTCAACTTCAAGGCCGACACCTGGACGCAGACCAAAATCGTGTTCACGGCCGAGCGTCCCTTCCTGGTTGTCAACCTGGGCTGGATGAATTCCTCTGCCGTCGATGCTTTCTACCTTGGCGAACTGGAGGCCAGCGGCGAACTGGCCACCGGCAATCTGGAGGCAGCCATTGCCGACGGCAAGTATCAGTTGGAAAACACCGTTGAGGGAAGCGAGCGCGGTCAGTACACGGCCGAGGTGCGTGCTGCCTTGCAAGCCGCCATCGATGCAGCCGAAGCCGTATTGGCCAGTGCCACCACACAGGACGAGATAAACGCCGCCGTGACAGCCATGCAGGCTGCCATATCGCGTTATAAGCTCAGTGCCAATGCTCCCTTCACGGTAGGTAAGAAATACAATATCGTTCACTCCTCCGGCTATTACATGACCACCACCGGCGGCACGGTCAAGATTGTTACGGCCGATGTCGACGACAAGGGTCAGGTGTTCCAGTTCGTGCCAGCTCCCGAGGGGGCTGCTGCCGAGGGCTACAACCTGCAGGCCGAGGACGGAACCTTCGTCTTCCGCAGCGGTTCGTGGGACACCAAGGCCAGCGCCGACCAGGACGTCACCATCGCCAATGCCATCTTCCAGGTGATTGACCAAAACACCTACATCCAACTCAAGAACATGGGCAGCGGCTCTGTCTTGGGCACCGACAACAACAACGACGGCAGCACCGTCTACAGCAACAAGAACGGAACCGACGGCAAGTATCGCTGGACCCTGAAGGAGTATGTCCCCAAGGACGAGCGCGACGAGCAATACAACTTCGAGGAACTGCTTGGCAAGGCACAGAAGATGCTGGCCGACGTCAGCGAGAGCAGTCTGGGCACGGGTCTGTTCATGAACTCGCGCGAAACCTATAACACCTTTGCCGCAGCCGTGGCCGAGGCCGAAGCCGTGACCGCTGACTGGGAGGCTGCCATGCAACGTCTGCAGGCCGCCATGGACACCTATACGGCCACGAAGCAGAACAAACCTGACCCCACGAAACTCTACATTATCACCCAGGAGGCCGGTGGCAACCGCCTGGCCTACAATGCCGAGCAGGAACTGGCCACTGTGGCTACGCCCTCGGCCGATGCTACGCAACAGTTCTATTTCCAGCAGCCGAAGGATTCGAAATATTTCAGCCTGAAGAATGCCGCCAGCGACAAGTTCTTGGGTAAGAACAGCAGCAGTGCATGGAACACCAACTGGGTAGACGAAGATACGGATGCCCTGGCCCAGTGGGGCGTGGCCGTGCTGTCCGATGGTGTATATACGTTGCAAAACGCTTCCGGCAAGGGCTATCTGGGTAGCGATGCCACCGAGGACGGTGCCCTGCTCTATTGCGACAAGAGCAACACGGCTGCCAATTCGCGCTGGATCATCGAGGAATACGCTGCAACAGCAGCCCTCGAACGTGCCATAGCCGATGCCAAGGCCCTGGCGGAGAACACCGGCGTGGGCACCAACTACTACGAAGTACCCCAGTCGGCCATGGATGCCCTGCTGGCTGCCATCACGGCTGCTGAGAATGCCCTGCCCGGCATCACTACCTTCGAAGGCGGTGCCGCCGAGGCCGACAAGTTGCAGACAGCCATTGCCACCTTCAATGCCTCATTCAATCCGCTGGGCGAATTCGATGAGGGGCAGGCCTACATCGTCACCCACTATGGCGGCAACGTGCTGACGGCCACCGCCACCGGCAATGCCACCATCACCGCGCTTGCCGAGGACGGAGCCACCGAACAGCAGATCGTCATGTTGGAGAAGGTTGAAGGCATGCCCATGACCTACAACTTCCGTTCTGTCGGCCTGGGCACCTATCTGGCCCGCACCGGCGACTATAACACCCAGTGGCAGGACAATGCCGACGAGCAGACGGCCATCAACGTCGTTCAGCTCGACGGACGCTGGCTGGGCCTCGCCTTCACGGCCACAGGCATGCATGCCGGCACCGATGGTTCGGGCAGCGGACAGATGGTCTACAGCGACAAGTCGGGCCGCGGCAACAGTCTGGCCTACTGGACCATCGAACCCTACGTCACCGTCGTGCTCGACCGCGAGGCCTTCAATGCAGCCCTCGACCAGGCCAACGAACTGCTCTCTGCCATGCAGCCCGGCTACCTCGCCGGACAGTACTTCCCCGAGGACATCAACGCATTCCGCCAGCTCATAGCCTCCACCCGTTCTGCAGCCAACAAGGCAAAGGACCAGGCTACGCTGGACGGCGTCACGGCCCAGTTCCTACTCGACATCGAGGCAGCCCGAGCCAAGGCACACACCCAGGACTACATGAACCACAGCGAACTCGCCGCAGCCATCTCTGCTGCCGAGAAATCGTTAGAGGCGGCCGTTGCCGGTGACCTCAACGGACAGTATCCGGCCGAGGCCATCGAAGCCTATCGCACGGCTCTGGCTGCCGCAAAGGAAGTGAATGAGACGTCCGACGACCAACTCACCCAGGCCGTCCTCGACCAGGCTGCCCAAACGCTGAAGGCTGCCGCCCAGACCTTTGCGCAGGCCATAGTAAAGATCAACTACACCCTGCTGAATGCACAGATAGCCGATGCCCAGAAGGCCATTCGCGACAATGAAGCCTTCAAGGGCGACGGCCCCGGCAAGATACCACAGTCGGCCTTCGATGCCCTGCAGGCAGAGATAGAGAAGGCCCAGGCTATCGTCAAGGGTAACACCCAGAACCAGGCCGGCGTGGATGCCGAGACCCTGGCCCTGACCGATGCCGTCGAGGCCTTCAAGGCCAGTCGTGTGGAGAACGACTACGCACTGCTCGAACAGTACGTCGGCGAGGCCGAGGAACTGCTGGCAGCCGTAGACCGTGGAGAGATTCAGTGCGAGCAGGAGGACTACGACTACCTGCGTGCCTCGCTCGATAAGAATTCGCCCTACCTCTATTCCACCGACCAGGATGCCATAGACCGCGCAGCCAAACTCATGCGCCGCGATGTACTGCTCTTCAAGAGCATCATCACCGCCATCTCCGGTGTCATGGCCGACCTGCCCGAAGGCTACGCCATCAGCATCTTCACCGCCGAGGGCCGTCAGGTGTCAGCCGTGCGCCGCGGCATCAACATCTTGCGCATCAGCGATGGCCAGAGCACCATCGTTCGCAAGGTTCTCATCAAGTAAGGGCCATCGATGACTCGTTTTGCTCATCTGCGTGCCTTGCTGCACGGACTGCTGCTTCTCGTTGCCACGGTGACGAAGGCGCAGTCCATGCCGCAAGGCATTGTTTTTGAGCTCCTGGCGGCCAACAGCCAACTGCCGGCCAACGAAATCAATCACTTCTTCCAGGACCACACGGGATTCATCTGGATAGGGACGGAGAGGGGGCTGTACCGCTTCGACGGCTATCGCATGAAGCGGTATCGCAACACGCCGGCACAGCCCCACGTGCTGACGTCAAATGTGGTCACCAACCTGTGCGAGGACAAGCAAAACCGCCTGTGGATAGGCACCCGGAAAGGCATCACCTGCATCAACGAGACACGCGACGAGAGCCGCGAGTACCACTTCCGTGACTTCGGCAACAGCGACCTCATCAATCGCATCCTCGTCACCCGTTCGGGCACCGTCTGGGTCGGCACCGAAGGCGGACTCTATCGCTATGCCCCCGATGCCGACCAGTTTGTGCTCCTGTGCGACCAACGCAAGAACTCCAAGGTGCCGCACTGCTCCGTCACGTCGCTCGTCGAGGACAAGCAGGGATACGTCTGGATAGGCACCTGGGACAAGGGCCTCTTCCGCTACGACCCGAAGAAGGACACCTTCTACGCCATGCCCCAGTTCAACGACCTCAATTCGGCTCAGACCGTCTTCGAGGACCACGAGGGACGCCTCTGGGTGGGCACCTGGGGACGGGGCATATACTGTATACAGAACCCCTACGACACCGACCAGCCCCTGCAATTCCAGCACTACGACAACGCCTCCACCGGTGGTGCCCTGCTGTCCGACATCGTGTGGGACCTCAACGAGGACCACTACACCCGCCTCCTCTGGATAGGTACGGCCAAGGGGCTCTGCTTCATGCCCCTGAGCCAGGGCATGGGCAACATCTTCCCCCTGCCCGAGACCCTGCTGCCCGAGCCCGACCTGTTTGTCCACGGGGTAGGCTCCTTCTATTGCGACCAGCGCGGACGCATGTGGATGAACGCCTACGAGCGTGGCATCGTCTCCACCAGCACCCGGCCTGCCACCTTCGCCACCCATGCCCTGCCTCGCGACATGCAAGTCTCTGACCACATCTCCGTCGTCAGCTACGACCGCAGCGGCAACCTCATCGTGGGCATGAGCCACAGCGGACTGCTGACCGACGGAGGAGCCACCGCCGTGCCCATGCCGTCGAAGGTGAATGCCATACTGTCGCTGCCCAGTGGCGAACTGCTGGTGGGCACGCAGCGCAACGGCCTTGTCACCGTTGACCGCCAACGCATCGTGCGGCAGCAAGACCGCACCGACACCCCCTGGCTCCCCGACAACTGCATCTTCTCCCTGGCCCAGGATGCCGAGGGCAACCTGCTCGTGGGCACGTGGCGCGGACTGAGCGTACAGTATGCCGACGGTCGTGGCCTGCACCTCGAAGGCAAGAACCTCAAGGCCCTGGAGATGGCCCAGGTGGCCGATATAGCCCTTTCGCCCAAGGGCGTGATATGGCTCGCCACGCAAGAGTCGGGCATCATACGCCTGACGGGCAACCTGCACCGCCCCGAGACGATGAAGATGACGTCCTATACCACCCTGCTCGACACCGACTTCCAGGTGCTCAACATCTATCGCGTCCTCATCGACCGCTTCGGCCGCGTCTGGGCCTGTTCCCAGGAGTCGGGACTCATGCTCTACGACCCGCAGCGCGACGGATTTGTCAACGTGGGCGACAACTACGGCATCCCCGACGACGACATGTACAGCATCGAGGAGACGGCCGACGGCCACCTGTGGATATCCTCGCGCCACCATCTGATACGCCTCCTGGTGGATGCCGACGGTTCCACGTCCGAACTGCACTTCTTCGACCGCAAGGACGTCATCGGCACCGACTACTTCGGGACGGGCTTCTCGGCCACCTCCCCCACGGGCGAGTTGTGCTTCAGCGGTTCCTACGCCTACACCACGTTTGACGGTTCCCACATCCCCGAGGTGCGCGACGACACGCCCGCCCTCATCACCGATGTCAAGCTCTTCAATGCCTCCATCGGACACTTCGGGCATGAAATCACCCTCCACCCCAGCCAGTACGACCTCTGCATCGAGTTCTCGTCGATGGACTTCGAAAACAGCGAGAGCGTACGCTATGCCTACATGCTCGACGGACTCGACCGCCAGTGGCACTACGCCGACGTCGGCGTCAGTCAGGTCCACTACAGCCAGCTGCCCTCGGGCACCTACACCTTCCGCCTGCGCTGCACCAACGAGGGCGGCAGCTGGAGCAAGGAGGAGCAGACGCTCGTCATCCACGTCTTGGCCCCCGTCTATCGCCGTTGGTATGCCTACCTGCTCTACGTTCTCGTGGGCTGCGGCCTGCTTTACCTGCTGCTGCGCTACCTGCGCGAACGCGAACGCCACCGCCTCGAACTGCAGATGGCCCACATGGAGCGCCAGCGTGCCCTCAACCAACTGGAGGAATACAAACAGAAGACCTACGAGAAGGTGCGCGAGGACCTCTTTGCCGACATCTGCGGCATCAGCCTTTCCGACACCGACGAGAACTTCGTGCGCCAGAGTCTGACCTGCATGCAGCGCCACATCAGCGACACCGAGTTCGACCTGCCCCACTTTGCCGATGCCATGTGCATGTCCAAGTCGTCGCTCTACAAGCGCCTGCGTGCCACCACGGGCCTCTCCACTTCGGCCTTCATCCGCACCGTGCGCATGAAGTCGGCCCGCGAACTGCTCCGCCAGAACCCCAAGGTGCGCATAGCCGACGTGGCCTATGCCGTGGGCTACAACGACCCGAAATACTTCTCCACCTGCTTCAAGAAAGACTTTGGCCTGCTGCCCACCGAATATGCCGAGCAGTGCGAGAAGGGGCAAAAGGCCTGAAGCCCCCGGGCGCATCCCCCCTATATAATAAAATGGAACGCACACGCACGCACCCCTACGCGCGCACGTTGCATGGCCTGGCCTCAGACAATACGTCGATGGAGCTCCAACCTTAGTATTGTCTGAGCTCCAACCTTAGTATTGTCTGAGC
>CAMOUQ010000055.1 GCA_946626595.1 uncultured Prevotellaceae bacterium | reverse complement strand
TGGAATCATTGAGACAGTTCAATGATTCGAAATGGTTTTTTCTGGTATACTCCCAGCGCTTCAAAAGCTCATGCATTATTTATATTGGGGTCGCCAGAGGCGAGAAATCAGAAAAATGGGGTTTCAGGGCAGCGAGGGCTGCTGGTTCTAAGTTTCAAGATTCAAGTTTCAGGTTGCTGGATTCACTTCGTGAGAAATCTATCAAAAATCCTACTCAAAAATCTGTGAAAATTGATGTTACCCTCTGAGTGATGTTGCACATTATAACATTTGAGGTTACTTCAGGGCGCAGTCGCGGATGGAGACGCGGACCTTGATGTTGCCTAACTTGCCGAGCATGAAGACGAGGTAGTCGTTGTCGTCGGACTTATAGTAGCCGCCTTCGAGGCCCTTGAGGTCGCCGCGGACGACCTTGATCTGCTCGTCGAACTGGAGTTGGTCGGGAGAGAAGGTGACATCGTCGGCGGATGGGATGTTGTCGATGACGTATTGCAACTTGAGGAGGTCGCGGTGCATGACCTTGGCCAGGGCCAGACGGCCATAGACCCGGGCGCGGGCTCTGTCGGGCAGGAACATGCAGACGTGGGGCCATTCGGGCACGACGGTGTAGGCCTGATTCTCGCTGATGCCGGTGACGAAGATGAAGCGCGGAATGACGTACTTGGTGACCATGCGCTTGGTGCGGTTGGCATAGACGTGCATCTCCTGTTTGCAAGGGACGTAGCAGGTGCAATGCTGCTTCTGGAAGCGCTTGGTGATGTATTCGCAACAGGTGTCGGTGTACTTCTGATGGTCGAGTATGGCGACGTACCATTCGCCGGTTCCTTCGGGGTCGAGAGGGGTGTTGAAGAGGTGGGTGCCAGGTACGGCAGAGCCACTCGATTTGTGCAACGCTTCTGGCACAACCGATGTCTTGCGGGACTGAATGGTGCTTTCCTTTGCCATTGTCTCTGTGCTGTCCGAGACAGCCGTAATCCGTTCGTCTCCAGGCATTTCTGTCCAGAGGGTCTTGGCTTTAGCGACGCTTGATTGGGGAAACTCGGGCCAGGGATGGCCTGAGGGCACAAAAAAAGCGTGAACTCTCACTCTGCCCGTCCGTCTCTTAGGTCCTGAGAAAACCCGTACATATAAACAGACAGAATTTATGCTCACGCCGTGGAATATAATACACCCGAAGAGTGTGCGTGAGGCTACCCGAGCCTCGGCACACTATCGGGAAGTATATACCACCCGCAGCATCCACTCTGCAATGTTTTTGTTATGTACTTTGAATTTCTCAGGTTCAAGAAACCAAAAACACAGCGTTGTAAGACGCTAATCCAATATGTTTTTTCCCACACTTCACTGCCCTCTCGGGCAAGTACGGCGTGAGTGCTGTCGACACAGCAGAAGTCAGGTTTCGTCGTCACACAGATTACGCTCTGATTATGAGCGACACTGACTTTCGATGGCAAAGTTACGAAATAAAAATGAATTGGTTGTTATGAATCTCGGAAATTTTTAAGTTATTCGCCATTTATGTACAAAAAGGAGGTGTGTCAAAAATGAAGGAAGTGCGCTTCGCCAAGAAATCTTTCAAATCTGTCAAAAATCTTTCAGTCTGTATATCAACTCCATGATTTGTATTTTGACACACCCTCATGGATGATTGATAAGTCCCTGCTTCAGTGGCTGGTGCAAAAGTCCTGAGGTTATTTGGTCTTTCGGGTGTAATCGGCCAGTTTCACCTGATTGAACTGTCAAGTATTCCTTGACTGTTCCCTCCTTCTTGAGTTCACCTTCCTTATATAAATTATTAAGGTGTAGGCTTACGTTTTGTTTCGTAGTTTGGAACAATTCAACCATTCTGCGACAAAGTTACGAAAAATCTTTTTCATTTCCTATTATTCCACTTACTTTTTTATATTTTTATTTGGCTGCTTATTAAATTCTTCTTAACTTTGCCATATATTTATGGTAAATATTTGTTAAAACTTCAATTTATAACGATGAGAAACCTTCCAAGACACCTGACACTGCTGTTTATGCTGCTGACTCTGCCTGCGTTAGCTCAAATTGACAAGAACCAGAAGGCACTGCTGAAAGAAATACAAAGTAGCGGCAACTATATCGTGGGAATGGGGCATTCCTCCACTCTGCGACAGGCACAGGAGAATGCGCTTGCAGACTTGGCAGGACAGATTTCCACAAATGTCAGCTCCCAGTTTGAGTACATCATGGACTCGAAGACAAAAGGCAAGGAGAGTGAGTTCAACCAACAAGTAAATTCCATCGTAAAGACCTACTCCCATACCTCGCTGCGCGGAGCCTTGGAGATTGTAGTGAAGGACGAACCTGATGCCGTTGTCGTGCGCTACATCAAGACCGCCGACTTAGACAAGGTTTTCGACAGCCGGCGCGAAAAGGCCATGACCTTTGCCCGTAATGCAGAACGCTACGAGAAAGACAACAGAGTGGGCGACGCACTGAGTTACTATTACTGGGCATTGGCCCTGCTGCGTAGCTGTCCATCGGGCAATGAACTGAAAATAACCCTTGGCCTAAACGAGGAACAACTGCTCATCAACTATATCTACAACAAACTGAAGGAGATACTGCAAAACGTACAGGTAAGTGTTAGCTCGAACACATTAGAGGAGGACGGAACGCGCACCTTAGGACTGCATGTGGACTACAAAGGTCAGCCTGCAGTCAACTTCAACTATACATATTTCAACGGTGAACGTCGCTCCGACCTCAGCACACTCCAAAACGGCGACGACGCCCTGTTCCTGCCGGCCTCGCTCAATCTGTCGAAACTTGACATACGCGCCGAATACAGTTGCGAGGAAGAAGCGAACATGGACAGCGAACTGCGCGACGTGCTGATGAACACCCCCTCAGTACCACTCCAGATGGCCAAAATGCAACTGCAGGGCATAAAGGATGTGGCCGCCCAGAAAGCTCAAGAGACACAGCAACCCGTGAAAATAGCAAAGTCCGATAAACCTGTCACGGACATTGCCCCCAACAGCACGATGGTGAAATATATGGAAGAGGCAGAGGCCAAGCCTTTCCTTGCCACCATTTCCAAAGTGGAACAGGCACTGCGTAGCAAGAACTACAGCAGCGTACGAGACCTGTTTACGCCTGAAGGCTATGACATGTTCCAAAAACTGGTCAGTTATGGAAATGCCCGTCTCATCCGTACGCCAGACGTACGTTTCTCGCGCCTCGGCGACGAAATCACTTGTCGGCATTTCCCCATGAGTTTCAGTTTCAAGACCAACAGACGTACGTTTTCGGAAAACGTCATTTTCCGCCTCAACGACGATGCCCTCATCACGGAGGTTGCTTTCGGCCTGGAAGAGCGTGCAACAGACGACATCATGAACAACTCGGCCAAGCGATATAGTGAAGAATCGCGCAAGCTGCTCGTGAGTTTCCTGGAGAGCTACAAGACGGCATACGCGCTTCGCCGACTCGACTATCTGGACAAGATATTCTCGAATGACGCCCTTATCATCACAGGCAGTGTGGTCTCGTCAGCCGGATATGGCGAACTCCAACCCAAACAGTTGCAGCACGTGAAGTACACCCGCCAAACCAAATCCCAATATCTCAAGAATCTGCAACGGACGATGATGAGCAACGAATACATCAACATCCATTTTGCCGAGAATACGGTCAAAAAATCGACTGGCAAGGAAATCTATGGTATACAGATCAAGCAAGATTACTTCTCGTCGTCGTATGGTGACACGGGATACCTTTTTCTGTTGCTCGACCTCGAAAAGCCCCAACAGCCTGTCGTAAAGGTACGTGCCTGGCAGCCTGACCTCGACCCAACTATTCAGGACGGGCGACTCAGCATGGCCGACTTTATCTTCTAAACGCATACGTAAAAATATTTTCCTGATACCCAATGAAATTCTATTCTACATTCAGAACCCTGTTGACCGCCATTTGCATGACGGTTTGCAGTAGTGCAATGGCACAAGAGGTGATGGAGGTTTTATCGTTCAAACGCATTGACAACGACCTGCGCGCCCAAGTGTCGGAGAAACGATACGACGACGATGGCGACCTCTGCGCCCTCATTATCGTAGAGACAAACCTCAAGGACATCGCTTTCGATCCCGACGGACGCGGTATAGTGGAACGCGTCAACCAACCAGGTGAAGTCTGGATATTCGTACCCTATGGTGCCCGACAAATTTACATCAAGCACCAAGACTACTATCCTATCCAATACATCTACGAGAAACCCATTGAACGGGGCGTCGTTTACAGACTGCGACTAAAGACATATTCCAGCGGTGAGAGTATGGCGGGGTCGAACCAACAACTGCTGGTCATCCACCCGCAACCCACTGATGCCCACGTATTCATCGACAACCAGGAAATGGACGTACACGAAGGTTCTGTTTCCATGATGATGCAAAAAGGTGAGCACCTGTATCGTGTAGAAGCGCCTGAACACGAAAGCCAAAGCGGAACAATAAACCTGGGCGATGAGATGGTTAGCAAAACGGTAACCCTTAAGCCACTGTTTGGATACTTGGAAGTACTCACCCAGCCAGAAGACAGTTTCTCGGTGTATGTCAACGACTCCCTGATTGGCTATTCGCCCATACGCGACTATCGGCTACCCATAGACGAATATATCATCCATCTCGAGAAGGATGAATTCAAGCCCCACGATGCCAAGTTCGGTATTTTCTCAGGACGCACCTCGCACGAACAATATACCCTTATCACTACGCGCAAGCCTGAGGGATTCCCTATCCGTCTGAGTTTGGAATACCTCTTCTCCAAGACATCGTACCATGGTGTCCGCGTAGCCTATGGCGGACGTTTCGGAGCTTATTTTGCCTGCAAGTGGGGTGAGTATTACAAAGCCGGTACGAACATCGACAAATACGACCTCGACACCGATGTCAGCCATGCAAAGAAACTGGGATACATCCGTCGGGCCTATACTGGAGGTGTGCGACTCGGGCTCGTCAAGAAAAAACTTCCCCTGTATGCTTACCTTGGCGGAGGCTACGGCGAATATGGTCGCCAGTGGCAGAACCTGACGGAAATTGACAAGAACATCTATTTCTATAGCGACTACCTTCGTGGTTTCGAGGGAGAACTGGGTCTTTCCTGCGTACTCTTCGACTGGATATCCATTTCGGCTGGCACCAGTGCCCTATTTGCTCATGGCAAGATGTCGGTTGACTTCCAGTTGTGTGGAGGATTGAGTCTGAACCAGACCAAACTCTTCAAACACAAAAAGAAAAAATGAGAATCGTCAACATTGAAAGATTGGAACGTATATAGAAAAACTGAAAACTATGAAAAAGAGATACATACCATATACCCTGAGTCTCCTGCTGGCTACGATTCTCACCCTGACCAGTTGCGAACTCAAGGACTTCGACCCCGAAGAATGGGCCGTTGAGCCAGAGTTGACGCTTTCCGAAAGCGGCATCGTAGTGAGCAGCGCTCAAGAAAGCCGCCAGGTGAAAGTAACGACAAACTACAACGAGTTTACGGCCACCAGCAACCAGGACTGGTGCATTGTCAGTGCCGACCAACAGAATAAAAACATCCTGCTCGACATCAAAGCCAACAACTTGGCAGAACAGCGGACTGCTGTTATCACCGTTACCGTTAAACGTGGTAACAAAACGCTCTCCAAAGACCTGTCCATCTATCAGGTAGGCGGAAAATGGGATGTCATAGATGGTTTCGATTTCAAACTTCGTTGGAGCTATGACATAAGCGAATCGCAAAAAGCCATCATTACAGACCAGTTGAAACAACTTGTCCGTGTCGATGGCGGGAAATTCCTTATGGGAGCCCAAAGCACAGATCCGGAAAAGCCCGGTTACGGCCTCTATGCATCTGACGACAATCCTGTCCACGAAGTAACACTTTCCACCTTCTACATTGGGAAGTTCGAGGTTACCCAGAGCCAATGGCTGGCCCTCATGGATAGCAACCCCAGCCGGTTCGTAGGTGCCAACAAACCCGTGGAAAATCTCACGTGGAACGAGGCAATGGACTATCTTGCCAAACTCTCATCCCTGACAGGGCTCAACTTGCAGTTGCCCACACAAGCACAGTGGGAATATGCCGCTCGCGGTGGCAACAAAAGCATGGGCTATCAGTATGCCGGCAGCGACTATTACGACGAGGTTGCCTACTATGTAAACATATCTGAGGATTCACCTCTGTTCACCACATCTGTTGTGGGCACCAAGAAAGCCAACGAATTAGGACTGTACGACATGAGCGGCAACGTGAAGGAGATGTGCAGCGATTTCACTGGAGCACTTACCACAAATCCAGCCACAGACCCGACGGGACCTAACAGGGGCGAATATCATGTGGCCCGTGGAGGAACCTTCGCCGACGGGAAAAGTATCAGCGTCTCATCTACAGTCTATCGTGTGGGCATTATGTCATGGGTTAGCCAAAGACCCAGTAAGAATGATTCCTACTGCGGTCTGCGCATAGTTATGAAGCCCTAATTCCTTCTATGCCATTATGAAAAACAGGATAAAAAACATCTTCCGATTCACTGCAGTTACAGCCATTGGTCTGATGGTTGCATCTTGCACTTCGGAGTTAAATGACGATGGTTTCGTGGGGGGCAACACGGAACAAATAGATGCCTTCAATGTTCAGTGGCGTGCCTATCTCTCTGCCGAACAGCAGCAAGTGCTGCAAAGCATCATATCGGACATGGTACGAGTAGAGGGAGGCACCTTCATGATGGGATGTCGTCAGGACCAGGATGCCGATGCCAAGCCCGATGAGGCGCCCGTACATTTCGTACGCCTTTCGGATTTTTACATCTGTGCCCACGAGCTGACATACGACCAAGTCGAGACCTTGCTTTCCGTACCCCAGACGCGCGCCGACGTCAATGCTGCCACAGGAAAGAAGATGACCGACCAAGAATCCAACGAAGACGATGTTGCAAACATCAAAAAATATCAGGGAAAAGACCTTTATTGGACATGGGAAGAATGGAACTACATCCTTCGACTCATGCAGGAATACACAGGTCTGGAGTTCACTTTCCCCACCGAGGCACAATGGGAATATGCGGCCCGTGGAGGCAATCAGAGCCAGGGCTACCGCTATCCAGGCAGCAATGCACTCAAGGACGTATGGAGTGCCAACATCGACGAAACGAACCATTCCCGTCCCAACGAATTAGGGCTGTATAACATGGCTGACAAACAAGGAGAATGGTGTCTCGATGCATATGCCCCATACACTGACGAAACCTTACAAGTGGATCCCTGCACGACCGTAGGAAAAGACCATGTAGTGCGTGGCGGCAGCCATGCAGGAACGCGCTTTACCGATGAATGGGACAAGAACAGGGCCTATTATGGCTATATCCACAAGGACATCCGCATGATTCGATCTACAGCCCGAGCCTACGATTCCCACAGTAGGTATGTCGGTTGCCGTCCCGTTATTAACATAACTTTCCAACCATGACAAATAAATTCTTCCATCCCAGCCTCATCATCCTTGTCGGGCTATGTCTGTTCAGTGCCTGTACCAAGGAACTTATATATAACCCCGACGGGCAATCCTCTCAGTCCGGAAACACCATGAATGGTTCCGATTCTGTCAGCATACAATTGGCAGAGGCAGGTAGTCTTGAGACCCATCTCAAGGAGGTTGAAAAGATAGACCCACTGAAAATCAACGCACTAAAAGTGAAGGGAGACATCAATGGAAGCGACCTCAAGCTGATACGGGAAATGGCTGGCTCTGGACTAAAAAAAGATGACAAAACGGAAGGTCAGCTCGTTCGGCTTGACTTGTCGGAGGCCAGTTTCAAGCAGGGTGGTGATGCATTCTTCGTATATGAAAGTAGCGATGGCGACGAACTATGCCTGCTGACCGTCGATAACAGTCTTCCCAGATATGCCTTTGGCTACACACGTCTGCGTCAGTTGCAATTGCCAGAAGGTATCACCAGAGTATCTTCACAGGCTTTTTATCACTGCGACTCGCTGCGTTCAGTAAACATTCCATCTACGGTGCAGGAGATTGGGCGCAGTGCCTTCTGCTATTGCCATTATCTGAAATCACCTCTATCCATTCCCGAAGGTATAGAGGCTCTTGATGACTATACCTTCTACGACTGTTACTTCCTGCCCTCCATCTCGCTGCCGAAGTCGCTCAAATATATTGGTTATGAATGCTTTGCCAATTGTCAGTCAATGACCTCCCTGGGCAACGGCTCCCTCAGTATAGACACACTGGATGAATACGCCTTCTATAAGTGCGCCAGCCTCAAACAAATGGTCGTACCCACTTCTGGAGTGCTACCCGAAGGTGCCTATCACACATGTACGAGCCTCAACAACCCTAACCTCTCGGGCATACGCGAAATTGGGAAATATGCTTTCGAAAATGCCATTCTCAACACTCCAATACTGGCAGAAGGCATAGAAACCATTGGCGATTCCGCCTTCCACAAGGCAATCATCACGGGCAATGTGGTTTTGCCCAAGAGCCTCAAGTACGTCGGCTCCGGAGCCTTTGCCGATAATGACATTACCAGTGTGACCCTCCAGTCGGATGCCCGTACCAACCATAGTGGACGTTCTGCATTCGCTACCAACAAGAAACTGACCTCACTGACCGTAGCCGAGGGCGTCAAGGTGCTCGATGTGGAATTTGGCAACTGCCCAGCCCTAACCAAGGTCTCTCTGCCTTCCACACTCGACAGTATCGGCATCTCCTATGTATATTATGATGCGAAGGGCAACCCATACGTAGCATCCGAAGGTGCCGTCTTCTATAACTGCAAGGGGCTCACCAACATCAGTTTGCCCGAGGGCCTTCGATACATTGGTTCATCCACCTTTCACGGCTGTACGGGACTCAGTCAGATATCACTCCCCAATGGCATCTCGTGGATGGGTGCATACATATTCAGCGGTTGCACAGGCTTGTCTTCAATCAAATTGCCAACCTCTATAACGGTTGTTCCACAAGGCATGTTCGAAAATTGCACCAGTCTGAAACAGATAACACTGCCCTCTGCAACCATAGAAGTAGATTATCAAGCCTTCAAGGGTTCGGGGCTCACGTCCATCCAGTTGCCCGATGGTGTACAAGAGATAGGTCCTATGGCCTTCGAGAACTGTGCATCGCTGACGAGTGTGAATCTTCCTTCCGCCCTGCAAAAGATTGAGCACGACGCCTTTTCGGGCTGCACGGCCCTGGCCTCAGTCAGCGTATCTGCCGAATGCCAGTTAAACACCATCGGAGCTTCGGCTTTCAACAAATGCTCGGCACTGCGAAGCTTCTCTGTTCCGTCCTCAGTTTCCAACATTGGTCAGAATGCATTCTCTACGTGCGGATTGGAGCAAGTGGAACTTCCTGCATCACTGGCGGAGATAGGCGATGGTGCTTTCTCTCATTGCGGCAGACTTAAGTCGGTCACTAACCAGGCTGTTACGCCGCAGGACATCGCCACCACCGTGTTCGTCGGGGTTCAGTTGCCCGAAGCCATACTTCAGGTCCCGGCGACAGCTGTGGAAGCCTATAAGCAAAACTCTGTCTGGGGACGCTTCGGAACAATCACAGCCTTACCATAGGACAGCCAACCCCAACTGGTACAAGGGGAGATTGGACTGTCAAATCCTATGTTCCAAGGGGAAGATAGGACTATCTCGTTTTGCGAAGGTAGTCGGCCAGTTTCACCTGATACGTGGCCAGCGCATCGGAGAGTTGACTGCGTGCCTGTCGATTGAGGGTCTCGGCATCCAGGAGGTCTGAGAGTGTCTCTGTGCCGGCGCGATACTGGTCGGTGGACATGCGCAGGTTTTCCTCGGCAGAGCGCACACTGGCACGGGCTATGTCTATCTGCTTGTATGCCTCCGTCAGGTTGCTCCAGGCCGATTCCACATCAACAGCCAACTGCTCGCGCACGTCGGCGGCGTCGTTCCTGGCCTGCTGCAGTTTCATCTGTGTGCGGCGGATGGCATGCCGACCTCCCCACCACGACATGATGGGTACCGACAATGTACCGAAGACCAGGCCATTGGTCATGTTCGTGTCCATGTATTTCTTCACGTTGTCCGACAATCCGCCAAGGCCGGCGTTGTAGCCCATGAGGCCGACTGCCACCGTGGGCATGTACTTGCCACGCTCCAGCTTCACCTGCCACTGTCCGGCCTCCACCTGTTTCATCATGAGGGCCATCTCTTCGCGCCGGGCCACGGCCTCATCGGTAGAAACGAGTACGGTGGCAGGGTCCTGGGCCTCAAGCGAAGCCACGTCGATGTCTATCGGCTTGCCCACCCGGCCAATCTGCTGTGCCAGCAGGAGGAGCAGCACGTGTTCGGCATTCTCCAGTTTCAGTCGGTTGGAAGCCAGTTCTTGCTGGCGCAGTTGCACCTTCAACAGGTCGTTGCGCGTGGTGACACCTGCCTTGACATAGTTTTCCACCAATCCGCACACTGCGCCCAATTGTTTCTCGGCTGCAGCGATGGTCTGGAGGTTGTACTTCACCGATGCCACCTGCCAGTAGCACTCCGTAACCTTCTGCAGCACATCCTTTTCCTTCATCCTGAGTTGCAGCAGGGCGGCCTCCTGCCCTATCTTTGCCAGGCGGTTGCCAGCCATGATGCGGCCTCCGGCATAGAGGGGCTGCGTCAGGGCAATGGCGGCTGAGTAGGCCCTGTTGAATTCGCTGTACGCAAACGGTGCTCCGACGTACGAAGCCAATGAGGGACTGATGGCAGCCACCTCCTGAGGTATGGTGCCGTCGCCATTCACCATCTCGTCGAAGGCACGGAAGGCCAAGAGGTTGGCCTGCAGGTCGGGAAAGTATTTGGTGAAGGCCTCTTTCCGTTGTTCCGTCGCCATCTCAATCTCAAGGGCAGCATTCTGCAGTGTGCGGTTATGCTGGCGTGCCAAATCCAGGCACTGAGGGAGAGTCAGCACGTTTTGGGCAGACGCTGGGAGAATGAGAAAATGAGAAAATGAGAGAATGAGAAAATGAGAAAATGAGAGGATGAGAAATATTTTACGCTTCATGACATTCATTTTTCTGAGTTTGAAACTTCGTTTCGAGATTGCTCTTGCTTATTCGCAATCTTCCAATATACCACGGGCAGGACGGTGACAACGAGGATGAGTGTTCCGATACCACCGGCAAAGATGGTGATGCCTACGGGCATCCAGAACGAGGACCCGGCCAGTATCATCGGTATGACACCTACGGCCGTGGTGGCGGTGGTGAGGAAGATGGGTACCATACGGCGGCGTCCGGCATCGAAGGCTGCATCGTGGGCCGTCCATCCCTCACGCATGCGGTCGTCGGCATGTTCGAAGATGAGTATCTCGTTGCGCATGATGATGCCCATGAGCGTGATGAATCCGAAGAGGGAGGTCAGGCCCAAAGTCTTGTTCGCGATGAGCAGACCTATCATGGCTCCGGGAATGGAGAGCGATATGGCAGCCATGCAGAGGATGGTGATGCCGAAGCGCTTGAAGTTGAAGAGGATGAAGAAGAAGATGATGACCAGCGCGATGCCTATGCCACCGGCTATCTGGGGCAGCATCTCGTTGTTCTTCTCCACCTCACCGCCTATCTCGCTGCGCACGCCCTGCGGCAACTGCAGGTTCTCCATGACCTCGGCTATACGCGACTGCACAGGGGCGGCCAGCACCTGGCGCTTACCTTCGGCCGTAACGCTAATACAGCGTTCGCCGTTGCGATGCACAATCTTGGCCTCCGTCCATGTGGGTACCACCTCGGCCACCTGTCGCAGGGGGACGATCTGTCCCGACTGGGTGGTGAGGTAGGTGTTGGGCACATCGCCCAGGGACATGTGGCTGGTGGCCTTGTCCTTGATGACAATGGGCACCTCGTAGTTGCCCTCCCAGATGCTGCCGACCTGCATCTCGCCCGTCTGCAGCGTCATCTGCAGTTGGGCCATGGTGCGATTGATGCCGAGTTGGGCGGAAGCTACCGGGTCGAGCTGTATGTCGAGGATGGGATGCGGCTGGTCGTAGTCGGTATGCACCCACTCCAATTCGGGGAAGGTACGCAGTTCGGCCATCAGCCGGTCGGCGGCCAGGCGAATGCTGTCCATGTCGTTGCCATAGAAGCGGTATTCGTAGGTCGGCACATTCAGGAAGTCCATCTGCTTGAACCGCACATAGGCCTCGGGCCAGTGGTTGCTCCACTTGGGGGCGTACTCGTTGAGGACGTCGAAGGTGGTCTGTATGTCGGGGGTGTTGACGATGAGCTGTGCAAAGTTGCGTCCACCCATCTGCGGGGCATAGGAAATCTGGAAACGGGGACTGCTGCAACCGTAGAACGTGGTGACGCTGGTCACGCGTTCATCGCGACTGAGCAGACGCGTCAGACTGTCAGCGATTTCGCTTGTACGGTCCAACCCTTCGCCTTCGGGCAGGAATACCTCTACGGCAAACTGGTTACGGTCGGCATAGGGGAACTGGCGCATTTTCAGGTTGGGGAAGATGAAACTGGTGGCAACCACCAGCACCAGGGCGCCGGCCATCGTAAGCCAGGGATGCTTGAACGTCCACTTCAGGCACTTCTCGTAGAACACCTGCACGCGGTCGGTCAGACTCATCTTGCCTTCCTCCTTCGGCTCTATGCGGCGGATGAGTGCGGCATTCAGTACGGGGATGACTGCCACGGCCACCAAGAGGGAGACCATCAGATTAATGGTGATGGTGACGGGGAAGAGACCGATGACATCGTGGGCCTCGCCCTTCATGGTCATGACCAGCGGGAAGAAGATGGCACAGATGCAGACGGTGGCCAGCATCATCGGGGCAAAGTATTGCTGTACGGAGCGCACGGCCGATTCGCGCCGACCAAGTCCCTTACCGAGGTACTCCAGGTAGCCGTCGATGACAACGATGGAGTTGTCCACTATCATACCCAAGACCACGATGAGGCAGGCCAGCGTGATGATATTCAGGGGGATGCCCACGGCATACATGATGCCCACGGAGGTGAATGTGCTCAGCGGTATGGTGATGGCTGCCACGATGGCCGACCGCAAGGGGAACAGCACCATCATGACCAGAATGATGACAACCATAGACTCGATGAGGTCGCGCAGGAAGTCGTGTACACTGTCGCCCACCACCTGAGGCAGGTCGGTGATGCGACGGATGTCGACGTCCTGGGGCAGATAATCCTGGCGGAACTGTGCAATGACTTCGTCCACCTGTTCGCCGTAGTCCACGATGTTGTGCCCGCTGTTCATCTCCAGCGAGAGCAAGACGCAGCGGTTGCCGTTGTTCTCGATATACTGCTTGGAGGTGTCGTATTCGCGCTGCACGGTGGCAATATCGCGCACACGTACTACCTTATTATCGGACGAGAAGACGATTTGGTTCATCAGTTCCTCCTCACTGCTCTCCGTAGGCTGCACGTGCAGCTGTATGTTCTGTTCGCCTCCCGTGACGCTTCCGGCCATGGTGGTCAGTCCCTGGCCCGAGATGGCCTGCATCAGGGCAGCCTGACCGATGCCGTAGGCAGCCAGTCGTTCGCGGTCGATGCTGAGGGTGATTTGTTCCTTCACCTCGCCATACTGGCGCACGTTGGACACCGAAGCCACGCGACGCAGCCGGTCGGCCAGTTCGTCGCTGTAGCCCTGCAATTCGCGATAACTGCGTTGCTGGCTCTCCAGGGTGATGAGCAGTGCACAGGCATCGCCGAAATCGTCGTTCACGATGAGTGCCACCACGCCGCTTGGCAACTGACTCTTGAAGTTGTTCAGTCCGTGCTTCAGTTTACTCCATATCTCGTCCTTCTGGTCGGCATTGTCCTGCAGTTGCACCATGACGATGCACATGCCATTCTGACTCGTCGTGGCGGTTTGCGAACGTTTCACCTCCTTGAAGGTAAACAGGTAGCGTTCCAAGGGACGGGCCACCTGTGCCTCTATCTCTTCGCTCGTTGCCCCGGGCATGACGGCTATGACCACGCCCTGGCGGACCGTGAACGGGGGGAACTCGTCCTTTGGCATGAAGCGCAGACCATACAGTCCGAATGCGAGCAGCAACAGGGTAATGACTATCGTGATGCGATAGTTATTCACGGGCCATGCCGCCCAATGGTGTTGCCAAGCCCCTCTCCTGACCTCCCCCGAGGGGGAGGAAGTGGCACTATTATTATTATCTGTATTCATATAATGTAATCTTAATGGCTGTATATGCTCCCTCCCCTCGGGGAGGGCCGGGGAAGGGGTCAAAAGGTTACGGGCGTACCTTCTCCTACTTTCTGATATCCTTCCACGATTACCTGGTCGCCCTCCTGCAGACCACTATCGACGATGATGCGGTTGCCGGTGACCTGTCCTACGCTGACCGTGGTGCGATGGGCCT
>CAMOUQ010000054.1 GCA_946626595.1 uncultured Prevotellaceae bacterium | reverse complement strand
GTAACCTTGAGGGCTTAAGGTTAGTAACCTTGAGGGCTTAAGGTTAGTAACCTTGAGGGCTTAAGGTTAGTAACCTTGCGGCCTTAAGATTAGTAATCTTGAAAAATCGGCATTACGGGGGCATGGCGACGCCGATATATCGAGGAAGGGGGAAGGTCGTTATTTTTCGGGCTCGAGAATCTTTTGTACAGCCTCGTCGGCCGCATAGAGCTGCTCGCGACACTGCTTGATGAGCTGCTGAGCCTCGCGGAGGTGGAGGGCCATCTGGTCGATGGGCATATCGCCACGCTCCAATTGTTGTGCCAGTTCTTCCAGGCGCTGTATGGCTTTTTCGTAGGGAATCATAGGGGGGGAAAGGGTTAAAAGGTTAAAAAGTTAAAGGGTTAAAAGGTTAAAAGGTTAAAGGGTTAAAGGGTTAAAAAGTTAAAGGGTTAAAAGGTTAAAAGGTTAAGGGGTAACTTGTGAATGTATCTGGCCTTGGGCAAGGCGGGTGGTAATGTGCTGGCCGGGACGGGCCTGGGAGGAATCGCGCAGGAGGCGGCCTTCGGCGTCGAAGGTCATGGAATAGCCGCGCTCGAGCAGTAGCTGCGGGTCCAAGCCGCGCAGGCGCTGCTCCAGGAGGTCCAGGCGGTGGCGCTCGCGTTGCTGCCGTTGGGTGTAGACCAAGCGCAGGCGCTGGTCCAGGAGGTCGAGGCGATGTCGCTCGCGTTGCTGCCTGTCGTTGTGGGCCGATGTCAGGCGCTGCATGAGGCGATCGAGGCGATGTTCCTGCTGCTGGCGCACGTTGCGGAAGGCCAGGGGCAGCACCGACGAGAGGCGAACGAGGCGTTGCTGCTCGCGCTGCAGTCGGGAGGTGACGCTGCGTGTCAGGCGCTGACTGAGGTCGTCCAGGCGGAGGGCCTGCTCTGCCATCAGGTCGATGAGGAAGGCAGCCACGGCCGTGGGGGTCTTCAGGTGAGTATGGGCCACATGGTCGAGGACGGTTTCGTCGCGCTCGTGCCCTATGCCGGTGACGACGGGCAGTGGGAACTGTGCGATGCAGGCGGCCAGGGGATAGGAGTCGAAGTCGGCCAGGTCGCTGGTGGCACCGCCGCCACGTATGATGACCACGACGTCCCATCGGTCGGCCTCTTGGGCTATATCGTCGAGGGCCGATATCAGGGACTCCTCCACCCTGCTGCCCTGCATGACGGCCGGGAAGAGCCGGACGACGAAGCGGAATCCATAGTCGTTGTGGAGCAGCTGGTTGCGGAAGTCGCCATACCCGGCGGCCGATTCACTGCTGACCACGGCTATGCGGCGTGGGAGCAGAGGCAGGCGAAGGGTCTGGTTGTCGTGCAGTATGCCGTCGGCCTCAAGCTGGCGGAGAATCTGCAGCCTGCGCCGGGCCATGTCGCCGAGGGTGAAGGTGGGGTCGACGTCCACGATATTAAGGCTGTAGCCATACTGCTGGTGGAAGGTGACGCGCACCTCCATGAGCACCTGCATGCCAGGCCGCAACGTCTCGCCCGTGGCCTCGCGGAAGCGGATGGCCAGCTCGCCGTAGACACCGGCCCAGCAGGTGACCCTTGCCTTGGCCACGATGGCCTGGCTGTGCTCGTCCTTCTGCACCAGTTCGCCGTAGAAGTGCCCGCCATAGCCCTGCCGTCCCTCGCTGAGTTCGCCCTGCACCCAGTAGGTGTCGGGCATGTTATGTTGCACGAGCAGGCGCACAATGGAGTTCAGTTCGAAGAGTGTCATCGGTTTCATGGCGCCAAAGATACGAAATAATTGTGAATTGAGAATGCGGAATTGTGAATTTATTCGTACCTTTGCGCCTAAAATATAATAATAAGGTATATGAACGCACGACACATACTGGCCACGGCGGCCATGCTGGCCTGCACGGCTACGGCCTGGGCGCAGACAGAGGTTACATCGCGAATCCTGAACCCGGGCTTCGACGGCAGGGGCTTCGGAGGCTGGCGCAACAAGGGACTGCAGACGCAGACCAACAGCAACTTCGCCGGCAAGCAGCACAAGGCATACGCCGAACGGTGGGTGGCCAAGGGTAGCGACGTGCCCGACAGCTACCTTATGCAGACGATTAGCGGACTGCCCAACGGAGGGTACCGACTGACGGCGGCTGCGCAGAACATCGACCAGAACGCCACGGCGAAGGCCCAGGAGGGTGCCTTCCTGACGGCCAACGGACAGACGACCGTCGTCACGGCGTCGGGCACATACAGCGTGGACTTTGCCGTAGTCGACGGTACGGCGGAGATAGGCTTCTGCACCGAAGGCTGCACGGGCAACTGGGTAGCCTGCGACAACTTCCGGCTCTATCACTTGAGCACCGACGTCGCCTACATGCGCCAGGGCCTCGGGGCCTTGATGGACAAAGCCTCCGGCCTTACGGGCCAGTCGATGCAGAGTTCGGCCCTCAGCACCCTGAACCTGGCCATGGCAGAGGCGCAGAGGCAAGTCGCCAATGGCACGGAGACGAACATCGAAGCGGCCTACGTCAGCCTGAAGCAGGCCATACGCCAGGCTGAAAACAGCATATTCTTCACCCGTACGAGCACCGGAGGCTCAGCGCCCAAGGTTACTACGGACCCGCGGTATGCCGTGGGACGCAACATCGCCTTCGGCCGCAGCACCGTGTCGGGAGGCAACATCCTTGAGCAGGGATTCTGCTTCAGCTCCACCAACAAGATGCCCACCGTGGCCGACGAACGCTCGTCGCGATACCTGGACCATGTGGGCTACATCCACGTCCTCGACAACCTAACCCCGGGCACCACATATTACATCCGTGCATACGCCGTCAATACGAACTTCAAGGTGGGTTACGGCGATGTCCTGCGCATACACACCCTGCCGGTGGGCAGCTTCGGCTACGACTTCAATGCCTCGGGCGATGCGGAAATCGACGCGCGCATCCAGGGCTCGATGGACGCACTCATAGGCTATTGGAACCAGACGACCAGCCTGACGGGCTTCCGACCTACGGCCAACTACAACGCAGGCGTGCAGACTGCCGACTGCTCCTACGGGGGCTGGATTCGCTTTGGTCCTAAGGAGGACTACCAAAGCACCGGCACGGCCATGCACGAAGCTCTGCACGGCATCGGCGTAGGCACACACAGTTCGTGGACGGCCCACGAGTCCAGCGGCTCCTATGGTACCTGGTATGGCAAGCGGGCCGCACGGCTTGCCCGGTTCTGGGATAACGACGAAGGGGAATACATCACGGGCGGAGGCTCCCACAACTGGGCTACGAATGGCAACAGCATGACCAGCTTCACCGTCAACGGAGCTCACGAGGATGCGCACTCAGACCTGCAATACTATGGCTGCGGACTCCTGGCCCAGGCCATGTGCGAGGACGGCATGGTGCCGGCCAATGGCGGCTTCCTTCCGGGCTATTGCTTACAGCATAAGGATGACACTAAATACTATATTCGCAACACGGGCGAGCATTATGGGCTCCACTCTCCTGCCTACCTTACGGCGTCGGGCACGGCACTTCGGTGGACGAAGTACGCCAGCGAAGCGGACGTAGCCAACGACGACATGGCGGCCTGGTATATCGACTTCGACCCGGCTACGCAATACTATTACTTCAGGAACGCTGGCACGGGCCGCTACCTGTCCTTCGGCAGTTCAGCGTTCAACGCCGGGGGGACAGGCAAGAACGCCAACACCCAGATACACTTGCACTTGGGATGGTGGGATGCCTCGTTTGCCTCGGGTTCCGAGGCCATCAATATGGACACCTACTACCTGATGCACCCGGCTTCGACGGCCACGCCTACTTGCCTGACGGCATCGGCCTCGGGCAACGTCGCCACGACCGCCTATTCGCCTGCCGAGAACCTCACGACGGCGCGGTGGATGATACTGACGCGCGAGCAGGCAGAGGCCGTATCTGCCTTGGCCAGCGATACGGAGGTGAAGCCGAATCCGCAGGACCCTGCCGCCACAGCCTACGGATATGACATCACCGGGGCCATGGCGCCCTATCTGTCAACGGCGAGCCTTTCGGAGTGGAAGAACACGGGATTCACCGTGAATACGAACGCAGGAAAGGAGGACACGAACGAGGACGCACGCACGACATGGCCCTTCTTCGAACGGTGGCAGAATGCAACGGCACTGCCCAACAGCAGCGTGGAACAGACCATAAGCGAACTGCCCAACGGGACGTACCTCATCGGCGGTTCCTTCATAGCCTCGTGGCAATCGGACGCCAACGTCAGTGTCCAGGGGGTCACCTTCTATGCTGCCGACCAGTCCGTCAGTGTGGCCACGGCCAACCATGTGCCCCAGCGTTACTCGCTGCGCGTCACTGTCACCGACGGCACGCTGACCTATGGATTCCGGACGAAGGATACTAATGCCAACTGGGTGGCCATGGATAACCTCTTCCTCATCTACGAGGGCACCATGCAGGAGTATCTCTCTAAGGCTTCGGCCGACACGCCCGTACGCATACCCCTCATGAACCCGCGCATGGAGGACGGAAAGGATAACAACTTCCCGGGATGGACACTAACCTCCGAGGGCAATGGCCTATGGGCTTCCAATACCACAGCCTATAACCTCTTCACGGCCAACTTTATGGAATCGTGGACCTCATCGACGCAATCTTTAGGCGACAAGGCTGCCCTGCAGGTGCTCAGTCTCCCTGCCGGTAAGTTCACCTTGCAGGCGGCCGTCAATGCCACACGTCAGAACAACGCCGGTCTCAACGTCACTGGCGTCACGCTTTGCCTCGCTGACGAAGCCACCCCCTGCCATACGGCCAACGGCAAGCCAGAGCTATATCGTGCCACGGCCACCCTTGCGGCAGGCGAGCACGAACTGGGCCTGAGAATCAGCCATACGGATGCAAACTGGATAGCCTGGGATAACGTCGTCCTATACTACTACGGCCCGTCCCTCGTCGGCGATGTCAACGCCGATGGCAGCGTATCGATAGCCGATGTCACCGCCCTCGTCAATATCATCCTGGGCAAAGACCACGAAGAACCCTACCTCTACGACCACATGGCCGCAGACGTAAACCGTGACGGCAGCATATCCATCGCTGACGTCACGGCTCTTGTAAATATTATCCTCGCAAAGGATTAATTATAACTTTCAAGTTCCAAGGTTATCACCAAATGTCCTCCGGGCTCATGGGATTGTCGTAGATTTCCTTCGGGCAGAACTCGATGAAGTCCATATAGAACTGCAGCTTCTCGTTATCGAGAACGTTCTTGAAGCGCAGGTAATAGGTCTGGTCAGGTTCCATCGTGCTGGTGACGATGATACGACGAAGGATGCGGTCACGCTTGCGGGCCGTAGAGGTGGGGCTACCGGAGATTTCGGGCCAATAATATTCCGGTCCCTTCATGTAGCCGTTGGCACGCATCTTCTTGTCCGTCTCGGCATTGAAGTCATCGTCGTCAGTATCGTCCTGCCATCCCACGAACTCGCTCGCTACACTTCCGCTGAGCAGGTAGCGATAATGGGCACCCTGGCGCACGTCAAGGGGAATACCCATGGCCGGAAGGTTATCGGGATCGGTACCGAAGTATACCTGACACATGCTGCGCCAGCTGGAGCCACAACCGATAAGGTAGCGAATCTCGTACGTTCCCTTGCGCGGAACAGGAGGCAGACGGAAGGTCATCTCGTACTTACCCACTACGTTCAGTTCGTCGCCTTGGTAGTTAGCCCATCCGCACTTATAACCCGAGAGATAGTAGAAGAGGCTGCCATCGGCTATTTCGCAATCCTCCAGATAGTTGTACTTGCTGGTCTCGGGAATGCCGACGTGACGGGTATAGGTGTTACCTATGCGGTCGATACGAATATCGTTGTTCATGAACTCGGGGAAGAGGGCTGCTACGTCGTAGCGCAGGCGCATCTTCTGGAAGTTGTCGCGTGTGTCGTTGTCGTAGGCCAGGACCTTGTTGATGGGATAGATGATGGCGTTGACAAACGACAGCGAACCCATGTCCTCAGGGATATCGATGTGCACACCTTCCTTGTCTGGGTCGCAACCGGTCTCCTTATAGGTACCTCGACGACGGTTGTCGAGGTTGGGGAAACGGTTAAGATAGAATCCTGCAGGACCACTGGGACCGGCCTCGTAGATCTTAATGAGGCGGCGCTTGCCCATAGTAGTGTAGAGCTCCCATACGGGAATGGTGTACGACGTGGAGCTCTGGAAGTTGTAGCCCTTCTCGGTATAGTGGATGGTGAGTTTGTTCTTCGGAATGCGCATGGGCAGCAGGTGGTAGGTCACGAACTGGTTCAGGGCATTGTCGATGTTCTTATAGTCGGTATCGTCGATGGCTCCGGGACAGAGGTTGTTGTCGCGGATATAGGCGCGTATATCGTCTACAGTGATGTCGGCCACGTCCTTACCTAAGGTCTGGCTCCAGAACTCATCGGTCTCGGCAAACAGCGTGAAGCCGTACTTACGATGCTCGGGCAGGTAGCCCACCGACTGCTCCGTATCGTGGTAAGGCAGCTCGGGGTTCAGTTCGCCCGTCATGTACATTTCTTCGTACTTCTCGTCCTTCACGCGAGTCAGCGTGTCGGTAAGGCCGCAGGCACGTATCAACTTGGCCATGACGACGAAACCGCCCGTCCCCTCGTCGATGAGGCTGTTGACCACATCGCCCAATGTCTGGTTGCTGGGGGCAATGACGCCCTGCATCTCATGGATGAAACCATTGATGGCCTGGATGTCGCGATTGGTCTGCGACATGGGATATATGCCGTTGATGAAGATGCTATCCGGGTTGTTGCCGTAGTGCACCGACAGCTTTCGTTCGTTCATATTACTAATCAGGAACTCTTCGTTCTGGTTGGGGAACGATGAAGTCTGGAAGGTATAGTCGTTATCGTTACCGGCATCCAGAATGCTGTTGAAGACGATGACGCGCTGAATGGAGTCGAGTTTCTTCTCATCGGTGAATCCATCCCACGACGGTTCGGTGATGATACCCTTCAGGGCCAGTGTGTCGAGATAGAGTTGTATGGCCTGGTTGTTCGGGGCAAATACGGTGTAGTTGCCACGTGCCGACAGCAACTGCAACATGGTACTCTCGGAGTACTTGCTCACGTTGACAGCCCCCAGCAAACTTACATACTCACTAAACTGCTCATGCTTCTGCAGATAGCTGGTGATGGTCTCCTCGGTGAAGGTGTATCGGTTCGACATATCGATACTCTCCGTACACGAAACCATCAGCATAACAATAACAATTGCAAGCAAAGAGGCAAAATGTTTTTTCATGTTAGTTAATTTTTTGGTATTTGCTGACAAAGATACGAATAAGCGAGCGAAAAGCCAAATATATTTGGACTTTTCCGAGCGGAAGTATCTAAGAACGCAGTTCAAAGATACGAATAAGCGAGCGAAAAGCCAAATATATTTGGACTTTTCTTGCTCCGCAGGCTACGCAAGCGGCAAGCCGATTACCGAGCGGAAGTATCTAAGAACGCAGTTCAGAGATAAAAAGCAACAAAAAAGCGTGGATATCTCCACGCTTTTAGAATCTAAGGGCCTTAAGGACCTTAAAGACCTTAGGGGCCTTAGAGACCTTAAAGCCCCTAAAGCCCCTAAGACCTTTATCGCTATCAACCTAAGAAGCTCAGCAGGATGCCAGCGGCAACAGCCGAACCAATGACACCGGCCACATTGGGACCCATGGCATGCATCAGCAGGAAGTTGCGCGGGTCGGCCTTCTGACCCTCGGTCTGGCTCACGCGGGCTGCCATAGGCACGGCACTGACACCGGCGCTGCCAATCAGTGGGTTGATCTTCTTCTTCAGGAACAGGTTCATGATCTTGGCCATGAGGACACCCGAGGCAGAACCGATGCCAAAGGCAACGATACCCACGGCCAGGATACCCAGCGTCTGCCAGTTCATGAACGACGAAGCGGTAGCAGTAGCACCTACGGTCAGACCCAGACAAATGACCACGATGTTGTTCAGTTCGTTCTGGGCTGCCTTGCTCAGGCGCTCCACCACCCCACTCTCCTTCATCAGGTTACCCAGCATCAGACAGCCGATGAGGGTGCCGGCAGAGGGAACAATGAGGCTGACGATGATGGCCACGATGATGGGGAACAGGATTTTCTCCTTCTTCGACACGGTGCGCAGCTGTTCCATGCGTATCATGCGCTCGTTCTTCGTTGTCAGGGCACGCATGATGGGGGGCTGGATGACGGGCACCAGGGCCATGTACGAGTATGCAGCCACGGCAATGGGACCGAGCAACTCAGGGGCCAGCTTCGAGGTCAGGAAGATGGCCGTGGGACCATCAGCACCACCGATGATACCGATGGAGGCAGCCTGCTCGGGAGTGAACCCGAAGATGGGCAGGTCAATCTGAGTCACCAGGAAGGTGGCAAAGATACCAATCTGAGCAGCAGCACCCAGGAGCAGACTCTTGGGGTTGGCAATCAGGGGACCGAAGTCGGTCATGGCTCCCACACCGAGGAAGATGAGACAGGGATATACACCTGCCTTGACACCGATGTAGAGGATGTCGAGCAAACCGCCGTGGGCCATGACGTAGCCATAGCTGTGGTAGTTGGGACTGTTGGGATTCAGGAACTCGTTGTTCCACATCTCAGAGTCGAACATACCGGCACCGGGCAGGTTGGTCAGAATCATACCAAAGGCGATGGGCAACAGCAAGAGGGGTTCATAGCCCTTCTTGATGGCCAGATAGAGCAGGAAACAACCGATTACAAGCATAACGGCATTCTTCCAGCCCTCGCCTACGAAGAAGGATACGATGCCCATCTCCTCAAAGAACTTGGCAACGCCCTCCTCTGCATCGATGCCGGATGCGAACATAGGCACAGACACCATCAGCAGCAGGAGCATAAGGCCCAACCCCTTTCCGCATCCTTGCAGCGAGGGGAGTAAATACTTTCGAAGAGTATTAAATACTTTATTCATTGTATTGTCTTTTTTCAATTAATGAAGGAAACCATCCCCTCCCTCACAGGGAGGGTCAGGGAGGGTCTGCTTAGCCAATCTCTATCAGTGCATCGCCCGACTGTACCTGGGCACCCTGCTGAACGAAGATAGCCTTCACTGTACCATCGCTCTCGGCGGTGATGTTGTTGGCCATCTTCATGGCCTCCATGACAATGACGGTCTGTCCGGCCTTCACCTGGTCGCCCTCCTTCACCTCGATGCTGGTGATGGTACCGGGCAGCGGAGCCTGGATGGCACCTGCACCGGCAGCAGCCTTCTTCGGGGCAGCAGCCACGGGAGCAGCAGCGACAGCGGCAGGAGCGGCGGGCTTGATGTGTTGAACCTTGGGAGCGGCGGCTACGTGTCCGGGAACTTCCACCTCGTAGGCCTTGCCATTGACGGTCACCTGCAACTTGCCATCTTCTTTCTCTTCTACGTTGGCCGTGTATTCTGCACCGTCTATCTTAAACTTGAAGTCTTGCATAACTTTCAATTCTTAATTCTAAATCTTTAATACTTATTCTTTAATCACAGTCTGTCGTTCAGTTCCTCGTGCCAGAGCGAATGCTCGTTGACGTGGATGGTGAGCCTACCGCTCTCCTCGTCGTGGCGACCGTTCATGTACAAGTACACGGCCATGGCCACGGCAGCCTCATCGGCCTTCGACGCACCGGAGCTCTTTACAGACTTGGGGGCCGGAGCCACGGCTACGGCGGGCTTCACCTTCTTGCCCTGTGCCACCATGCTGAAGACGGAAAGCACGCAAACGAGCAATATCAGTATCAGGAATACCACGGCGACGCTGATGCCAGCCATCATCCAGGCCTGTCCCCAATCAGTTGCTAATAGTATCATATCCTTTCAGTTTTTCTCTTTTTTTCTTACAAAGGTATATTACCATGCTTCTTGGCAGGATTGTGCAACTTCTTGTTCTCCAGCTGAGTCAGTGCACGAATGATGCGGAAGCGCGTGTTGCGAGGCTCGATGACGTCGTCGATGTAGCCATAGCGGGCTGCATTGTAGGGGTTGGCGAAGAGCTTGTTGTACTCGTCCTCCTTCTCCTTGATGAAGGCCTTTGCCTCTTCCACCTTGCCTTCTTCCTTCAGGGCCTTGGCCTCCTTGGCATACAGCACAGCTGCAGCACCGGCGGCACCCATGACAGCGATTTCGGCTGAGGGCCAAGCATAGTTCATGTCGCCACGCAGTTGCTTACAGCTCATCACGATGTGGCTGCCGCCGTACGACTTACGCAGCGTCACGGTAACCTTGGGCACAGTGGCCTCGCCATAGGCGTAGAGCAACTTGGCGCCGTGCAGGATGACGGCATTGTACTCCTGCTGCGTTCCGGGCAGGAATCCGGGAACGTCAACGAGTGTGACGATGGGGATGTTGAAGGCGTCGCAGAAGCGTACGAAGCGGGCACCCTTGCGGCTGGAGTTGCTGTCGAGCACACCGGCCATCTGCTTGGGCTGGTTGGCCACGATACCTACGCTCTCGCCATTGAAGCGGGCGAAACCTATAATCAGGTTCTTGGCAAAGTTAGGCTGAACCTCGAAGAACTCGCCGTTGTCCACGATACCGGCAATCACCTCGTACATATCGTAGGCCTGGTTGGGGTCCTCGGGGATAATCTCGTTCAGGAAGTCTTCCTTGCGGTCGACGGGGTCGGTGCACTCCACACGGGGAGTCTTCTCCAGGTTGTTCTGGGGGATATAGCTGATGAGCTGCTTAATCATGGCCATGGCCTCCTCCTCGGTGCTGGCGGTGAAGTGGCAGACACCCGACTTCGTGCCGTGTACGCTGGCGCCGCCCAGTTGCTCCTGGGTGACATCCTCGCCCAGCACTGTCTTCACAACGGCGGGACCGGTGAGGAACATATACGAGGTGTTCTCCATCATCAGGGTGAAGTCAGTCAGTGCGGGACTGTATACGGCACCACCGGCGCAGGGGCCCATGATGGCCGAAATCTGGGGAATGACACCCGAAGCCATGATGTTGCGCTGGAAAATCTCAGAGTAACCGGCCAGGGCGTTGATGCCCTCCTGCAGACGTGCACCGCCCGAGTCGTTCAATCCGATGACGGGGGCACCCACCTTCATGGCGATGTCCATGATTTTGCAGATCTTCGAGGCCAGCATCTCGGACAGCGAACCTGCGCTGACCGTGAAGTCCTGGGCAAAGACGTAGACCAGACGACCGCCGATGGTACCGCTGCCGGTAACCACACCGTCACCCAGATAGTGCTTCTTGTCCATGCCGAAGTTGGTGCAACGGTGCTGCACGAACATGTCCATTTCCTCGAAACTACCTTCATCCAGCAGCATGGCAATACGCTCACGGGCAGTGTACTTGCCCTTCTGGTGCTGCTTCTCGATGGCTTTCTCACCGCCGCCCACACGGGCTTTGGCACGGAGATCAACGAGTTCTCCGATTTTCTCCTGTTGTTTGCTCATTTTATTTGAAACGATTGTTTATTAGGTTATTTTCTCAAATTTCGCACAAAGATACGAAAACAATTTGAGATTTCCAACGGGAACGCCGAAAATAAAATCAATAGCCTTTAACTTTCTGCCTCAGTCCTTTGACATATAAAACGCTTTGTACCATTGGGCGAAATGCCTCAGGCCCTCCCTCAGCGGAATCTTCGGGGTAAAGCCGTAGTCACGCTCCAAGGCTGTGGCATCGGCGTATGTGGTGGGGACGTCGCCGGGCTGCATGGGTACCAACTTCTTGTGTGCCTCGAAGTTGAAGTCTGCGGGCAGCACTCCGGCACGCACCAGCTCCTCCTGCAGTATCTGCACGAAGTCCAGCAGGCTCTCTGGCTGCCCACCGCCAATGTTATAGACAGCATACGGGGGAATCGGCAGTCCGTCCTCACCGTTCTTCTTCTCCGGTGCTTTCTGCATCACGCGATACACGCCCTCCACGATGTCGTCGACATAGGTGAAGTCACGACGGCAGTTGCCATAGTTGAAGATCTGGATGGTCTCACCCTTCAGCAACTTATTGGTAAAGCCGAAGTATGCCATATCCGGACGCCCGGCAGGACCATATACCGTGAAGAAGCGCAGGCCCGTGGTGGGTATGTTGTACAGTTTCGAATAGCAGTGGGCAAACAGTTCATTGCTCTTCTTCGTGGCAGCATACAGCGACACCGGATTATCCACCCTGTCATCGGTTGAGAACGGCACCTTCTTGTTACCGCCATACACACTGGACGACGAAGCATATACCAGATGCTCGACAGGATGATGTCGGCAGGCCTCCAGAATATTGTAGAACCCAATCATATTGCTCATGATGTAGGCATCGGGGTTCTCGATGGAATATCTCACGCCTGCCTGAGCTGCCAGATTCACCACAACGTCAAATTGATACTTCTCGAACAGACTATCAATCAATGTCTTGTCCGCCAAGTCGCCCTTCACAAACTCATAGTTCAACGTGGAGGGTTTAGCCTTCTCTATCACACTGAGGCGATAATCCTTCAGTGCCGGGTCGTAATAATCGTTCAGATTATCCAGTCCCACGATGGTTCCCTCGCTCATTTCCTTGAACAAGCGCAGCACCAGATTGCTCCCGATGAATCCGGCACTTCCCGTAACTAATATCGTCTTCATTCCCAAATGTTTGATTAGTCTCTCTTAAAGATATCCCTCGTATATACTTTCTCCTTCACATCATCCAGCGCATCGTCGTAGCGATTGGCAATAATCGAATCACTCAGCTTCTTAAATTCCTCGAGATTGTTCACAATCTTCGACCCGAAGAACGTCTCGCCATCCTTCAGCGTGGGCTCATAGATGATGATGTTCGCGCCCTTGGCCTTGACACGCTTCATGATGCCTTGTATGGCACTCTGGCGGAAGTTATCGGAATTTGATTTCATGGTGAGGCGGAATACACCGATGGTCACGTCCTTCTCCGCACTCTCACTCCAGTCGCTGTTGGCCGTATAGTAGCCGGCCTTACGCAGCACCTCGTCGGCGATGAAGTCCTTGCGCGTACGGTTACTCTCCACAATGGCCGTCATCATGGTCTGGGGCACATCGGCATAGTTGGCCAGCAACTGCTTGGTATCCTTGGGCAGACAGTAGCCGCCATAGCCAAACGAAGGATTATTGTAGTGCGAACCGATTCGCGGGTCCAACCCCACGCCTGATATGATGGCCTTCGAATCCAGACCCTTCACTTCGGCATAGGTATCCAGTTCGTTGAAGTACGAAACACGCAGGGCCAGATAGGTATTGGCAAACAGCTTCACGGCTTCTGCCTCCGTCATGCCCATAAACAGGGTGTCGATATTCTCCTTGAGGGCTCCTTCCTGCAACAGGCCGGCAAATACCTTGGCTTTCTCTTCTGCCTCCGGATTACCTATCGCTGTGATGGCAGCATTCTCCTCATCCCACTTCTGGCTCCTGTCGGCAGGCATAATCTTGGGACAACCTACGATGATGCGACTGGGATAGAGGTTGTCATACAGTGCCTTGCTCTCGCGCAGGAACTCAGGCGAGAACAGCAGGTTAAACTTCTTTCCCTTCAAATCCGGGTCTGTCAGGAACTTCAGCGCATACTTCACATACAGCGAACGGCAATAGCCCACCGGTATGGTGCTCTTTATCACCATTACGGCATCGGGATTCACGCTAATCACCAGGTTTATCACGTCCTCGATATGATGCGTATCGAAGAAGTTCTTCTGGGGGTCATAGTTCGTGGGGGCCGCTATCACCACGAAGTCTGCATCCTTATAGGCTGCCGCACCATCCAGCGTTGCGGTCAGGTCAAGTTCCTTCTCTGCGAGATACTTCTCAATGTACTCGTCCTGGATAGGCGAAATCCTGTTATTGATCTTCTCCACCTTTTCAGGTATCACGTCAACAGCCGTGACGTGATTATGCTGCGCCAGCAACGTGGCGATACTCAAACCGACATAGCCGGTTCCTGCTACTGCAATTTTCATTGTTTTATATGTTTTTTAGATTCTATTTTCCATATTTTTCTACGGCCTCATAATAGGTATCGAGACTACCGATATCAAACCTCCCGGCACTCATCGGCCAGGCGTGCATCGTGGTATGTTCCACCATGTAGTGGGCAAGGTTACCTGGGGCATCCTTGCCGCAACCATTCTCTACTGAACGGCGCACCAGTTCGAGGTCTTTCTTCAGATAGATGTAGAACGGCGGCACTGCCCAATGGCTCTTGGGCACCTGGGGTTTCTCCTCCATGCCCAGCACCCGATGATTCTCATCCAGCACCACCACGCCCGTACGCTGCAACTTCTCTATCGACGGCTGCTCATGGCACATGATGCAACTGGTCTGCTTCTCTTTGGCAAAGTCCACAAACTCCTGGAACGAGAAGAACAGCAGGTTGTCTGCTGCCACCACGAGCATGTCATCGTCGATGCGGAGTTTGTCCATGGCATACAGCAGGTCGCAGACAGCACCCAGGCGTGTCTCGTTGGTCTCTGTGCCATCATCCACGATAGTGATGGGTTTCTTCCATCGACGGTCTGAGGACTGAGGTCTGAGGTCTGGGGTTGCTTCGCCTTTGACCGTTTCCCTTTGACCTTGGTTTTTCGCCCATTCCTCGAATATCGGTGCAAACTTATGGTTTGTGATGATGATATGCTCGTCAATCTCAGGGATTCTGTCGATGTCATCCATCATCCTCCCCAAGATTGTATTCTCCCCTATCTTCAGCAACGGCTTCGGAAAGTTCTTAGTCAACTCCCCCAGCCTCGTCGCATATCCTGCTGCTATTACAACACACTTCATATTTTATATTTTGAACACAGATGACTCGGATTGAACGGATAA
>CAMOUQ010000053.1 GCA_946626595.1 uncultured Prevotellaceae bacterium | reverse complement strand
CACACAGAAAACACAGATATCACAGAAAATTTTTATCCTACCGCGATTAAGCGGAGAGCTTTTCCTACCGCGATTAAGCAGATTAAACGGATTTCTCCTCTGCGCGCTCTGTCTTCCTACCGCGATTAAGCAGATTCGACGGATTATTTCTCTGCGCGCTCTGTGCGATTATTTATTCCTCGTCGAGGTCGCTGTTGCCCCAGATGTCCCACGAGTTGTCCTCGCGGCCAAGGGCGGCACTACCGTTCACTGATTGGGTGCCGACTGCGATAGAAGTCGTTGTCAGCACGTTCTTGTTAACACTGATTACTACAGTCTTTGTAGTGGGTGCATTATATATCTTTTTCATAATTCGTTCCTCCTTTCTTTACTTTACCATAATCTTCTTGCCATTCACGATGTACAGGCCCCGGGTGGGCTTCACTACGCGGCGACCGCTCAGGTCGTAGATGGCACTGCTCTTCACATCGCTCACGGTCTCGCTGATGCCGGTCTCGTCGCCGAATGCTACGCTGTAGCTGTGTACGCCGCTGCCGTTCACCTTCAGGAAAGCCTTGCCTGCGGCAATCTCACCTTCGCTGACGGGGCGGAACTCTACGCCGCTGCCCGTGCTTGCCAGTACATAGTAGGTGTAGCCGCTTTCTGCATCCCAAGCCGTAGCATCGGTGGCGTTGCCCGTCAGCTCACCCGTGGCGGTGGTAGAAGATGCGATGGCGGGGATGCTGTATGTGCCAGCAGCTCCCTCCAGCACTACGCCCGTGTTGGCAGGTACGTTGCTTACCTGTGTCAGGCGCACCACGTCGCCATCCTTGGCAGCAGTGTATGCGGTCAGACCTGCAACTTCAGAGAAGTCGAGAGCTACGGGAGTGAACAGCGTAGCGTAGCCAGCAGCGGTGATTTCAACTGGAACATAGCCAAAGATTTGAATCTTTGTAATCTGCGTATTGTGGTTACTTCCAACTTTCAGGACATAGACATTACCTGCTGCTTGATATTTAGGGGCAATTTCATACTCATTCGTTACGGCTTTTGCACCGGTAGTTTCTGTACTTACAGCTTCTTCACCAACGTAAATGTTTTGTTTTACTGATTCAGAAGCATTTGAGCCACCTGTAATCTTAATCTTAGATACATTAAAAGGGAATGCTGGAAATGTTAATGTTGCACCTGTCTTGCCGAGCATTACATAACCATCGGCATTAAAATAATAGCCAGTACCTGCCTCAAAAGTATATGTATATCCACCATAGGAATACCCTTTCGAGGTAGTTCCTTTATTAGAAGAACCTACAGGAAGTCCCAATATGTTAGTTGTCAAGTCAAGATTCACAGCAACGGCAGGAGCTTTTGTTACATTAACATCACAAGTGGCAGTATAACTACCTTCTTCTGTGGTTACGGTAATCGTAGCATCACCTACACCAACAGCAGATACTACACCATTTTCATCAACAGTAGCAACACTAGTGTTGTCTGATTCCCAAGATACGTTCTTATTATCGGCATTACCAGGGGCAACGGTTGCTGTCAGTGTTGCGCTACCGCCAACCTCCAGGTCAAGCGAAGCCTCGTCAAGAGACACACCTGTTACGGCAACAGGGTCAGAGCCACCGCCAGTTGCATAGGTTACAGTAACTGAGGCAATACGACGATGACCGCTTGATCCACCAATAGAGAATGTAATGCTAGTAGCACTTCCCGTCCAATTAGGACTTGTCCAACTACCCGCATTAACAGTTATTGCATTAGAGCCATCTCCAGTTCCAAAAGTTAAAGCTATTGACTCAATTGTTTTTGTGCTTGAAACTGTCATGTGGCCATTAGCATATACACGAATGGCAGAACCAGTAGTATAATATTTACCATCATTACTGCCGTTACCAAAAGTTAGAGTACAATTAGTTCCTTTAATTTCAGTGTACTGAGTTCCGTTAGTAAGGGAAAGATCGGAGAACGTAATTGTTTCGCTTTCAGCCCACACACTCGTACTTCCTGCTACGAGGGCACATAGCAGGAGCATTGTTTTAAGTAATAGTTTTTTCATACCTTTTTATATTAATTGGTTAATACTAAATAATTTCAACTACCACAAGTCTGTACTAACCTTGATATAAAAAGAAAAGCGCAGACCCGACATACTCCCTGACAGGTCTAGCACAACCTTACACTTCAGTATGCTGAAGTCCACGCACGAGGCGTCAGCTTCAACTGAAGTGTAATATCGCTCTTTATCCTTTATGAGGTGCTAGTTCGTCAGGGAATTGAGCATCAATTTGGTGTGTTTCCACCGAAACACGTGGCAAAGATACGAATAAGCGAGCGAACGGCCAAAAAAAAGCGTGAGAATTTTAAAAGGGGGTGTGTCAAAAATGAAGGAAGTGCGCTTCGCGCAGAAATCGAGTTCTACTCGATTACTCGCCCAAAGGGCGACTGCATTTTTATTTTGACACACCCTCTTTTATGTTGCAAAGTTGCAATCAGATTTTTTAGGTGCTATCAAAAGTTCAGGTACCGACTGGTGTACCCGACGCCGGACTTTTCCAACTGCTCCGGGGTGCCCTGGAAGAGGAGTTGTCCGCCCTGCTGGCCGCCTTCGGGGCCCATGTCGATGAGGTAGTCGGCAGCCCGGATGACGTCGAGGTTGTGCTCGATGACGATGACCGTGTTGCCCTTGTCCACGAGGCGGTTGAGGACGGAGAGCAGGACGCGGATGTCCTCGAAGTGGAGGCCCGTGGTGGGTTCGTCCAGGATGTAGAGGGTGCGGCCTGTGTCGCGCTTGGAGAGTTCGGTGGCCAACTTGACGCGCTGGCTCTCGCCGCCGGAGAGGGTGGTGCTGGGCTGTCCGAGTTTGATGTAGCCGAGGCCCACGTCCTGCAGCACCTTTATCTTTTGGAGAATCTGCGGCTGGTTTTCGAAGAACTCCACGGCCTGGTTGATGGTCATGTCCAGGACGTCGGCGATGCTCTTGCCCTTGAAGCGCACCTCCAGGGTCTCGCGGTTGTAGCGCCGTCCGTGGCATTCCTCGCAGGGCACGAGGACGTCGGGCAGGAAGTTCATCTCGATGGTGCGGTAGCCGTTGCCCGAGCAGGTCTCGCAGCGCCCGCCCTTGACGTTGAAGGAGAAGCGCCCGGGCTTGTAGCCGCGGATGCGGGCCTCGGGCAGTTGCACGAAGAGGTTGCGGATGTCGTTGAAGACGCCTGTGTAGGTGGCGGGGTTGGAGCGCGGCGTGCGGCCCAGGGGCGACTGGTCGACGTCGACGACCTTGTCGATGTGCTCCAGTCCCTCGATGCGGTCGTAGGGCAGGGGGTCGCGCAGGGAGCGGTAGAAGTGTTGCGAGAGGATGGGTTGCAGGGTCTCGTTGATGAGGGTGGACTTGCCGCTGCCGCTGACGCCGGTGACGCAGACGAGGGTGCCCAGGGGGAGGGAGATGTCGACCGACTTGAGGTTGTTGCCCCGGCAGCCGAAGAGGCTCAGCATGTGCCCGTTGCCCGTGCGGCGCTGGGTGGGGATGTCCATCTGGCGTTCGCCGTTGAGGTATTGCGCCGTGAGGGTGTGGGTGGCGAGCATCTGCTGGGGGGTGCCTTGGAAGACCACCTCGCCACCCTTGCGACCGGCGCGCGGACCGATGTCGATGACCCAGTCGGCGGCGCGCATCATCTCCTCGTCGTGCTCGACGACGATGATGGTGTTGCCCATGTCGCGGAGTTGCTTGAGGGAGTCGATGAGCCGCTGGTTGTCGCGTTGGTGGAGGCCGATGCTGGGCTCGTCCAGGATGTAGAGCACGTTGACCAACTGGCTGCCAATCTGTGTGGCCAGTCGGATGCGCTGGCTCTCGCCGCCGGAGAGGGAGCCCGAGGCGCGGTTGAGGGAGAGGTAGTGGAGGCCCACATCGAGGAGGAAGCGCAGGCGCGTGCGAATCTCCTTGAGGATTTCTGGGGCAACTTTCTGCTGGAAGGCAGAAAGGGACCCACCCCCTTGTAGACTCTCCCCCGGCCCCTCCCTTATAGGGAGGGGAGTGGTTACTTTTTCCTCTTGAGTAGCAGTAGTATCTGCTCCCCTCCCTACAAGGGAGGGGGTGGGGGAGAGTCCGTTAATCCAACGGTACAGGTCGCCGAGGTCCATCTGCGAGAGTTCGGCTATGTTGCGTCCGGCGATGCGGAAACTGAGGGCCTGGCGGTTGAGGCGCTGGCCGTGGCACTCGGGGCAGGTGCAGTCGCGACTGAACTGTCCGACCCACTTCTGCGCCGTCTGGCTTTGGTCGTTCTCCTGGGTGGAGCGGATGTACTTGACGAGTCCCTCGTAGGTGCAGTAGTAGTCGCTGGTGGTCTTGCAGACCTCGGCCGGAATGCGCAGGCGCTCTATGGAGCCGCCGAATATCTCGTCGAGGGCTTCGTCGGAGAGGCTGCTGACGGGGTCGTTGACGGTGAAGCCGTATTTGTCCAGGATGGCCTGAATCTGCCAGAATATCAGAGTGCTCTTCCACTTGCCCAGGGGCACGATGGCTCCGTCGTGGATGGAGAGGCTGCGGTCGGGGATGATGAGGTCGCGGTCGATGAGCGATACGTAGCCCAGGCCCTTGCAGCGCGGACAGGCGCCCTGGGGCGAGTTGAACGAGAAGTTGTGGGGTGCGGGGTCGGCGTATGAGATGCCGCTGGTGGGGCACATCAGGCGGCGGCTGTAGTGGCGTATCTCCTCGGTCTGGACGTCGTAGACCATCATGAGGCCGTCGCCCTGCTTGAGGGTGTTCTGGACGCTGTTCTGCAGACGGCGGTCGTCGGTCTCCTTGACGACGAGGCGGTCCACGACGACTTCGATGGAGTGGTTGCGGTAGCGGTCGAGCTTCATGCCCCGTTCCACCTCCATCAGTTCGCCGTCGACGCGAACGTAGAGGTAGCCCTTCTTGAGGACCGTCTCGAAGAGTTCTTTGTAGTGTCCCTTGCGGTTCTTGACGAGCGGGGCCAGCAGATAGACCTTGCGCCCGAGATAGTCGTGGAGCAGGAGGTCGACGATTTGTTCCTCGGTGTACTTGACCATGCGCTCGCCGGTGACGTAGGAAAAGGCTTCGCCGGCACGGGCATAGAGCAGGCGGAGGAAGTCGTAGATTTCCGTTGTGGTGCCCACGGTGGAGCGGGGGTTCTTGTTCGTGGTCTTCTGCTCGATGCTGATGACGGGCGAGAGGCCGGTTATCTTGTCGACATCGGGGCGTTCCATGTTGCCCAGGAAGTTGCGGGCGTAGGCCGAGAAGGTCTCGATGTAGCGACGCTGTCCCTCGGCAAAGATGGTGTCGAAGGCCAGGCTGGACTTGCCCGAACCGGAGAGGCCCGTGATGACGGTGAGGCTGCCTCGGGGGATGGTGACGTCGATGTTCTTTAGGTTGTGGACGCGAGCACCGAGGACGCTGATGGCGTCGGTGCCCGACGGGGCGGTGGCTTTAGGGCTGCTCTTCTCCATTGTTCTTTCCTTCATTGTTGTACCCTGTCAGCACGGTTATGGCCTTGCGAATGTTGTATTTCTTGCCGTCGGCTCCGCGGGCGTTGACTACCAGGAAGTAGACGCCATCGTGGACGAGGCGACCGTTCCAGCGGCCGTCCCAGCCTTCGTTGACATTGTTCCAGGAGTAGACTTTCTGCCCCCATCGGGTGAAGACGGCAGCCTTGAACTCCACGATGCTCTGGTAGCCCTCCTTGGCCTGGAGGATGTCGTTGAAGCCGTCGGGTTCCGGGTTGGGCGAGAAGGCGTTGGGGAACTCCAGTTTGCTCTCGCTGATGCTCACGATGATGGGGGAGGCCTCGCCCTCTTCGGGGTAGGCTATGGTGTCGGTGCCGAGGACGAAGGTGGCATAGAGCTGAACGCAGAAGGAGCCACTCTCCAGGAAGGTGTAGTCGAGTTCCTCCTCGAAGCGGTGCACCAGGGGGTGGGCCTCCTCGCCAGGGCGGTAGATTTTCCACTCGTAGCGGGCCGTCCAGTCGCCCACGTCGCTGGGGTTGGCGGTGAAGTGGGCCACCAGCGGGGCCTGTTGTCCGCTGCTGGCGTCTTCGACTTCTTCGCCCTCAACGGTGGTGTACTGTGCCTTCGGGTCTACGCTTGGGTAGACGTCCTGCGCCCACGCCCATACGGGTGCGCATAGGAATATTAGGTAGGGTAGTAGGTTTCTCATCATGTTATTATAACGTGCAAAGTTACGATTTAGTGAGCGAAAACGCAAATAATTTCATTATTATTTGGCATATCGGCTAATATTTACTACCTTTGGAATCCAAAACGAGCATGGATGATTTATGATGAAAGGTAAGATGAAATATTTGCTGCTGGCAGTGCTGCTGATGCCCCTTGCCTGCCTGGAGGCTGCTTCGGTGCGGGTGGGTGTGTTGCTGCCGCTGAAGGATGCTACGGGACGCGGCACCGTCATGGTGGAGTTCTACCGCGGACTGCTGATGGCCATCGAGGGGGCTAAGGAAGCCGGCATCGACGTCGACTGCTATGCAGTGGACTGTGGCAGCAGCGACAGCCAGATGAAGACGGTGCTGGAGCGTCCCGAACTGGCCCATCTCGACGTCATATTCGGTCCACTGGAGGCTGGGCAGATGACTACGCTGTCGGAGTTTTGCCGCAGCCACAGGACGCGCCTGGTGGTGCCCTTCAACACGCCCTGTCCGCAGGTCTATTCCAATCCGTGGGTCTACCAGGTGGGAGTGGTGCAGGAACTGCTCTATCCGGGTATCACCAATCTGGTCATCGACAATCTGGGCCAGAGCAACTTCGTCTTCTACCATTCGACGGAGAACGACGAGCGGGGCATTTCGTTCACCAGCCACCTGGCACAGGTGCTGAAGTTGCGCGGACTGCGTACGACGAACCTGAACGCCGGAGGCGATGAGTTCGCTTTCGACCGCGCCTTGAACCAGTTCCGAAACAATGTGGTCGTCATCGACAGTCGCAGCCGGGCGGCCCTCTCGCAGATGATCGGTGCACTGAGGGCCTACCAGACCACCCATCCCGAATACAAGATTTCGCTCCTCGGCTATCCCGAGTGGCTGACCTATGTCAGCACGTTGCTGCACGACTTCTACCATTTCAATGCCTACGTCTATTCGCCCTACTACCGCAATCCGCTGAGCGGCCGTACGGTGAAGTTCGACCAACAGTATCTGCGCAACTTCTCCCAGCCCTCGCGCATCTCCTATCCGCGGGCCGAGATGTTGGGCTACGACCTGGGCCAGTACTTCATCCTGGGCTTGGCACGGCATCCCGATTCGTTCGACGAACAGCAGCCTGCGCCTACGGACAACTTCGTGCAGCACAACTTCCGTTTCCATCGCGTAGGGGAGCAGGGGGGCTTTGTCAACACCTTCGTGCAACTGGTTCACTACAACTCCAATAACACCATCCAGACTCTGAAATGAAGCGCCTCGCATTACTATTGTTTCTCATTTTCTCATTTTCTCTTTTTCCCAACTCCGTCTTCGCCCAGGTGGGCGAGTACCGCAGTGCCCTGGCCATCGGCGTGAACGGCGGATATGCGCTGAACCGCGTTTCGTTCGACCCCACCATCAAACAGGCTTTCCACGGCGGAATGACGGGCGGACTGACCCTGCGCTATACCTGCGAAAAGTATTTTGCCATGTACTGTGCCGTACAGGCCGAGGTTAACTATGCCCAGATGGGATGGAAGGAGGTCATCGAAACCAGTGCCGACACCTACAGCCGCACCATCAACTACATACAGGTGCCCCTGCTGGCACGTCTGTCCTTCGGCAAGGAGGTGAAGGGCGTGATGGGCTATCTGGTGCTGGGGCCGCAACTCGACTTCTACCTGTCGGACCACGACAAGCGGGGCGGCGAATGGAGCACCACGACGCTCAACCAACGACCCAACCGTGTGGTGGCGCAGTACGACCTGCCCGTGCAGCATAAGTTCCAGTACGGCATCACGGGCGGCCTCGGCATGGAGGTGAATACGCGTCGCGCAGGCCACTTCATGATTGAGGGCCGTTACTATTTCGGCCTCGCCAATATCTTCAATGATGGAAAAGCCGACACCTTCGGACGTTCGGCCAACGGGGCCATAGTCGCGAAGGTGTCGTATTTGTTTGATGTCTTTAAGAGAGACTAAGCAGTAGCCTTATCTCAGCCGGTCGAGGGAGCGGACGAGCATTTCGTCCTTCAGTATGCCCCGGAAGGCCAGATAGTCGAGCACGATGCTCACGAAGGGCAGGGCTGCCGTCACACTGGGGCGGAAGGAGCCGTCGCCCTGCTGCATGTAGGCAAAGAAGGCCAGGTAGGCATAGTAGCCCACCAGCAGAATCATGCAGAGCGAGAGGGCGCGCATCTGCAGGGCACGGTGCTTGAAGAGGAAGATGTCGAAGAACGTCAACGACGTGGCAATCAGCAGCAGGGCAAACAAGGCCCAGGGGGCGAAATTGTGATTGCCGTTCTCCGCACTCGTTATCCACAGATTGTACAGGGTGGCATAGGGTTCGCTGCTTGCCGTCAGGAATTGTCCCAGCGACATGCTCAGGCACACCACACCGAGTATGGCCGAAACCAACAGATAGAGGCTCTGAATGCGCTGTATCATGGTGGCGCCGGGCGTTACTCGTCAACCACAGCCTCGTCGGCCGGATTGCGATAGTAAATCTTGCCTTCGATGAACTCCTGGGTGGCAATCAACGTGGGTTTCGGCAGTTTCTCGTAGAAACGCGAGATTTCTATCTGTTCGCGGTTTTCGAACACCTCGTCCAGATTGTCGGAGGAAGAGGCAAACTCCTGGAGTTTCTTCGACAATTCCTGCTTGATGTCAGCCGAAATCTGGTTGGCACGCTTGCCGATGATGGCAATAGTCTCGTAGATGTTACCTGTCTCTTCGCAGAGATTCATGATGTCGCGCGTCACCGTGTTGGTGGGTGCATTTGTTTTCTTGTAATCCATATTATTGTTTTAATTCAAATTTCAGAATCAGGTTATTCGGTTTCTCGTTCTCTTCTCTCACTCTGGACTTAGTTTTCCTCGTCCAGGCTCAGGTGCTTGCGCTTCACGAAGTTTTCCGCGTGGCTGAAGATGCTTTTGGCCTCCTCCAGAAATTTTGATTCGGGGAAGTCGTTCTGGAAGGCATAGTATTCGTCGATGGTGTCGCGGAAACGGTCGATGCGCTTCTCCTCGACACTCTTTATGGCCAACTGGTACTTGGCTCGCAGAATCAGTATCGACAGCTGTTCGCGCTTCTCGGGCGAAGCGTAGGGATAGTCGCGCAGGGCATTCTGGGCCGTCACTACGCAGGCTTCGTAGTTGCTGCCGCCGAAGAGGCTGTTCAGCAGATAGCTGCCCAGGTCGTAGTACAGCTTGGCCGACATGTATTCCTTTTCCACCAGTTTGTCCTGCAGGTTGTAGATCATCTCCTGCGTCTTGTCCTTCAGCGGGGTGTAGGGGTAGAGGTCGAGGAACATCTGGAACTCGTTCATGGCCTCCATGGTGCTCGACTGGTCGAGTCGGGGGTCGGGCGTCTGCTTGTACAGCGACAGGGCCGCATAGAAGTGGGCCTGCTCGGCATACGCTCCCTTGGGATAGGACTGGTAGTATTTGCGGAAGTTGTTGTGAGCCAGGTCGTAGTTTTTGTTGCCGAACTCGCTCATGGCGGTCAGAAAGAGCGATTCCTCGCCGTTTGTGGTGCCCTTCATGATGGCCAGCAGGTCGTAGAGTAGGGTGGAGGCCTTGGTGTAGCGTCCCTCTACGAAGAATGATTTGGCCGCCTCGTATTTGTAGTCATAGTCGGCAGTCTTCTGCACGGCAGCATATTCGCCACACGAAACCATGAGCAGGGACAGAAGACAGGCAGAAATTATCTTATACATCTTTAATACGCGCATATTTGGAGCGCAAAGATACGAATAAGTGAGCGTTTTTCCAAATTTATTTGAGAAAAACCGAATGGGAGCATCTAAAACCGCAGGCGAAAGCAGTTTTTTTGCCGATTTCGGTTCTTTTATGAGGCACAATCTTTATTTTTCCAATAAAAAATCGTATCTTTGTCGTCCTATGGCATTTAAAATAGAATCTCCATTCCAACCAACCGGCGACCAGCCGCAAGCCATCGAGCAACTGGTGGCCGGGGTCAGGCGGGGCGACCCGGCACAGGTGCTACTGGGCGTGACCGGTTCGGGCAAGACTTTCACCATGGCCAACGTCATCGCACAGGTGGGAAAGCCGACCCTCATACTCAGTCACAACAAGACGCTGGCTGCCCAGCTCTATCGCGAAATGAAGGGCTTCTTTCCGCATAATGCGGTGGAATACTACGTTTCCTACTACGACTATTATCAGCCCGAAGCATACATCCCCAGCACTGATACGTACATCGAGAAAGACCTTGCCATCAACGACGAGATAGACAAACTCCGTCTGGCTGCCACCAGTGCCTTGCTCAGTGGACGCAAGGACGTCATTGTCGTTTGCTCCGTCAGTTGCATCTATGGCATGGGCAATCCGGCTGCCTTCTACGAGAGCGTTATCAGCATTCGCGTCGGTCAGGAAATAGACCGTAACGTGCTGCTACGTAAACTGATGGATAGTCTGTATGTGCGCAACGATGTAAGTCTGAACCGAGGCGAAGTGAGGGTCAAAGGAGACACCGTAGACATCGCCCTGGCCTACAGCGACAACCTTCTGCGCATCACCTATTGGGGCGACGAGATTGAGAGCATAGAGGAGGTAGACCCCATGACCATGCAGCGCGTGGCTTCGTTCGACGAATACAATATCTATCCGGCCAACCTGTTCATGACCACCAAGGAGACCCAGGAGCAAGCCGTCCGCCAGATTGAAGACGACCTGGCTGTGGAGGTGGCTCGCTTTGAGGAGGAAGGTAAGCCTCTGGAGGCCAAGCGACTGCACGAACGAGTGACTTACGACGTCGAGATGATCAGGGAACTGGGCCATTGCTCGGGCATTGAAAACTATTCGCGATACTTCGACGGGCGTGCTCCGGGTACCCGGCCATTCTGCCTGCTCGACTTCTTCCCAGAGGACTTCCTGATGTTCATCGACGAGAGTCACGTCTCCGTGCCTCAAATCGGTGGCATGTACGGTGGCGACCGAGCCCGAAAGACCAACCTGGTGCAGTATGGGTTCCGCTTGCCAGCTGCTCTCGACAACCGTCCGCTGCGCTTCGAGGAGTTTCGTGAACTTACCCATCAGATAATCTACGTCTCGGCCACGCCTGCCGACTACGAACTGGCTGAGGCCGAGGGGGTTGTCGTGGAACAACTCATCCGTCCTACGGGCCTTCTCGACCCTGTGATTGAGGTGCGTCCTCGCGAACACGAGGCCGACGACCTGTTGGAAGAAATCGTCAAGCGCGTCGATGTGGGCGAGCGAGTCCTCGTCACCACACTCAGCAAGCGCCAGGCCGAGGAATTTTCGGCCTACCTCATCCGCTCGGGCATCAATTCCTGCTACATCCACCACGAAGTGGACACGATGGAGCGGGTGCAGATCATGGACAGTCTGCGCCGTGGGGAATACGATGTCCTGGTGGGCGTCAACCTCTTGCGCGAAGGCCTCGACCTGCCCGAGGTTTCCCTCGTTGGCATCTTGGATGCCGACCAGGAAGGCTTCCTGCGCAGCAAGACCAGTCTGACCCAGACAATTGGCCGTGCGGCCCGTCATGTTCATGGCATGGCCATCTTCTATGCCGACAAGATTACGAAGTCGATGGCAGCCTGCATCGAGGAGACCAACCATCGCCGCGAGGTGCAACTACGCTACAATGAGGAGCATGGCATCACTCCGCACGCCGTCAAGAAGGACATCGTGCAGGCCGAGTTGGGCGCTGCCCAGAGACGCCCCGATGTGGCTACGGAGCATAAGGTGGTCAGCTACCAGCCGACGATTGCCGCCACCGAAATGCCGGCGATGGCGGCCGACCCGATTGTCGATACCATGACGCCCAAACAGTTGCGCAAGAGCATCGAAAATACGCGCCGACTGATGCAGGAGGCTGCCAAAAGACTCGACTTCATGGAGGCTGCCCAGTATCGCGACGAAATCCTTCGTCTCACGTCTTTGCTCGACGAGAAGGAGAAAGAAATCAACCCATAAGACATGGAAGACAAAGAAAATCAACCCATAAGACTCAAGATATGAAAGCAATCAAGACAGAAAAGGCTCCCGCAGCCATCGGCCCCTACAGTCAGGCCATCGAGGCGAATGGATTCGTTTACGCCAGTGGGCAGTTGCCCATCAATCCGCAGACTGGGCAGTTTCCCGAAGGCATCAAGGCGCAGACGCGCCAGTCGCTGGAGAATGCCCGTGCCATCCTGGCCGAGGCTGGGCTGACGATGGCCAATGTGGTGAAGACCACCGTGCTGCTGGCCAACATCGAGGACTTTGCCGCTATGAACGAAGTCTATGCTGAGTTCTTCAGCGAACCCTTCCCCGCCCGCAGTGCCTTTGCCGTGAAGGCCGTTCCCAAGGGAGCCCTGGTGGAGATAGAGTGTATTGCAGCTAAGGGATAATCGCAATCGGAAGATATGGAAGCTACAGACGAAAAAAAGAAGGAAGAACAGACGTACCATTGCAACGATTGTGGCAATGTGATTTATCGCCACGAGGTATTCTGTTCAAAGTGCGGCAAGTTGCTGGACAGATACGACTTTGAGGACTGACGTTGGCTGCTAATTAAAAGGTGGGAAATAATTTGCATATTTCCCAGCTTATTCGTAATTTTGCGCCCAGAATCTTGACACCAATCGCATGAAACGGCTGTGCGAGCAGCCTGACATGGGATTGGTGTATGTTTTCATACATACAACTTTCCTGTAAGTGTTCTTTAACTTAATGATAGTTGTATGACGACAAAAAAGAAACATTTTGTCAAGGTGTGCAGTTGCACACCCCGTGGCGACATCCGTGCGATGAACCCACAAGTGTTGAACCAACTGGTAGAGGGACAGGAAGAGGCCATCTGCCGAGAGACGAACACGCGCAAGATGGCGCAACGCGCTCTGGAGTTGGGCGATGCCTGCATGGCAGCCGGTTGCCCCATGCGGGCCATACAGGTCTGGCGCTCTGCCGCCCAGCGGCTTGTGGCGATGGATTATTACTGGGTCTATGAACCCATCAATCCCCAGTTCGTCCGCTTTGGCGACCTTGTTTCGGAAAAGGAGGCAGTCACCCTGGGCCGCCGCATCGACAAGGCCTGGCACCTCATCGGCCATCCCGAGATGGCCACTTGGGCCCGTCGTATGCGAGCCGAATACCGCGAAATGTGGCTGGACAAATACTTCGAAGCTCTTCCGTGAACCTCTTGGCGGGTGTGTCTCATTTCAGGCACATCCGCCAAGGATTAAAAAATGTAATGAGTAGCTATTTCGCCTCCTTTGGATGAAAAACTTTCGAAATCTATAGATATATCAAATAAAAGCTGTATATTTGCAGTGGAATCATTAGGTATATCTATTTTATGACAGACATTTATGCACTTCCAGACCCAGTCATACTGGCCCAAATTGGCCGGAAGCTCAAGGAAGCCCGCATTGAGCAGAACATATCGCAGAAGTCGCTTGCGGACAGCAGTGGTCTATCGACCTTCTCCATTAGCCAGATAGAGAATGGGCACAATACCTCCCTGCTCAGTCTTATCATGGTGTTGCGGGCCTTGAACCGTTTGGATGTTCTCGAGGGACTCTTCCGAGAAAAGCCCGTGAGTCCTGTAGCCCTCTCAAAGTATATGAAAAGGAATCCGCAAAGGAAGCGTGCCTACAACATGAACGGTACTGCGGAGAACGGTGATGTGACGACAAATGATTTCAACTGGGACTAAGACAAGCAATAATACATGATAACGTTAGCAGACATTTACCTGTGGGGACAACATGCAGGGGATGGCGTCAGTAAATGGAGTACATTCGCCACGCAGTATGGCATCCCAAATGAGATGGTGAAGGTCATAGACTCTACTTTGTTATTAGGAATATAGCGCAGAGGGAAATGCGTGCCTAATATTTAGTCGCCTACGGCGAGTAATCGAGTTCTACTCGCTTCGCTCGTCGAAGAAATCCTTCAAATCAAAACAAATCAAACGAAAGATTTATCCCACTATTTGTTGGATTCTGATCAGATTTATCCGATTTCTGCCACAAAGTGGCACTCAAAATTAAGTTTCCAACTGGAAGACCCAATAGATGGAACTGTATATTATCAGCGTTAACGAACTCAGTGATATTAGGTGATTTAAAATAAGGACAGCCACTTTTGACGTGTGACTGTCCTTATACCTTTCTTTCCGTCCGAACGGCTATGCAGGACACCACCTGCGGGCGCCTCCATTATATTTTTTCCCCGTTCCCTTTCCGGTATCAAATTTGGGACAGAAGCAATATGTTGAGGGCATTTGGATTCATAGTTCTTCGTTTTCAATAAATCTTTGTTGCAGCGCGCCAAATTCCTCGATACGTCGGTCACGTAGGAAAGGCCACCAACGGCGGACGTTCTCGCTTCGCTGCATGTCCACCTCGATGACGACATTTTCCTCCTTGTCCTTGGGGGCGCGATAGAGCAGTTCGCCTTGCGGCCCAGCCACGAAACTCGAGCCCCAGAACTGGATGCCGTGTGTCTGGCCGCTGGGGTCGGGCTCGTGCCCTACACGATTCACTGTAATCACAGGCAGTCCGTTGGCTACGGCGTGTCCGCGCTGAACGGTTGTCCATGCTTCGCGCTGACGTTCCTGTTCCTCTGGCGTGTCGGAGGATTCATAGCCGATGGCTGTCGGATAGATGAGCAGGTCGGCTCCCTGCAGGGCCATCAGCCTTG
>CAMOUQ010000052.1 GCA_946626595.1 uncultured Prevotellaceae bacterium | reverse complement strand
TACCACGAATTACACGAATTTCACGAATTTATAACTACCCGGATATCAAGAATTATTCTATCATCCAGTTATAAATTCGTGAAATTCGTGTAATTCGTGGTCAACAATACAATTTCTGTATTATCCTTACGTCTCTCGCGATTTACACTCAAGGATTCTCGCGTTTCAATTGTTCCAGTGCACGGCAGAGCTGGTCGGGACAACTGGTGCCCTTGCGACCGCACTGTATGCCATCCAGGCGCTGGATGACTTCGTCGGGTGTCATGCCCACGACGAGTTTCGACAGGCCTTGGGTGTTGCCGTGACAACCGCCATGGAAGAAGCAGTGCGTGATGCGACCGTCCTCCACCTCAACGTCGATGAACTGGCTGCACGTGCCCTGTGTCTTGTAAAGCGTCTTGGCCATTACTCCTCGGGCTTCATGTTTGTATAGACAGTCTGTACGTCGTCGAACTCCTCCAGTTTCTCCACCATCTTGTTGATGGTCTCGCGCTGCTCGGGAGTCACCTCCTTCAGGTCGTTGGGGATGTAGGTGAACTCACCGCCGACCTCCTCGTAGCCGTCAGCCTCGAGCTTCTTCTGAATCTCGTTGTAGCTGGTGGGCTCGCCGTAGATGGTGATGGTGGTTTCGTCCTTGTCCTCGTCGTACTCCTCGTCGAAGTCCTCGTCCACTCCGAAGTCTATCATCTCCAGGATGAAGTCGTCCATGTCCATGTCGGCCTTCTTCTTGAAGGTGAAGACGCACTTGTGGTCGAAGAGGAAGGACAGTGAGCCCGTGGTGCCCATGTTGCCCGAGAACTTGTTGAAGACGGAACGGACATCGGCAACAGTGCGGGTGGTGTTGTCGGTCAGGGTGTCGACGAAGACGGCAACACCGTGGGGGCCGTAGCCTTCGTAGGTAACGCTCTTGTAGTCGCTCTGGTCCTTGCCCATGGCGTTCTTGATGGCACGCTCGATGTTGTCCTTCGGCATGTTCTCACGCTTGCAGACGGCAATGACGCTTCGCAGCGAGGGATTGTTTTCGGGTTCGGGACCGCCAGCCTTCACGGCGATGGCAATCTGCTTGCCCAGACGGGTAAATGTCTTGGCCATGTGGCCCCAGCGCTTCAGTTTGGTCGCTTTACGATATTCAAATGCTCTTCCCATAATAATAAAAAAGACCCACCCCCTGCCCTCCCTTGTAGGGAGGGGGCAGTTACTATTGCTGATTATTTAGAAAAAATGTTCATTCTTAACATATTGTGACCTCTCCCTCCCTACAAGGGAGGGCAGGGGGAGGGTCTTCATTATCTCAATTCCGCATTAAGCTGCTTAGTCAGATTCTGTATCAGCTTCTGCATGATGCTGTCGATCTGCTTGTCGCCCATCGTCTTCGACTCGTCCTGCAGGATGAAGTTGACGGCATACGACTTCTTGCCCTCAGGCAGGTTCTTGCCTTCGTAGACATCGAAGAGACGAACCTCGCGAAGGAGTTTCTTCTCGGTCTGATAGGCGATGCGCTCTACTTCGCCGAACTCCACGCTCTTGTCGAGCAGGAGGGCCAGGTCGCGACTGACGGCGGGATACTTGGCAATGTCGGTGGCCACAACCTTCTGGTTGCGCACAGTCTTCATCAGCTGCTGCCAATTGAGGTCGGCAAAGAAGACGGGCTGCTCGATGTCGAACATCTTACGCAACTTCAGGGCTACGACGCCCAACTGCACGAGCACCTTGCCACCACGGTTGCGTATCTCCAGACTCTTGTCGAAGAGGTCGCTCTCGCCCGGGGCAAATACCAACGCACCGAAGGGAACGCCCAGACGACGCAGAATGTTCACGACATGGGCCTTCAGTTCATAGATGCTGCTGTCCTCGTCGGCGTGTGCCCAGCTGCCGCTGACGCGCTTACCCGTCTGCCAAAGGCCGAGGTGATAATCCTCGGAGTAGGCATCCAGGACGTGCTTGATGACCTCGGGGTCGCGGCTGCTGCTGACACCGGGAATGATGTCGGCACAGCGACGCTCCTGATGGAAGTAGTAGCAATTGCCGTACTCGAAGAAACTGAGGTCGGCAGAGCGGTGCGAGATGTTGCGGGCAATGCTTTCCAGACCGCCGAAGAGCAACGTCTGGCGCAGCACGCTCAGGTCCTGGCTCAGGGGATTGAGCAGGCGCACGCAGTTCTCGGCCTTCAGGCTCTCCAGTCCGTCGTAGTAGGCACCGCGCTGGAGCGAGTTGTTCAGAATCTCGCGGAATCCGGCTCCCACCAGTTGCTCGCCAATGATGTTCTGCAGTTTGTAGCTCTTGTCCACGTCGCCCTTCACGGCAGCACAGGTGTTCACCTGGGTAGGTATCTCCACGTTGTTGTAGCCGTAGATGCGCAGGATGTCCTCCACCACGTCGCAGGGGCGCTGCACGTCGACACGGTAGGCCGGCACTTGCAGTTTCAGGCCCTCAGCCGTCTCCTCCAGCGTCTTCATCTCCAGACTGCCGACGATGCTCTTCACCGTCTCCTGGGGGATGTGCTTACCGATAAGGTTGTCTACATACTGATATTTCAGGTCCACCACAGCGTCTTGGATGGGCTGGGGATAGACGTCTACTATCTCCATGCTCACCTCAGCGCCGGCCAGCTCCTTGGCCATCATGGCGGCCTGCTTCAGGGCATACAGGGTGCCGTTGGGGTCGATGCCACGCTCGAAGCGGAACGAGGCGTCGGTCGACAGGCCGTGGCGGCGGGCCGACTTGCGTATCCAGGTGGGATTGAAGTAAGCACTCTCCAGAACGACATTCTTCGTCGTCTCGTACGTGCCACTACCCTTTCCGCCGAACACGCCGGCTATGCACATGGGCTCCTCGGCATTGCAGATGGCCAGGTCGCGGTCGCTCAGCTTATGCTCCTCGCCGTCCAGCGTCACGAAGGGTGTACCCTCGGGCATGGTCTTCACCACGATGTGGTGCTCCTTCACCATGTCGGCATCGAAGCAGTGGAGGGGCTGACCGTAGGCCATCATGATGTAGTTGGTGATGTCCACGATGTTGTTGATGGGGCGCAGGCCGATGGTCGTCAGACGGGTCTTCAGCCATTCGGGGCTCTCCTTCACCTCGCAGTTCTTCAGCGACACGGCGGCATAGCGGGGACAGGCCTCCTGGTTCTCCACCGTCACCTTCACCTCCAGGTCGTGGTTGTCGACCTTGAAGTCGTCCACCGACGGGCGGTGCAGTGAGGTCTTGTAACCGTTCTGCAGAAGCCATGCGTAGAGGTCGCGTGCCACGCCATAGTGGCTGCAGGCATCGGAGCGGTTGGGCGTGATGTCCACCTCGATGAGGAAGTCGCTCTCCAGATGGTAGTATTCGGCAGCAGGCGTACCGGGCACAGCATCCTGGGGCAGCACGATGATGCCCGCATGGTCGGTGCCGATGCCTATTTCGTCCTCGGCACAAATCATGCCGTTGGACTCTATGCCGCGCAACTTGCTTTTCTTGATGGTGAACTCTTGGTCACCGTCGTAGAGTTTGGTGCCCAGTGTGGCCACCACCACCTTCTGTCCGGCCTGGACATTGGGAGCGCCGCAAACGATCTGTTCGGGTTCGGCCTGCCCAAGGTTGACGGTGCAGACGTGCATGTGGTCACTGTTGGGATGAGGTTCGCAGGTCAGCACCTCGCCAATGACGATGCCGGCCAGGCCTCCCCTGATGCTCTGTACTTCCTCCACGCCGTCCACTTCCAGACCTATGCAGGTGAGTGCATTTGCCACTTCCTGGGCCGAGAGGTCGAAGTCGACGTACTCGCGGAGCCATTTATAAGAGATATTCATAATTAAATATATATTTTCTTAAATTTCGGGCGCAAAGATAGTGCAAATCGAGCGAAAACGCAAATTTTGGAGCAGAGAATGTAAAGTTATGCCTGCATATTTTTTGCTGAGTAGCGACTATACAAGACCGAAGGCCATTTTTATCTACTGCTTTCTGAGATATAGGCTATCTTCGGCCTTTAGAAAAAGTCTGCAAATGTGAATATCGAACAAAAGCACTGACAGCGACAAAAATATTGTTCTTGGAGAAAAATGACCTGATACTGGGCTCTTTATTCAAGGATTTTTTTCAACGTTCGCCAAATAGAAAAACTTTTTGTGGCGATAATGGAATAAAAATATTTGAATTGGTTTTGCAATTTGCTGTATTATTCTTAATTTTGCCATCGTATTGAAGAGGGAGAATATGATTAAATCGAAGTTCAGACTATACAGTATAGGGCACTCCAATCAGTCACAAGAAGAATTTCTCAAACTGCTGATGATACATGATATCAATTGTATCGTGGATGTTCGGAGTGTTCCTGCTAGTAAATATACGCCACAGTTTAACATGGAACCACTGAAATGGTTCTTACGCGCCAACAATATACAGTACTTGCACTTTGGCGATGAGTTTGGAGCAAGGAGAAGCGATTGTATCGATACTAATGGACAGGTCAATTTTGAGCAAGCCGTTGAGACTACTAACTTTAAACGTGGAGTGGAACGATTGATGAACGGTCTACATAAAGGCTTTCGTATATCCTTCATGTGTTCTGAGGCAAATCCGTTAGAGTGTCACCGTTTTTCCCTTGTATCACGTTATTTCTATGACAAAGGACTTGATGTTCAACACATCCTAAAGGATGGTGATTTGGCATCACATGCATATCTGGAGAAGGTCATGATAGACGAGTATCTCCATTCGAAGAAACATCTACTTGCAGAGGTAGACCAGCTCTTTGGCAGCTATAGTAACGAAGAACAACGTCGAGATGCCTATCGGCTAAAAAACAAAGAAATAGGATTCAAACCACAATATGAACTGGAAGAAGTCTATTAAGCAATGATTACACTTTATACAATCGGATTTACAAAGAAAAGTGCAGAACAGTTTTTCAGCCTACTCCGAGCCAACAATGTCAAACAGTTAATAGATGTCCGCATCAATAATAGCAGTCAATTGTCTGGCTTTGCCAAAGGCAAGGACTTGGAGTTTTTTGCAAAGGAAATCTGTCATATCCCATACAAGCACGTCACCGATTTTGCCCCTACCAAAGAACTGCTTGATAAATGGCATAAACAGGAGGTTTCATGGGAAAAATATGAAGACATCTATACTTCGTTGCTCAAGAAGAGAGATATTTTGAAGAAGTATGGTGTTAAACAATATAATGGTGCATGTTTCCTTTGCAGCGAAGAAACCACTGAAAATTGCCACCGCAGACTTCTTACCGAATACATGCAGAAACATTCAGCTGAAGAAGTTAAGATTATTCACCTGTTATAATCATTGTTATGGACAAATATTTTATCTGCTTGGCTAACTCCTATAAGCATGGCGGCAGGTGCATTGCCGGTGTAGAAGTACAGTGGGATGGCGAGAAAAGCAAAGTCGTAAGAGACGAAAGAGGTGTAGCTAAGTGGATTCGTCCAATCAGCAAAGATACAAAGACTGGCGAGATACCTATTTTTTTGGCATTGTCAGTCAATGTTCTTGACGTCATAAAGCTTGAAGGAGTAGAAGCGTGTCCTGCTGATGCACAACAAGAGAACGTGTTTTTTCAAAAGATGTCTTTCACTGGTAAACACTATGAGGCAACTACACAGATTCTCCTACGGTTCATTGATGAAGCGCACCGTCATGTTTTCTATAATTATGGCAAAGCAGTTCTTCCCAGCGACTACTGTAGAGGGAACCACTCCATTCTACTGCTGCGTGTCAACCATGCTGAAGTATATACTGACGAGGGATATTCTGGACAGATTCGCTATCGCATCAGTTTCCTTTATCATGGACACCCATACGACTTTCCCATAACAGATCCTAAGTATCAGGCGGAACTACGACAAGGGCTTCGTGCTACAGGACAGAAAGGCACCATATTTATTACCTGTTCATTGGGTCTTGAATATGAAGGTGCACATTTCAAACTAGCGGCCTCTGTCTTCGAAATAGAGGGACAGCAAATTATCCCTGCAAAGGAAACGGCACCTAAAGGATGGTTCGACGAATATGAAAGAGAATTATCGAGACTGCTCAAAGAAAAGATTGCATTAGAAGGACAAATAGTGGATTTGAGGAATAAATTGCGAGAACGAATGGAGAGATATGGTGTGGAAAAAGTCAATGCCCGACTAATATCTGTTACGTATACCCCAGCCAAGACTGTTATGCAGTTCGACAGTCGCTCTTTCCGAGCAGAGAACGAAGAACTATATTCTTCATATTGTAAGCCGAAACAACGTGAAGCATCAATTGTAGTTAAAAGAAACATTTTAGATTAAACATCCCTATCGTCAGTGTTATGTCATAGGCGTTGGCTTTAAAGGATTATCAATCTTATTCCTAAACAGATATTCTGCAAATACGACGTTTCGTCTGCAAATATAAGCATTAATTATTAAATCCCAATCATCTATTTCCAATTTCTTTAGAACGGCACGCCGCCGTCCACGGGGTCGCTGGGACCGAAGGGTGTGTCGGCAGGATTGGACTCGGGCAGGTTCAGGGCCATGTTGCCCAGGCTGGCCATTTCCTCGTCGGAGAGGTTGGAGGTCTTGGTCGGGCCCGTGCCGAACTGGCTGTCGGGCATGGGGGCGGGACCATAGTCTTCGTAGTCTTCGAAGCGGGCATACTGGTGCATGAACTTCAGTTTGATGATGCCCGTGGCACCGTTACGGTGCTTGGCGATGATGAACTCGGCCTTTCCCTTCATGTCCTCGCCGTCCACCTCCATAATCTTGTAGTATTCGGGACGATGGATGAAGCAGACCATGTCGGCGTCCTGCTCGATGGCACCCGATTCGCGCAGGTCGGAGAGCTGCGGACGCTTGCCGTCGTTGCCCTCGCGGTTCTCCAGTCCGCGGTTCAGCTGCGACAGGGCGATGATGGGAATGTTCAGTTCCTTGGCCAGTCCCTTCAGGTTACGGCTGATGGTGGAGACCTCCTCCTGTCGGCTGCCGAACTGCATGCCGGAGGCGTTCATCAGCTGCAGGTAGTCGATGAGTATCATCTTCACCCCGTGGTCGCGCACCAGTCGGCGGGCCTTCGTGCGGAGCTCGAAGATGCTGAGGGCTGCCGTGTCGTCGACATAGATGGGTGCATCGATGAGCTGGTTGATGCGGGCGTCCAACTGGTTCACCTCCACGGGGGAGAGGCGTCCGCTCTTCAGCGTCTCGCCGGGTATCTCGCAGACGTTGGATATCAGACGGTTGACCAACTGTACGTTGGCCATTTCCAGCGAGAACATGGCCACCGGTATGCGCATGTCTACGGCCATGCGCTTAATCATCGAGAGGATGAAGGCCGTCTTACCCATGGCAGGGCGGGCGGCGATGATGACGAGGTCGGAGTTTTGCCAACCGTTGGTGGCCTTGTCCAGCTTGGCGTAGCCGGTGGAGATACCAGACAGGCCGTCGGTGCGGGCCATGGTCTCCTTCAGTCGTTCCATGGCCTCGTCGATGACGGGGTTAATCTGGGTGTAACTGGTTCGCTGCGTCTGCTGGGATATGGTGTAGAGTTCGGCCTCGGTCTCCTGCATCAGGTCGGCCACGTCCTTCGTGGGGTCGAAGGCATCGCCCAGGACACGGCTGGCGAAGGTTATCAGCTTGCGCGCCTGATACTTCTGGTGGATAATCTTGGCCTGATAGTCGATGTGGGCCGATGTGATGACGTTCTGCGTCAGCTGGGCGATGTAGACCACTCCGCCCGCCTCCTCCAGTTCGCCCTGCGACTCCAGATACTGGGGCACAGTGATGACGTCGACGGGGCGTTGGTTCACCTGCAGGGCCTGGATGGCCTTGAAGATAATCTGATGGCGATGGTCGTAGAAGGACTCGGGGGTCAGGATGTTCTGCACCTGTTCGTACGACTCCTGCTCGATGAGCAGGGCACCCAGGACGGCAGCCTCGAAGTCGAGTTGCTGCGGCTGTTTGTGGCCGTAGGCATCCATCTGGGGCACTTCCACCACTTGGCGTTTCTGCGGTCGCTTTCCGCGACTATTGGTTTGATTTGTTGTTGGCATAGATGAGACGAAATGAGCTGCAAAGTTACGAATAAGTAAGCAAAATGCCAAACTTGTTTGGGCATTTTCGAACGAGAGTAACTAAGAACGCGGTTCAAAGTTAAAAAAACTTTGGCACACAAACAAAATTTTTTGCACAACACGGGACAAAAAATTTGCATACGTCAGAAACATTCCTTACATTTGCACGTCGGAAAGTTCCGCCACCGCCGATGAACGGACGGACACCGACGATGGATGTACGGACACCGACGGCGGACGTGCGGACGCCGACGATGGCGGAACTTTCCCTCGCAGGGGCGTCAGGAATGCCGCTCTAAAGGGTGAAAAATACATCCGGAAACCGTAAGAAACACATCATAACAACGAGAGAAGATGGCTAAATACATTTATCAAGAGATTGGTGGCATCACCAACAAGGGAGAACGCATCGTCAAGCCCCGCTTCGTGGGGGGACGGCAAGTGTCGAACGAGGAATTCATGGGCGAAGTGGCCCACCGCTGTGCCGTGAGCAAGGGCACGCTGCAGGCCGTGATGTCGAACATTGCCGACCTGCTGCCCGAGTATCTGGCACAGGGCAACTCGGTGCGCATCGACGGGCTGGGACTGCTGACGCCCTCGCTGACGATGCGCGACGACATGCCCGTGGCGGAGGACGACAATGAGGGCAACGAGGTGCTGCACAACGCCCAGAACGTGGTGTTCGGCACGGTGCACATCACGCCCGACAAGGGACTGGTGCGCACTGCACGGCAGAAGTGCCACCTGACGCACGACCGATACGAAGGCAACCGCCGAGCCATGGACACGCCCTACAGCACCGAGGAACGACTCGACCTGGCCCGCAAGCACCTCGACGAGAACCCCATACTGACCGTCAGCCAGTACATGGAACTGACCGGACTGCGCCACACGATGGCGGCCCGCGAACTGCGCGACTGGAGCACCGACCCCGAGAGCGGCATACGCAAGGCCGGGCGTGGCTCGCACCGCTACTACACCAAGTAGGTGCGCCAGGGGAGACGACCGCGAAGGGCAAGGAAGGGGGGAAATCTGCCGGCCTTATATATTAAATAATGTATAAAGGCTTGGCGGTTTGACAAAATCTCATTACCTTTGCCCTGAGAACATCCATAACTAACTAACCAAAAAAAACAATGAAAATGAGAAAATTGATTGCATGGACCGCCTTCTGCCTGACACTGGCAATGGGCAACGTGGGCACGGCCTGGGCCGGAAAGAACGCCGACATGCGCGTGGCATACGTGCTGAAGAACATGGGCATCAGCCGCGACGTACAGACCAAGTTGCGTCCCCTGCTGGTCAGCTACCTGGCCGACAAGAAGGTGGCTAACAAACCCTACGACAGCCTGAAGGATAAGCTGAAGCCCAGCATCGAGGCCGGCACCATCACCGAAAAGCAGGCACAGGAACTGCTGACGCGGAAATGGGAGGCTGCGGAGAAGGAACTGGTCGTGAAGCGCCAATACGAAACGAAGTTCAAGACCGTGCTTTCGGCCAAGAAGACATACCTCTGCTTCGACCTGCTCAACGACAAGAAGAGCAAGGTGCGCGGAGAGGAGGAGGATTGAGGATTAGGGATTAGAGATTAGAGATTAGGGATTAGAGATTAGGGATTAGGGACTGATGATGGTGAAGACGAATTCGGCGAAGGCATGGTTCCTGGCGGCTCGACCTAAGACACTGACGGGGGCTATGGCTCCCGTCTGTGTGGGTTTGTCGGCGGCGTGGGTGGAGATGGGCTCCCTGCAGTGGGCGCCCGCCCTGATGTGCATGGCCTTTGCCCTACTGATGCAGATTGACGCCAACCTAGTGAACGACTTCCTGGACTACCGCGGAGGCATAGACCTCGCCGACCGGCTGGGACCGGAACGGGCCTGCGCCCAGGGGTGGATAACGCCGGAGGCCATGCAGCGGGGCATTGCCGCAGTCACCACCGTGGCCTGCCTCGTGGGACTGCCCCTGGTGTGGTGGGGCGGATGGTGGATGGTGGTCGTGGGCGCAGCATGCGTCGTGGGCTGCCTCCTCTACTCCACCCTGGCCCGCATGGCACTGGGCGACGTGCTGGTGGTGGTGTTCTTCGGCCTCGTGCCCGTCCTGGTCACCTACTATCTGCAAGCCGGCTCCCTCTCGCTGGAGGGCGACGCCAAGCTGTTTGCGGCGGCACTGGCCATGGGACTGGTCACTGACTGCCTGCTGCTGGTGAACAACTTCCGCGACCGCGACACCGACCGCCGCGTGGGCAAACGCACCATACCCAACCTCATCGGCGAGCGCCGCACCTACATTCTCTATGCCCTCGTGGGGGCTGCGGCCTGTGCGCTCGTCTATTCGCAGACGCGACTGCCCGTCTTCTACCTGGCCGTCAATTTCTACCTCGTCAGCCGCATGCAGCGCATCCGCCGCGGACGCGAACTGAACAAGATACTGGGCCAGACGGCAGCCAGCATCCTGCTCTTTGCCCTGCTCTACAGCGTGGGCATCATCTTCAACATATAACACACATTAAGCAACATACATGGCACAACAACAGGACGACAAGAAGATTATCTTCTCGATGGTGGGCGTGAGCAAGACCATCCAACAAAACCAGAAACAAGTACTCAAGAACATCTACCTATCCTTCTTCTACGGAGCCAAAATCGGCATCATCGGTCTGAACGGTGCAGGTAAGTCGACGCTGATGAAAATCATCGCCGGACTGGACCAGCAGTACCAGGGCCAGGTGGTCTTCGCACCGGGCTATTCGGTGGGCTATCTGCCCCAGGACCCGCAGCTGGACGACCAGAAGACGGTGGTCGACGTGGTGAAGGAGGGCGTGCAGCCCGTGGTGGATGCCCTGAGGGAGTACGAAGAGATAAACCAGAAATTCGGACTGCCCGAATACTACGAGGACGAGGACAAGATGAACCAACTCTTTGCCCGTCAGGGCGAACTGCAGGACATCATCGACGCCACCGACGCGTGGAACCTCGACAGCCGCCTCGAAAGGGCCATGGACGCCCTGCGCTGTCCGCCGGCCGACCAGCTGTGCGGCGTGCTCTCGGGCGGCGAGCGCCGTCGCGTGGCCCTGTGCCGCCTGCTCCTGCAGAAGCCCGACGTGCTGCTCCTGGACGAACCGACCAACCACCTGGATGCCGAAAGCATCGACTGGCTGGAGCAGCACCTGCAGCAATACGAGGGTACGGTCATCTGCGTCACCCACGACCGCTACTTCCTCGACGACGTGGCCGGATGGATTCTGGAACTGGACCGCGGCGAGGGCATCCCCTGGAAGGGTAACTACTCCTCGTGGTTGGAACAGAAGACCAAGCGCATGGAACAGGAGGAAAAGGTGGCCTCGAAGCGCAGGAAAACTCTGGAGCGCGAGCTGGAATGGGTGCGCATGGCACCGAAGGCCCGCCAGGCCAAGGGCAAGGCCCGTCTGAACTCGTACGACAAGATGCTGAACGAGGAACAGAAGGAACGCGAGGAGAAACTGGAAATCTTCATCCCCAACGGTCCGCGCCTGGGCAACAAGGTCATCGAGGCCCACGGCGTGTCGAAGGGCTATGGCGACAGGGTGCTCATCAAGGACCTCGAGTTCATGCTCCCGCCCAACGGCATCGTGGGCGTAATCGGCCCCAACGGAGCGGGTAAGACCACCCTCTTCCGCATGATCATGGGCCTCGAACAGCCCGACTCGGGCACCTTCGAGGTGGGCGAGACGGTGAAACTGGCCTACGTGGACCAGAGCCACCACGACATCAAGGCCGACCAATCAGTCTATCAGGTCATCAGCCAGGGCAACGAACTCATCCGCATGGGCGGCCGCGACGTGAACGTCCGTGCCTACCTCTCGCGGTTCAACTTCTCGGGTGCCGACCAGGAGAAGAAGTGCGGCGTGCTGTCCGGCGGTGAGCGCAACCGACTGCACCTGGCCATGGCCCTGAAGCAGGAGGGCAACGTGCTGCTCCTCGACGAGCCCACCAACGACATCGACGTGAACACCCTGCGCGCCCTGGAGGAGGGTCTGGAGAACTTCGCCGGCTGTGCCGTGGTCATCAGCCACGACCGCTGGTTCCTCGACCGCATCTGCACCCACATCCTCGCCTACGAGGGCGACGGCCAGGTATTCTTCTTCGAGGGCAGCTACTCCGAATACGAAGCCAACAAGTGCAAGCGACTGGGCATCGAGGAGCCCAAACGTGCACGGTACCGCAAACTGACGGAAGATTAATCTGCCATATCACCAACAGGAACATCAAAAAACATGATTATATGAAACGTATTACACTTTCATTCTTAACCTTAAACTTTTCATTCATGATTTCGGCCTTCGGCCAGAGTTACCCCATCCAGCCTGTGCCGTTCACCAGTGTGAACATAGAGCAGGGGACATTCTGGGGACAGCGACTGCAGGCAAGCCGCGACGTGACCATTCCCCTGGCCTTCTCGAAGTGCGAGAGCGAGGGACGATACAAGAACTTCGAGATTGCGGCACGCCAGCTGCGGGGCGAAGACACCAGCAACGTGAAGGTGGGCGGCTACTCGTTCGACGACACCGACGTGTACAAGACCATCGAGGGAGCCAGCTACCTGCTGCAGACCTATCCCGACAAGAAGCTGAAGGCATACATCGACAGCGTGCTGGCCATCGTGGCCTCGGCCCAGGAGCCCGACGGCTACCTCTACACAGCCCGCACCATGAATCCCAAGCACCCCCACGAATGGAGCGGCCCGAAGCGCTGGGTGAAGGAGGAGGACCTGAGCCACGAACTCTACAACCTGGGACACATGGTGGAGGGTGCCATCGCACACTATCAGGCCACGGGCGAACGGACGTTCCTGGACATTGCCATCCGCTATGCCGACTGCGTATGCCGAGAGGTGGGACCCAATCCCGGACAGGCCTGCGTGGTGCCCGGACATCAGATTCCCGAGATGGCGCTGGCCAAACTGTACACCGTGACCGGCGACAAGAAATATCTGGACGAGGCGAAGTTCCTCCTGGACTATCGCGGCAAGACGACCATCGTGCACGACTACTCCCAGGCCCACAAGCCTGTGGTGGAACAGGACGAGGCCGTGGGACATGCCGTGCGTGCCGCCTACATGTATAGCGGCATGGCCGACGTGGCTGCGCTGACAGGCGACTCGGCCTACATCCGTGCCATCGACCGCATCTGGGACAACATCGTAAGCAAAAAGATGTACATCACAGGCGGCATCGGCAGCACCTCGAGCGGCGAGGCCTTCGGACGCAACTACGAACTGCCCAATATGTCGGCCTACTGCGAGACGTGCGCCGCCATCGGCAATGTATACGTCAACCACCGCCTGTTCCTCCTGCACGGCGACGCCAAATACTACGACGTCTTGGAGCGGACGCTCTACAACGGCGTGCTCTCCGGCGTGTCGCTGGACGGCGGAGCCTTCTTCTACCCCAACCCGCTGGAGTCGATGGGCCAGCACCAGCGCCAGGCGTGGTTCGGCTGCGCATGCTGCCCCTCGAACATCTGCCGCTTCATCCCCTCCGTGCCGGGCTACTTCTACCAGACCCACGAGCGCGACATCTACGTCAACCTCTTCGGTGGCAATACGGCAAAGCTGAAGGTGAAGGGCAAGGAAGTGACGCTGCGCCAGGAGACGAACTATCCCTGGGAGGGCGACATACGGCTGACCGTCGACAAGAACCGGGCCGGACAGTTCCGCCTGCGCATACGCATCCCCGGATGGGTCAGGAACCAGCCCGTGCCCAGCAACCTGTATGCGTATGCAGACACGAAGCGGCTCAGTTATTCCGTCAAGGTGAATGGCGAAGAAATGGCAAAGGGGAAATTGGAAGACGGATTCCTGGGCATAGACCGCAAATGGAAAAAGGGCGACCGGGTGGAAATCCACTTCGACATGGAGCCCCGACTGGTGCAGGCCCTGGAACGTGTGTCGGCTGACCAGGGCCGTGTGGCAGTGGAGCGCGGACCGCTGGTGTACTGTGCCGAGTGGCCCGACAACGACTTCGACCTGGGCGGCATGCTGCTTAATCAAAAGCCGCAATTCTCAGTTGAAAGTTTGGAGTTCCTGGACGAACCAGATGGCAAAATCGAGCAGAAAGTTGAACTTACATTTTTAGAGACCAGTGCCCAGTTGCTGAACTTCGATGCCGAAGGTAGACTGACCACGAAGGACGTGAGCCTGCGCCTCATTCCCTACTACGCATGGAACCACCGCGGACCGGGCCGCATGATGGTGTGGCTGCCACAGCAACTGCGTGCCACCACGCCGGCCCTGCCTCCCTCGCTGGCCTCGCGCAGCAAGCTCACCAGCAGCACGCGCACAGCGGCCCTGGGTGCCGTGAACGACCGCCTCGTGCCGAAGAACGCCGAGGACAAGTCGGTGCCCTACTTCCACTGGTGGCCCAAGAAGGCGGCTACGGAATGGATGGAATACCAGTTGCCCGAGCGCACACGGGTGAGCCAGGCCAGCGTATACTGGTACGACGACGGCCCATGGGGCGGTTGCCGCGTGCCCAAGGCCTGGCGCATACTCTACCGCAACGGCGGTGAGTGGAAGGCCGTGAGCGATGCCGACGACTATCCCACCCTGCGCGGAGCCATGAACACCGTACACTTCACCCCCGTAGAGGCCGATGCCATACGATTGGAAATCGACCTGCCCGACGACAACTCATCGGGTATCTTCGAATGGGAGGTTGAATAAACTCACCAAGGCAAAAAGGGAGGCTGTGTCAAATGAAACGACACAGCTTCCTTTTTAATCCGAAACGGTTGGTGAACCAAGAGCCGAAGGTTGGTGAACCTATGGCCGAAGGTTGGTGAACCTATGGGCGAAGGTTGGCGATGCCACAGAACTGGATGCGGAATCAGACTCGCGCCGATTTTATGCCCGCTTTTAAGAAGATTTAACGTCCCAAGCCGACATCTTCTTAGTCCTTCCTGCGTATATATAATAAAGGAAGAACAATAAATTGAAATGAATATGAACAAGAAATCCATCATCAGCGCACTGCTCGCCCTCGTTGCTATGGGCGGACATGCACAAAGGCATCTGCCAGCGTTCCAGTACTCCAAGGAGCCTGCTGTATTAAACGGAATTATTATTGGGGATGCGGCCACAATGAGACCAGATAGCGTGCGAGTGCGTTACGCTTTGAAATACAGCTCGGGCATGGGGGACGCTGTAAGGCGTAGCAGTTTGGGGGTGGATGCTAATGGACATTTCAGTCTGAGTCTGCCTACAGGTACGACGATAGATTGCCACGTAACAGTAGGCGAATGTCGTTTCACCTGCTATGTAGTGCCAGGTCAGACGGTTTCTTTCAAACTTAATCTTAAAAAACTGAAAACGCAGGGGCTGACCAAAGCGTTGACGTTCGGTGGACACTTGGCCGACTTCAATCAGGATTTAGTCTATGCCACAGAACAGGGCATCGATCCAGAGAGCATCTATCGCGACATAGAAGCGAAACGCAACATGGGGCAACTGGCAAACGAATTG
>CAMOUQ010000051.1 GCA_946626595.1 uncultured Prevotellaceae bacterium | reverse complement strand
GTGGCACGACAGCCAAGCACTAATCTCTAATCCCTAATCCCTAATCCATTTATTCCTTAATCGTATCGATTTTTAGAACATCTTCTCGGGGTACTGGCCGTCGGCATGCAGTTTTGCCAACTTCTCCACAACTCCGGGACGATCCTCGGGATACGTTACGCCGAACCACTTCGATGTGGTGTCCAGCACTTCGCAGGTGGCCTGTCCGGTCTTGATGAGGTGGTCCACCATCAGGGGGATGAAGAACTCAGCCTTCAGGTTCTCGATGTTCTTCGGGTCAGAGAGGAACTGCTTGAAGTAAGCCTCGCTGTGCTCAAAATAGTCGGGAGTGAAGCCCCAGAAGTTCATGCTGACGGGTGTCGTGTCGGGGATGGATACCCACTGGTCGTTCTCGTCCAGATACTGCACTTTGCCGTCGCGGCGCTCTATCTTTGTGCGCTCCACCACAGAGGTCAGGTGGTGCGTCTTCTCATCGTTTTCGCAGATGCCACGGCTCACGGTGCCGCTTTCCGAAAGGGTGTTGTCCACGCGGAAGCCGACCATGGCATACTTGCCCTTGGAGCCTTCGGGCAGTTCGGAGAGGAACTTACCCATAACCTTGAAGGCATCGCGGTCGTAGAAGTCGTCGCAGTTCAGTACGGCAAAGGGCTCCTTGATGACGTCCTTGCCCATCAGAACGGCGTGATTGGTACCCCAGGGCTTGATGCGGCCTTCGGGAACGCTGAATCCTTCGGGCAGCGCGTCGAGGCTCTGGAAGCAGAGTTCACAGGGTACGGTGCCTTCGTACTTGGCCAGAATCTGGGTGCGGAACTGCTCCTCGAAGTCCTTGCGGATGACCCATACGATTTTGCCGAATCCGGCTTTCACTGCATCGTAGATGCTATAGTCCATGATGGTCTCGCCGTGAGGACCCAGTCCGTCCAGCTGTTTCAGACCACCGTAACGGCTACCCATGCCGGCAGCCAAGAGAAACAATGTAGGTTTCATGTTAAATATGTTTAGTAAGTGTTAAAGGTATTCAGTCTATTATGCTAAATAGTTGTAGAGGAGCAAGCAGATGATGGCACCAATCACCGAGATGGCGAACGAACCAATCCAGTTGTTGCTCTTGATGCCGAGCAAGCCAGCCAAGAAACCACCGACAACGCTGCCAACGATACCGATGATGATGTTCCAGTACCATGCATGACTTGAACCGATTAGCCACGAAGCGCATGCACCTGCGACAAGGCCATAAAGAATCCATAAGAGAAATCCCATAGTAGTAATAATTAAGGTTTATACATAATCCTATTGCTCCGTTTTATCGTGCAGGCGCAAATTTTCACCTCGCGACGTTGCAAATATACGGAAATTTCTCGTAAAGGAAAAGACTTTTTCAACTTTTCTTTTATTTGAGGCGATAATAAGTCACGTGCAGAGTCAACCAGCAAGTGTATGTTATCTGAAAAGTCTTCCGTAAGGTCGTCCAGCCTCTGGATGATTGAACCTACAGCCCGTCGATGTACTCCTTGAGGCGTCGGTAGAAGGGATGGTGCGTCAGGGTCTCCTGGTGGCCGATGATGATGAGTTTCATGCGGGCGCGTGTCATGGCCACGTTCATGCGGCGCAGGTCGGAGAGGAAGCCTATCTGTCCGTGTTCGTTGCTGCGCACGAGCGAGATGATGACGATGTCGCGCTCCTGTCCCTGGAATCCGTCGACCGTCTGCACCGTGATGGTGCGGCGCAAGGGGCGCAACGTGTCGCTCTGCTTCACCAGCGAACGGATGTACTGTGCCTGCATGCGGTAGGGACTGATGATGCCCACGTCGAGATTTTCTTCGAGGTACCGCTCGCGTCCTATCTTTTCGATGTACGTCTCCAGCGTCTGCAGGGTCAGCACCGCCTCTTCTTTATTAATACGCCCGTGCGTCTCGCCCACGAAGGCCTCCGGCGACGGACTGTCCACCCACAGGATGGGGCGGTCGAGGTCCAGAATACTGCGATGCCGCACCGAGGGATGCGCCTCCACGATGCCGTCGTAGAACTCCTGTGACGAGAACTGCATTATCTGCTCGTGCATACGGTATTGCACCCGCAACAGCGATACCACCGAGGGCAAGTTCCCGGCTATGCGCTCCATCAGTGTCACGCCCAGTCCCTGGCGCAGCGCCTCGTAGCACTTGACGGTGGGCGGCAGTTGCTGATGGTCGCCAGCCAAAATGACACGATGCGCCCTCCGTATGGCTATCCAGCAGGCTGGTTCCAGCGCCTGAGCAGCCTCGTCGATGAATAGGGTGGGGAAGGTCTTTCCGACCAGAATCTTGTTGGCCGCCCCCACCAGTGTGCAAGCCACCACGCGAGCCTCGGCAAAGAGCGATTCGTGGATGCGCATCTCCAGTTCCGCTGCCATTTCGCGCAGCCGGGCCAACTTCTGGTGCAGGCTCTCGCCCTTCTTTCGGTTTTCGCGCAGTTGGCGGATGGTCTTGCGTATGCTCCACAGTTCGGGATAATCGGGGTGCGCCTCGAAACGCCTTTCATAGGTGAAGGACAACATTTTGTCGTTCACGCGGGTCGGATTGCCGATGCGCAGCACCGGCACCCCGTGGTCCACCAATCGTTCGCTTATCCAGTCTACGGCCATGTTACTCTGAGCACACACCAGCACCTGCGTCTCGCGGTGCAGCGTCTCGTAGATGGCCTCTACCAGGGTGGTCGTCTTGCCTGTGCCCGGAGGACCGTGCACGATGGCCACGTCCTTGGCCCACAAGACCTGGTTCACGGCCTCCTGTTGCGAAACGTTGAGCCAGGGAAAAGCCAGCGGGCGGAACGAGAAACGTTCGGGTTTCATCTGGCCAGCAAACAGATCGCGCAGCTGAGCCAGCCGGTTACCCTTTGCATTGATGACCTCATCGAGGGCACCGAACATCGTGCGGTACGAGGTCTCGTCGAAGTAGAGTTGCACCCCCAGCCCGACGGCATTCTGTATATCCACGAGGGCCTGGGTGGAGGGCAGAACCACCACCATCCTCTCGCCGTCTACATACGATACCGTGGCCGTGTGGGGCAGAAATCCCCCCGTGGGCACGTCCGTCTGTGCCTCGAAGAACACTACGGGCCGTCCGTACTCAAACTGGTGGTCGATGTCCTGCGGATTCTCCTGGGTCAGTTCCACCACCAGCTGGTTCAGCGAGTTGTGATAACTGCGCCCCACCCGGACAGGCCACCAGCAGATGCCGCGCCTTACCTTCCGGGCCAGACTCATCCGCTGACTCTGCAGTCGGTACTCCTCCCGTTCGGCATCGTGCTCCATCTGGAGCAGCATCTTCAGTCGCTGTAAGGGTAATATTGCGTTTTGCATGGGGACAAAGGTACGAATAAGCGAGCGAAAAGCCAAATACATTTGGGCTTTTCCGAGCGAGAGTACCTAAAACCGTAGGTTAAAGATACGAAAAGAATGTGGAAAGTTGAAATATTTTTCGTACCTTTACACCCAGTTATGGAAATCCTCATCACCATACTGGCATACTTTGCCATACTTTTCGCCATCAGTCGGCTGACAAGCCGCAAGGGCGACAACGATACTTTCTTTCGTGCCCGCCATCGCTCGCCCTGGTACATGGTGGCCTTCGGCATGGTGGGCGCATCTATCTCCGGCGTCACCTTCGTCTCCGTTCCCGGCATGGTGCTCACCTCGCAGATGACCTATCTGCAGGTCTGCCTGGGCTTCATCGTCGGGTACGTCATCGTAGCCTTCGGCTTGTTGCCACTCTACTATCGGCTCAACCTCACCAGTATCTACTCCTACCTGGGCGACCGTCTGGGGCCTCGTTCCTATCAGACCGGTGCCTGGTTCTTCCTTATCTCCAAGATGACCGGTGCTGCCCTCAAGTTCTATGTCGTTTGCATGATACTCCAGCAGTTTGTCTTCGACCCTGCCGGCATCCCCTTCGTTGTCAATGTGGCGGCCCTGGTCTTTCTCATCTGGGTCTATACCCGCCGGGGCGGCATCGCCACGCTGGTCTTCACCGACACGTTCCAGACGCTCTGTCTCTTCGCAGCCCTCGCACTCATCCTCTTTTCCGTCACCGACCATTTGGGTCTGTCGCTGGGTGAGGCCGTCCGTTGCATTGCCGACAGTCCCCTGAGTCGCATTTTTGTTTTCGACGACTGGCTGTCGCCCCACAACTTCTGGAAACAGTTCCTTAGCGGAGCCTTCATTGTCGTTGTCATGACCGGCCTCGACCAGGATATGATGCAAAAGAACCTCACCTGCCGCACCCTTCGCGATGCACAGAAGGACATGTGCACCTATGGCCTTGCCTTCCTGCCCGCCAATCTGCTCTTTCTCGCTCTCGGCGTCTTGCTCACGATGGTCTTAGGCACCGAACTCCCCGGCGACCGCCTGCTCCCCACTTTCATCCAGAGCGCGGCCCATTCTTCCCCCCTTCACCTTTCTCCTTTTCTTCCTTCTCTTTTCGTTCTCGGCATTGTGGCCGCCTCTTTTTCCAGTGCCGACTCTGCACTCACTTCCCTCACCACTTGCTACTGCGTCGACATCCGCCGTCGCCCCGCCGACGAATTCCTTCGTCGTCGTGTCCACGTCTTCATGTGTCTTTTCTTTGTGCTCTTCATCCTGCTTTTCCGGTATGCCAACTCCACGTCCCTCATCGATGCCATCTACATCCTCGTCAGTTACACTTATGGTCCCCTGCTCGGTCTTTTTGCCTTCGGCCTCCTCACCCGTCGCCGTCCCGCCGACCGTCTGGTGCCCTATCTCTGCCTGGCCTCCCCCCTCCTGTGTTATGGTCTCGATTGTCTCTGCCGTCACTTTTTTGACTACCACTTCGGCTACGAATTGCTCATGCTCAACGGCCTCTTCACGTTTGTCGGACTTTGGCTGACGGGGAAGAGGGAGACTCATTAAAAAGAAAGTTAATCAGAACGGATATCCTACGGCCAGATGGAAGCCCAGGGAATCCCAGAAGCGGCCCATGTTGTAGTAGCCCCGCTTGTCTGAGTCGTAGGGGGCATGGATGCCGATGCCGACGTCGAAGCGGATGACGAGGAAGTCGAGGTCATAGCGGAAGCCGAAACCGGTGCCGAGTGCAATCTCGCGACCGATGCTGCCGAGGTGGAGACTGCCGCCGGGACGCTCGGGGTCGCGACGCATGAGCCACACGTTGCCGGCGTCGACAAACAGGGCGCCGCCCAACTTACTGATAAGCGGGAAGCGATACTCGAGATTGGCCTCGAACTTGAGGTCGCCCATCTGGTCGATGTAGCTGTAGCTGCTGTTGGCAGGATGATAGCTACCGGGACCGATGGTGCGCACGCCGAAGGCGCGGATGCTGTTGGCGCCGCCCACGGTGAAGAGGTCGGCATAGGGAGCCGTGGTGGCGTTGCCGAAACTGCGTATGATGCCGGCAAAGAAACGGCCGACGAGGAAGGTGCGGGTGTTGCCCAGGCGCAGCTGCTGCGTGGCTTCGGCCGTCAGTCGGATGTATTGGGCAAAGGGTACGCCGAAGAGCGATTTGTCGCGCTGGTCGAAGGGCTTGCCCGCCATGCGGTAGACGAGGCTGGTGAGGTTGCCGGCCTCCTTGATGGAGAGGGTGATGCGGCGCTTGCGGTCGCGGCTGGCGGGGTTGGTGTGGGTGAAGGTGTACTGTGCCGAGGGCACGAATTGGTCGCGCAGCGAGGCATAGAGTGCCTGGTTGCTGCGGGCGATGGAGTCGAACTTAGCAGTGGTGTGCAACTGCTTCTCGTATTCGAGGCGGATGGGCACAATCTCGTGCATGTAGCGGCGGTTGCGCTGGTAAGTGTGGGTGACGCGGGCACCGAAGGACACGCGGCTGAAGTAGCCGGAGCGGTTTAGCCAGTCGGCATTGACCTTATAGGAGGTGGTGGCCTGTGCGCGGTGGTTGAGGCGGTGTCCCATGCCGAGGAGCAAAAGACGGGGGTAGGTGAGGTTGACGGAGGCACCCCACTCCCAGGAGTTCATGAGCGAATGGCGGCCGTGGGCCTGGGCTCCCGTCATCCACTCGTAGGAGCCGTAGGCATCGAGGCTGAGGGTCTCGGCTCCGCGGAACACGTTTTGCTTGGACATGGAGAAACTGACACCGGGGCCGACCAGACCGTTACTCTTGGTGGCGATGTTGCCCTTGAACTCGGCATCGTAGGGTTTGTCGAGGCGCAGGGTAATGCCGACGTCGAGAATACTGTCAGACTCCGAACTGGGCGTATAGCGCACGCCGACCTGCGAGAAGATGCCCATGGAGGTGAGGTTGTTGTGCATGGCCTCTTGGACATGGAGTTTGTAGAGGTCGCCGGGGCGGTAGGCGATGAAGCGCGAAAGGGCTCTCATCTTCAGAGGGGTGTGTCCGGGCGTACCGCTGTAGGCCATCGTGATGAAGGGTTGGCGGTTCTTGTTGCTCAGGCTGTCCTGGGGATGGAGTCGGCGGTATCGGGCTATGGCGCGGCGCATGCGCCAGGAGAATTTCTGGGGGCGTCGGAGTGTGTCGACAATCTCTTGGTCGTCGTGCTGGTAGACATTGATGAGGGTGCGTCCCATGCGGTATTGGCGCTGGGCCTCGTTGGGCGCTTCGGGCGAAGGGATGGCCTGCAGTTGTACGAAGAGCGGACGGGCGATGGTGTCGGCACGATAGACGATGTGTTCGGGACGGAAGTAGTAGTAACCGTTGTTGCGGAAGGCCTTGGACAGGCGGTTGCGCTCTTCGTCGAGGTCGACGACGCTGAACGGGGCTCCGGAGTGCAGGGCCGTCAGGTGGCTGGTGGCATGGATGATGGAGTCGGCCACCAGGGGGAAGCCGAGGTAGGCGATGCTATCGAGATGGAAGAGCGGACCGGGGTGTATGGCGTAGCTGACCTTGGCCTTGCGGGGATGGTGCGTGGAAATGGTGTCGAAGGATGCGGTGCCCCGGAAATAGCCATAGCTGTGGAGGGTGTTCTGGGCTACCTGGGTGCGGACGCGAGGGTTGACGCTGGTGAGGGTGATGGGGGTGGCGGCGAAGGTGTTGAACATCCAGCGGCCGAAGCGCTTCTGGCTGTTGACGTAGCGGTTCCAGGTCCACAGTCCGATGGCCAGCGGCTGGCGATAGAAGGAGGAACCCATGAGCGAATTGTTAGGCGAATAGGCCAGCACGCCCTCCACCTCACTCTTGGCCAGGGCATAGGCGGCCTTGTCTAAGCGTCCGCTGTTGGCGCTGGGGACGGGGGAAGTTATGGTGTTCGGTGCGTCGCCCTTCGGCTTCCGGAGTGTGTCGTCCGCCTGTGCGTGGTTGGGACGGAGATAGTCGCTGACCGTGTTGTAGGCCTTGCCCAGGGCTATGATGACGCCGGTGGAGTCGCGTTGGGGCTCGTTCTTGATGGGTTTGTCGTAGCTGACGCGCTTGATGCCTGTATATAGGATTTCGCCTTCGGCCAGGTTCTTGGTTTCGGAGCAGGAGAGCAGGAGAAAAAGAGAAAATGAGAGAATGAGAAAATGAGCAAACAGCGTTGTCCACTTTCCTTTTAAATAATTAATATGTGCCATAGTCCTTCTCATTTTCTCATTCTCTCATTTTCTTCTGAATATAAACAGTTCGCCCAAGCGGGAACTCTTGCGGCGCAGGACGATACCAGCGCCCATCTCCATGATGTTGTCCTCAAGCAGAGACTCGGTGTCGCGGTCGTAGTAGATGCGGACGTATCGGGTGGCGCTCTTGTCGAGGCGGTATTCCAGGGAGACATTGTTGATGAACGCCTCGCCGTTGTTGGTGGCCTCGCTGCCCGCACTGACCTTTCCGCCGATGATGAGGCTGATGCGGTTGCCCCAGAAACGTTTGGCGAAACTGAAGCTGTAGTCGGTTTGGGTGCCGCCCGAGGCGGTATTGGTGTTGTCGATGCCGAAATTGAGGTCGATGGTGGAGAGTGCCCTGTTGGAGATGTTGGCAATTTGCGTCTGCAGGAAGGAGTTGAGGGCGTTGGTGGCACTGAATCCGCTGGTGCCGTTACCGCTCTCGGTGAGGTACATGCCTGTGGCCAGCATGGTCACGGCCACTTTGCCCCGTTCCTCCTGGCTCATGGTGGCCAGTTGGTTGGAGACGTTGAGGTCACTGGGGGCTGCAAGGGTGAACTCCAGTCCCATGTCGTTGAGGGTTTGCGATATGGCCAGGCCTACATCGAAGTTGACGCTGCGCGGTACGTTGTTCTCGTAGACGGTGGTTTTGACGCGTTCGCTGGCCTTGATGTTGAGGCGCGGATTGAGGATGTCGCCCGAGAATTCGGCGTAGCTGCCGTTCTGGATGGTGAAGTTCTTGAGCGACATCACCATCAGGGTGTAGTTCATCAGTCCGCTGACGATGGTGTAGCGGCCGTAGAGTTGCAGTCCGTCCTGCGTGGTGTAGGTCATGGTGAGGTCGCCGCCGCCCTCCAGCTCGAGGTGGTTGGTGCCGTCCAGACTGAGCAGGCAGTGCACCTGAGCGGCCTGTTCGATGTCGATGTCCAGCTGCATGTCGATGTTCTGAGGCGGAGTCTTGGTGACCTCGGCTACGGCCAGTGTGTCGGAGAAGTCGACAAAGGTGACTATCTCGGCCAGATGGTCGTCGACGGTTAGGGGCGAGTCGGTCAGGACGTAGGTGACATCGGTGTTGCCCAGGACGTCGAGCCGTCCGCGCAGCAGCATGTCGTTGAGCGTACCCGAAAGGCGTGCGCCGATGTTGACGAACACCTTGCCGTAGGCCACGGCCTTGGCGCTCTTGGGGGCATTGATGAGTTCGAAGTTGCGTGCCGAGAGGTTGAGGTTGAGCAGGATGCGGCTGAGGTCCTGGAAGTCGATGGTGCCGTCCATGACGAGCGGATTTTTTCCGATGCTGTAGGCCTCGATGCGGCGCAGGTCGAGGTGGCTCTGGGTGACTTGTATGGTGTCGTCGGGGAAGCGCAGGTCGAGGCTGTACATCTCGCTGGCAAGGTGCATGGAGTCGGTGGCGATGGCTCCGTCGAGTATGGGGTTGGAGACGGGACCGCGTACGTCCATGTTACCTGTGACATAGCCCCGAAGGCCGAACATATCGTCGGGAATGAATCCGTTGGCCAGCGAGAGGGGCAGGCGCTGCAGTGCGGCCTGTGCGTCGATGGTGCCTTCGCCCTTGGGGTCATAGGTTCCGGCCAGGGTCATTACTTCGCTGCCGTCGTGCGAGACGATGCCGTCGACATAGTGGGTGCCGTCGGCATTGGGCAGATATACGGCATTGAGGCCCAGGTGGCCCATCTGTGCCTTTTCGTAGGAGAAGCCGTCGATGCCGGCATCCACCAGGACACTCATCGAGGTGGAGTCCTGCACCAGGTGGAAGTCACCTGCCAACTTTCCTCCGACCTCGGGCATATAGGGCAGTACGGCTGCCAGTTCGCCCAGGTTGAAGTCGTGGACCGAGAGGGTAATGTCCTGCAGGGCATTGGCATTGGGTGTGGAGTAGAGTTTGAAGCCCGTCCCGTCGTCGGCCAGAAGGTCGATGTCGGCCTCCAGACGCTTGTTGTCGTGAAGATAGATGTAGTTGTCCTCGTTGAGCGTGAAGCGACGATAGGCAATGATGGGATTCAGGGGGCTGAGGTGGAGGCGGTAGCCGTCGTCCTGAAGGGCGAGCTCGGCTCCCAGGTCGACGCCTTTGCGCCGCTTGGCATCGAGGAAGGATATGGAGGCGTTGGCTCCGGACGGGGTGAGTTGGCCCATGATGTTCGACTCAAAGACCACCTGCTTGTTGCGTGGGCCGTTGCGCACGCGGCCGTCCAGACGGACGACATTGGTGGTGTCCTGGAAGATGCGCCACTGGATGGTGTCGAGCAGGATGGCGCCTGTGTTGAGACTGTGGAGATGGCCGTTGCCGTTGAGTCCGGCGTCGGGGTCACTGTCCAGTGTCAGTGCCAGGCGGTCGTAGGTGTAGCCCATGGACCGGAGGATGTGGGCCAGGGTGTTCTCCTGTCCGCTGCGGAGGCGGAGCGAGAGCCGGGGCAGGAGGGCCTTGAGCGTGTCCTGTTGGATGACGTGGGCCGCAAACTGGCGCTCCAGTTCGGGACCGAAAAGTTGCAGTTTCTCCATCACCTGCTCGAGTCCGTTGCTGGAGGCAAGTTCCACTTCCAGGTCGCCGGATTCCACCTGGGCAAAGATGGTGTCGGGCATCATGAGGAGCGAGAGGTCCATGTCGGTGGGGTAGAAGGTGGTGTCGGCCAAAGCCAGCTCGATGGCACGCACATGGCCCGTGAGCTGGTGGCTGTCGCTGAGGTTGCTGTTGCCCTCGATGTCGAGGAACATGGATACGGTGTGGGGCTCTTGTGTGAGGCCCAAGGCGTAGAGGTCGATGCGGTTGACGCCCAGACTGAATTGGGCCTGGGATATCTTGTGGTCGAGTTGCAGGGTAGCGCAGGCGTCGGCTATGAGGATGTCGTTGGCGCTGGAGAGGTTCACCAGTGCCTCGCCGTTGCGCACGTCGGCAGTCAGTCGGATGTAGTCGAGGGCCTTGTTGCCGTATTGCAGGTGGCTGATGTCCACTGCGCCCTTGGCCCGGGTGTGTCGGCTCAGCAGGTCGGTGCCACGTCCGTTCAGATGGGCGCGGGCCGTGAGTATTCCGATGGAGTCGCGGGGCAGGAAGTTGCGAATGTTCAGGTTGCGGATGTCGAGGTCGGCCTTGTATTCCTCGCTCTGCGTGTTATATCTTCCCTTCAGGAGAACTTTGCCGCGTCCCTGGGTCAGCAGCAGGTCGGCGTCGATGGCCTGGTTGTGCCAACTGGCGTCGCCCTTCAGTGTCATCTGCGGCAGTCGGATGCTGTTGTCCAGTCCCAGCATGCGGCGGATGGGCTGCAGGTCGTGGGTGGCAACGTCCAGACGGATGTCGGCCCCGAGGCTGTCGGGACTGAGGATATGGGTGGCCGAACCGCTGATGTCGCCTGCCAGATAGGGAGGCAGGCTGATGTGGCCCTGGCGGATGGAGAGACTGTCGACATTGCCGCGAGCCGAGGCATTGACTTGTATGGCCTGTTCGGGCAGGAGGTCGCGCAGTTGGGGTGAGAGGTAGCCGGAGGCAATGGCCAGGAGGTCGGTGCGGCCGATGCTGGCTTGCAGGTCGACGTCCATGCGACCGCGTTGCCTGGGCGAAAGGGCAGCCCACTCGAGGTCGGCATTGCCCTCAATAAGACTTGACGGCGTGGACAGACTGAGTTGGGGTACCTGGACATGGGCCTCGTCGATGAGCAGGTCGTGGGTTTCGAGGCGTATGCCGCGGAGCGTCTGGGCAAAGGTGGGGGTGATGCTGAGCGAGTCGGCATCGAGCAACAGGTAGCCGACCTGGTAAATGCCCTGTTCGAGATTCACGTTGCCGCCATTGATGACGAGGTCCCTGACGCCGCCGCGGACGCAGAGCGAGTCGCCAACGGTGTGGAAGGCCAGGCGACTGTCGTGGGCCTCCACTTCGTCGACCTCGATGCGCCAGGGTATGGGGGCGGACTCGGTGGTGTCGGTGACGATGGTGTCGCGCAGGGCTATGTCGAGGTTGCAGCCGTCGAGTCGGGCACCATTGATGCGTGCCCGCTGTTGGTCGAGGAAGATTTGGTCGGCCCGCAGGTGGAGGTTGCCTACGTCGCCCTTCACCACGACGGTGGCCACCAGGTCGCGGGTGTCGACAATGCCTTCCCGCAGGTCGATGGCCTCCACGCCTATCTGTTTATGGAAAATGGCGGAAAGGTCGAGGTCGACGATGGCATGCCTCACGGCCAGGATGGTGTCGGGTGGGGTGGTGACGGAGAGTTGCTGGAGGTCGATGTCGAGCGGGAACTTGATGCGGATGCGTTGGAGCCGTATCTGCAGGCCCGTCTGTTCGGAGGCGTATTCGGCCACTCGCTGGATGGCCCAGTTTTGCACGGCAGGAATGTAGAGCGCAGCAACGAGTAACAGGAACAGCACTACGGGTGTGAGCGCTGTTCCTGCTATTGCGTATGCTATCTTCCTGCGGCGGGTCATCTTACTTGACGGCCGTCACGATGTAAGTGAAGTCGCGGTCCTGCCAGGGCATCTGGTATTCGCCACGAGGCCATGCGCCCCAACTGGTGACGCAGCCGAGGCCGAACTGGCGCTGCTGAATCTGCACGACGGCAAACTTGCGCGGGGTGAGGTCGCCGGAGTGGCTCTGATGGGCATCCTTGCGAGGACCGTCGTCGAGGTCTTCGGGCAGGAAGTTGAGGGCAGAGGCCTCCATGGGACCAACGGCGGTGAACTGCAGTCCGCGTCCGGCCTTGTTGAGCATCTTCCAGTAGCGGATGTCGGTCTTGTTGCCGCTCTCCTGCGGACGGATGTAGCCCCAGTACTGGTCGGCCACCTTCTGGTTGTAGATGCCCAGCTGCTGGCTGTTGTTGCGGTCGATGTAGTTCTCGATGGGGCCGCGGCCGTAGTAGTTGACGATCTGGTACTCCTCGGGCAATACCCACTGCATGCCGAAGCGGAACATCTGAGGCTTCTCCTTGGCATCCTCGTTGACGTCGAGATGCTGGCGGACGATGAGTTCGCCGGCAGCGTCGAGGGTGTAGCTGACCGTGAGCATGGCATCGAGGTGCTGCAGCTTGTAGGTGGCGGTGATGGTGCGTGCCTTGTCGCTGCCCGACAGACTGACGCTCTGGAGGCGACGGTCGGCATTCTTCCATGCGCGGAAGCGGTTCTGCAGATTTGCACCGAAGTCGTTGTCAGTGGGTGCGCGCCAGAAGTTGGGCACGACGGAGTAACCGTCCTGCAGCATGGGCTTGCCGTCGACGTCCAGATAGTCGAGTTCGCCCGACCAGCGGCTTACGGTCACGTCAACACCGTTGGCCGAGATGGTGTAGCAGGCCAGCATGGAGTCGGCCTTGACGCTGCCCTGACTGGCGGCTGCCAGAGTCTTCTCCACGGTGGGGAAGGTGTAGCCCTGCAGGGTCAATTGCTGGCGGGCCACTACGGTGCCGGCCTTCAGCAGTCCGTCCTGACGGTTCAGGGTAAATTCCACGTTGGCCAGTATCTCCTTGCCGGGATTCTGTGCCAGCAGCTGGTCGATGTCCTGACTGATGGGCGAGAGGTCGAAGGTCTTGGTCTCCTGCGGCTGTACGTTGAAGTCGGAGTAGCCTTCCACCAAGGTCTGCTTCTTGCCGTCGATGAGGAGATAGATGTTGGCGCTGACGTTGGAGAGGTCGGTGAAGAAGTTCTCGTTGTAAACGTCAATCTTACCCTTCTTGAGGTCGAAATTCTTCAGCCAGATGTTCTGGTGGATATACTGCACCTCGTAGGCGTGCGGATTGAGCGAGCGGTCGGGGGCGATGACGCCGTTGCAGTTGAAGTTGTGGTCGGTGGCGGGGTAGCGGCCTTCGTCGCCACCGTACATCCATATCTGCTTGCCGGTCACCTTGGAGGTGCCGCGGATGCCCTGGTCGACGAAGTCCCAGATGAATCCGCCCTGATAGTGGGGATACTTGCGGATGAGGTCCCAGTATTCCTTGAATCCGCCCATCGAGTTACCCATGGCGTGGGCATATTCGCACTGGATGAGGGGGCGGGGGTTGGTGCCCTGGCTGTACTTCTCGCAGCCGTCGTAGCCGTAGTACATGGGGCAGAAGATGTCGGTCTTGCCGTTCTGTCCGGCCTGCTCATACTGGCAGGGGCGGCTGGGGTCGAGTTCCTTCACGCGGTCGTAGGCAGCCTCGAAGTTGTCGCCATAGCCGCTCTCGTTGCCCAGGCTCCAGAAGATGATGGAGGGATGGTTTTTCTGAATCATCACGTTAGCCTCGTTGCGCTCCACGATGGTCTTCTTGTAGAGCGGGTCCTGAGCCAGTCGGCGGTCGCCGTAGCCCATGCCGTGACTCTCGAAGTTGGCTTCGGCCACGACGTAGATGCCATACTGGTCGCAGAGGTCGTACCAGCGTGGGTCGTCGGGATAGTGGCAGGTGCGCACGGCATTCATGTTCAGCTCCTTCATGATGCGGATGTCCTGAATCATGCGCTCCACGCTGACCACGTAGCCGCCGTCGGGATCCAGCTCGTGGCGGTCGGCACCCTTGAACAGGACTGCCTTGCCGTTGACCAGCAGCTGTCCGCCCTTGATCTCAATCTTGCGGAAGCCCACCTTCTGGGCGATGCACTCGATGACGTTGCCCTTGGCGTTCGTGATGGTGGTGTAGAGGGTGTAGAGGTAGGGCGTCTCGGCTGTCCAGCGACGGGGAGCCTTGACGTCGATGGTGGCCACCTGCTTGGCTGCCGACATCTTGCTGGGTGTGGCGGTCTCGTAGACGGAGCGGCCGTCGGCATCCTCCAGTCGGAACTGTATCAGGTTGCCCTTGCCGTTCACCACGTTGACGTTGATGTCGAGTTTGCCGTTCGTGTAGTTGTCCACCAGGTCGGGCACAATCTTGATGTCCTGGACGTGGGCCTTCGGACGGGCATACATGTAGACCTCGCGGGCAATGCCGGTGAAGCGCCAGAAGTCCTGGTCCTCGCCGTAAGAGCCGTCGCACCAGCGCATTACCTGCATGGCTACGAGGTTCTTCTGGCCGGGTCGCATGAACTTGGTGACGTTGAACTCGGCCTCAATCTTCGAGTCCTCCGAGTAGCCCACTTCCTTGCCGTTGACCCACAGGCGCAGGTTCGAGGTGGCGGAGCCCACGTGGATGTAGATGTCCTGTCCCTTCCATTCGGCCGGCACCTGGAACGAGCGGCGATAGGAGCCTGTGTAGTTGTTCTTCTCCTCCACGAATCCGGGCTGGTTGGCAAACTGCGTGTTCCACGAGTAGCCCACGTTCTTATAGATGCGGTCGCCGTGTCCGTTCAGTTCGAACAGTCCGGGCACGGGGAAGAGTTCCCACTTCGAGTCGTCGTACTTCTCAGCCCAGAAGCCCACGGGAGCGTCCTGGTGGTTCTTGACGAAGCAGAAACGCCACTGGCCCTCCATCGAGAGGTAGCGCTCGGATTTCGACTTGTCGGCCGTCCGGGCCTTGTCCTTGCTCTCGAAGGCGAAGAACGAGGCGCGTGGAGCTTCGGTGTTCACACGGTTTGTGTTGGCGTCCAGCCAGTAGGGCTTGGCGACCTGCTTGGGTGCAGCCGCGGCCGTCAGCGAGACGGAAGCGAGGACTGCGAGTAGGGTTTTCTTCATCATTGTTGGTATTGGTTTTTAAGATAATTTGGTTCTGCGACAGCTGTCGTTTTGCACGAAATGCATATTTTGCATGGTACAAAGATAGTGCAAATCGCGCGAAATGCCAAATTTATTTGCACATTTCCGAGTGGGTGGCAAAGGATTTTTTACACGCTGGAGCGTGATTTCTGCAAACCTCGGGAGGAAAAGTTCCGCCATCGTCGATGAACGTACATCCATCGTCGGTGGATGTACGTTCATCGACGGCGTCCGTACATTCATCGGCGATGGCGGAACTTTTCCCGTTGTGCTTTGCAAGAATATCTTGCATGAAGTGCAAAAATATTGTCCGAAGAGACGCTGAGCCACCAGCCGTTTTATAACTCATCATCGGATGCAAAGGAATCATTCTTTCTGAAAGAACCAAATCTACTCACACATTTTTCTTTTGAGCTTGCTCCTCGCTCACTAAGCAGATTGCGGCATCTTTTGTGGCACCTGCCAGAAAAGTGCGTATTAGGCTACGTCCTTCTACCGTAATGATATGTTTTATACAGGAATCACTTATTCACCTTCAAAAGGTAATTCACCCAAAAACTTGTCAAAGTCGCTTTGGAACAAACGATCTTGTACGATGCGGTACTTCTCAAATTCAGTCTCGGCATGCTCTTTGGCTTCTTCAGCTGTTACTGAACCTGCCGTTTGCAGCACTTCATTACCACCAGCAGCCAATATGGTATCAATCTGTTTGGCCCAGTCCTCCATTGTCATCGGGATGTGGCGTTTAGCCAT
>CAMOUQ010000050.1 GCA_946626595.1 uncultured Prevotellaceae bacterium | reverse complement strand
ACCTCGTACTTGTTCACGATGTGATAGAGCACATCGAACCAAAATATAAACGAGACTTCTTTCTTCGCATCAGGTCATTTCTTAGACAGGGTGGTATCGCTTTCTTCGCTTTTCCTGCCTGGCAGAACCCTTTCGGCGGTCATCAGCAAATAAGCGTTGGCCCGGCCTCCAAACTTCCTTTCATTCATCTGCTGCCCAAACCGCTTTACAAAGTTCTGTTGAAGACAAGCGGAGCCACGGCAAATAACATTAGTGAACTGATGAGCATACGAGCCTCACGCATGACTGTAGAGAGCTTCGAGCGACTGGTTTCCGAAGTCGGTTATACCATTTGCAAGCGCACCCTTTGGCTCATCAACCCACACTACAAGCAGAAGTTCCACATAAATCCTCGCCGCCAGTGGACTTTCTTTGCCAATATTCCATATCTACGCAACTTCTATACTACGTCAGCGTGGTTTCTACTTCGTCAAACTACAGTATGGTTACAGATGGACAGACAAAAAGATGTTCGTCTATGATTTACAAGGTCGAAGATTATTGTCACCCCCAGACTTCACTTATTTAGCTCCATTTTGCCCCAATAATGAACATATTTTTATGTTTTGGGGCAAAAATATGTCGAACAATGGAGTATTCTCAATAATTGTATTGCCAATCACATCGGCATTGTCCCTTATCTTCTTTTATCTACCTTTAATAACTAATAAAATATGTTAAATATCGCATCTTCGGCAAAAAAACTTTTCTTTTATTCTCTCTTACTAAAAAGTTAGTTTTACCTTTGCCATGTACAACTAAAACTTTAGTAATATGAAAAGCAAAGGCGAATACACGTTGACGAGAAGCGAGATGGCCGTCATGAACATACTCTGGAGCGCCGGCAAGGCCCTGGACGTGCACGAAGTGGTAGCAAGGTACGACGAACCCCGGCCGGCCTACACCACAGTCAGCACCTTCCTGAAGATACTTTCTACTAAAGGTTTCGTAGATTACAAGAAGGGGAACGGCAAGCAGTATCTCTACTTTCCCGTCGTCTCGCGGGCGGAATACACCAGCCGCGTGATGCGAGACGTGAAGGACAACTTCTTCGGCGGCAGCGCCTCCAGGTTTGTCCAGTTCTTTGTGGAGAACGAGGAACTGAGCGACACGGAGATACAGGAACTGCTGAATCTGATTGAAACGGCGAATTAAGCGAATTTAACGAATTTATGATAATGAGACTAAACATGCGGAGCAATTCGCTCAATTAGCGAAATTCGCCGATAAAAGAAAGACATCATAGTCAATTCGTTTAATTCGTGAAATTCGTAGTTAAAAAGAAAGAATATATTCGTAGTTAAAAAGAAAGAATTATAGTCATGGGAAGTCTGACAATTTACGCCATCAAGAGTAGCCTGACGCTGGCACTGCTCTATCTGCCCTACACTTTGCTGTTGCGCAGGGACACTTCGTTCCGTCTGAACCGCGCCGTGCTGATTGCCATAGTCCTCGCGGCGTTCGTCGTGCCCCTGCTCAACGTGCCCGTTTGGCAGATTAGCCTGGCCACCGTGTTCGAACCGCAAGAGGAGGCGCTGAGGCAGGTCACCCTGCCCACCCTCGTGGTGGGAGCGGAACCATCGCTGCCGGCCATCGGCGGAGAGGAGCACGCCCTGCTTTCGGGCAAGGGCTGGGGGCGGTCGCTCGTCCTGCTGTATATCTTAGGCATGCTCGTCTGCCTCGTCTGGAAGGCCGTCGGACTGGTGCGCCTCATGCGCTTCATTCCGCGCGGATGCCTGTGGACCGACCGCACGGAGGACGGCATCACCGTCTATTGCCACGCCGGGCGGGTGGCTCCCTTCTCGTGGGTGCGCTGCATCGTAGTCGGCGAGCAGGATAGCCGGGAGGACAGTCCCGTCATGCTGCACGAAATGGCCCATGTCCGCCTGCACCATGCGTGGGACACGCTCCTGGTGGCCCTGGCGGAGGCCCTGCAGTGGTTCAACCCTTGCGTGTGGATGCTTGACGCCTCGCTGCGTGAAGTGCACGAATATGAAGCCGACGACGCCGTACTGCGCAGAGGCATCTCGGCCCGCGATTATCAACTTCTATTAATCGAGACGGCCGTCGGGCGAAGTCGCTATGCTCTGGTCAACGCCTTCAACCACAGCCTGCTCAAAAACCGTATCACTATGATGACAAAACACAGAACCAGCCCGTGGGCACGCCTGAAAGTCCTCTACGCAGTGCCCCTGACCCTGCTGACCCTTGGCGCATTCGCCAGCCAGCAGTTTACACAGAAAGTGGAGAAGTCCATCGCTCCATCCACAGAACAACCGAAGCCCGTGGCCCAAGCCGCCGAGGAGGCGAAGGCCAGCGGCAAAAAACTCATCCGCCTGAGGCCCGGCACCCTGCGCATCGTGGTCGACGGCAAGGAGATGACGGAGAAGGAGGTCATCGAGGCCGTGCAGGGCAAGGAGATAAAGAACGAAGTCAGCGTTCAGCCCGACGGCGCGACGGAACTCACCGTCACAACCTCCGCCCCCGACGACCAGGTGGTGGAGAAGCCCGAAGTGATGCCCGAATTCCCCGGCGGCAGCCGCGAACTGTGGCTGTGGCTTGGCAGAAGTATCAAGTACCCCAAAGAGGCCATGGAATATGGCGTCACTGGCCGCGTCTTGGTAGAGTTCATCGTGGAGAAGGACGGAACGGTGGGGGAACCCAAAATCATTCATAACGCGGACGAGGGGGAAAAAACCATAATGGTCGTAGGCAAGTATAAGGCCAAGGACGACTTGTCCGAGGAACTGAGGAAAGAGATTGAGAGCAAGGGACGCCTGGCCCTGGAGGAAGAGGGACTGCGCACAGTGAAGTCCATGCCCCGGTGGAAGCCCGGCACCGTCAGCGGGAAACCCGTACGCACGAAGTTCGTCCTGCCCATCGTGTTCAAAGTGGGCAGCCCCAAAGAAAAATCGGCCCAGACCGAGGCCCAGGCCGAGAATTGATTCATAACTCTTAGGATTTAAGTTAATAAGGGCCCACCCCGGCCGGCCGCTCGCGATGAGTAGCCGGCCGGGGGGTAATATCGCCGACGCTTCGCCCGGCTGCACGATGTGTCGATATATTCTTGATAGAAAAACATTGACCGGAAAGAATAAAATCTGACACCGAAGGGCCTTTGTTACGTTTTTTTTGCCTAATTTTGTGGCGGAATTGAAAATGGCAAGAGGTAAACGGTAGATATGAAGGAGGAAAGTTTACGTCCGACGACAGAGAACGTAAAAGTTGAAAGCTGCCCAACGAGCGAGAAACAGCGGTTCGCCATACTCGACGTGTTGCGCGGACTGGCGCTGATGGGCATCGCACTGGCCAATTTCCCGGAGTTTGGCCTGTGGACTTTCCTTGGCGGCGAAGAGCAGGCCGCCATGCCTACCGCCTCGATTGACAAGGTGGTGCGCTCCTGCAGTATATGCTGGTCGACGGCAAGTTCTACACCATCTTCTCCATCCTCTTCGGAATCGGGTTCTCGCTCATCTTGGCGCATCACGGACGGAGGCTTTTCGCGCGCAGAATGGCCATCCTCGTCGGGATAGGTTTCCTCCACCTGATGTTCATCTGGAGCGGTGACATCCTGCTGCTCTATGCCATCGGAGGGCTACTGCTCACCTTGTTTGTGAAGATGGGCGACAGGCGACTGCTTGCCATTGCCGTGTCGCTGATATTGGTGCCCGTCGCCCTCGACGCGCTGACAGAGTTCGGAGGTGTCGACTTCGCCCGTCCGTTCTACGAGAAATGGTGGGCGGTGGCAACGGCAAACGGCATCACGGAGGGGAACTTTGCCACGTGGCTGCGCGATGCCGACAGTTACGGCGAGGTGTTTGCCTTCCTCAGACAGGGTGCCTGCGAGCGGATGTGGGAGTTTGTCGAGGGGCATCGCCTGCCCAAGGTGCTCGGTCTGTTCATCATGGGCTATCTCATGGGCAAGCATCGACTCTTCGCCCGGCTGCACGAACTGCCGCTGCGACGGATGCTCCTGTTCTCGCTAATCATCGCCCTGCCCACCTCGCTGCTCTATGCCTGGAGTGCTACCACCGGACATCCCTGGGGCCGCACCGCTCATGCGGCGCTCTATGCCGCCAGCGTCATCCCGATGGCCCTGTCTTACGCCGTTTCTCTCGGTATGCTCTACCGCCATCGTCCAGACCGTTCTGCCTGGTCGTGGCTGGCAGCACCGGGGCGCATGGCACTCTCCTGCTATATCGGTCAGTCGCTGATTGGTGTCTTCCTGTTCTACGGCATCGGCATGGGGCTCGGACTGTCGCAGGGTCTGGTCTACATAGAACTGACAGCCCTCTTGGTGTTCTTGCTCCAGATAGTGCTCTGCCGTTGCTGGCTGCACTTCTTTCGCTTCGGTCCGCTCGAATGGTTGTGGCGCCTGGCCACATACGGCCATTACTTTCCCATCAGAAGAAATAATAAACAACCTTGGCGTATGACGGGATGGAGGGGTTATGATGTTTCGGAGGGGGACGGCAAGGTGGCAAAAACATCGGGGAAGGAATAAAATCTGACACCAAAGGGCCTATGTTACGTTTTTTTTGCCTAATTTTGTGGCGGAATTGATAATGGCAAAAGGTAAACGGTAAATGGTAAACGGAAAATCGGGCTGGCTGGCCCTGTCGCCCCTGTTTGTGTTCCTGGCCTTCTATCTGGTGTTCAGTCTGTTGGCGCACGACTTCTACTCGGTGCCCATCACGGTGGCATTCATGGTGGCCTCGGCATACTCCGTGCTGCTGATGCGGGGCATGACGCTGGACGAACGCATCAAGGTGTATTCGCGCGGGGCGGCCCAGTCGAATCTGCTGATGATGGTGTGGATATTCATCCTGGCCGGGGCCTTTGCCTATTCGGCCAAACAGATGGGGGCCATACGGGCTACGGTGGACCTGTGCCTGATGGCAGTGCCGCCGCAGCTGTTGCTGGCCGGTCTGTTCGTGGCCGCCTGCTTCATCTCCCTGTCCGTCGGTACGAGCGTGGGCACCATCGTGGCCCTCGTGCCCATAGCCACAGGCATAGCATCGACAATTGACCATTCGCTGATTTCCACTCCCTTCATCGTGGCTGTGGTGGTGGGCGGAGCCTATTTCGGCGACAATCTGTCGTTCATCTCCGACACCACCATCGTGGCCACGCAGACTCAGGGTTGCCGACTGGGCGACAAGTTCCGCATGAATGCCCGCATCGTGGTGCCGGCCGCCGTGCTGGTGCTGCTGTTGTATGCGGTCATAGGGCAGGGCATAGAGGTGGAGCGAGAGGTGACGGAGGTGGACTGGCTGTTGGTGGTGCCCTACCTGATAGTGCTGGCGACGGCCCTGATGGGCATCAACGTGCTGATGGTGCTGGTGATGGGCATCCTCTCTACGGGCGTCATCGGCATGGCGCGCGGCACCTATCGGTTCTACGAGTGGCTGACAGCGATGGGCGAGGGCATACTGTCGATGGGCGAACTCATCATCGTCACGCTGATGGCCGCCGGCATGGTGGGCGTCATCCGCCATTTGGGTGGCATCGACTTCATTCTGCACGGTCTGACGCGTCGCATTCGTGGCCGCAGGGGTGCCGAACTGAGCATTGCCGCTCTGGTGGTGTTCACCAACTTCTGCACGGCCAACAACACCATTGCCATACTTACTGTGGGCAACCTGGCCAAGGAGATTTCCGAACGCTTCGGTGTGGATCCGCGGCGGTCGGCATCCATACTGGACACGTTCTCGTGCTTTGCCCAGGGCATCATCCCCTATGGGGCGCAGATGCTGATGGCCAGCAGCCTGGCCCTTGTGAATCCGATAGAGATTATACCTTATCTGTATTATCCCTTCGTCATGGGCCTGTTCATGCTGGGGAGCATATTGGTGCGATACCCGAATGAGAAAATGAGAGAAAGGGTTAAAGGTTAAAAAGTTAAAAGGTTAAAAAGTTAAAAGGTTAAAGCGTTAAAAAGGTTATATCGATGGAACTGATAAAGAAATATTTTGCTGACCTGAGCGAAGCGCAATTGGCGCAGTACGCCCAACTGGACGCTCTGTATCACGACTGGAACGCTAAGATCAATGTCATCTCGCGCAAGGATATTGACAACCTCTACCTCCACCATGTGCTGCACTCGCTGGGCATTGCCGAGGTCATCCGATTCCGCCCTGGCACCACGGTGATGGACCTGGGCACGGGAGGTGGCTTCCCAGGCATACCTCTGGCCATTATGTTTCCGGAGGTGAAGTTTCACCTGGTGGACAGCACCCGGAAGAAGATACTGGTATGCAACGAGGTGACGGGGGCGCTGGGTCTGAAGAATGTCACCACCCAGTGGGCGCGTGCCGAGGAGGTGAAAGCAAAGTTCGACTTCGTGGTGTCGCGGGCTGTCATGCCCCTGGCCGACCTGGTGAAGCTCTGCCGGAAGAACATCGCCAAGGTGCAGCACAATGCCCTGCCCAACGGACTGATTTGTCTGAAAGGAGGGGAACTGACGGAGCAGCGAGAGGCATCGGGCTTGCACGAATGTCCGAGTCGTGACGGAGGAAGGTGGAGCCAATTGGAGCATGAGACCCTGCCCATGAAGAACAGCGTGGACATCACGCCGCTGAGCGACTATTTCAAAGAAGAATTTTTCGAGACCAAGAAGGTCGTATACCTGCCCCTATGAATATCAAACGCTTTGTTACGAATGCCATCGGCGAGAATTGCTATCTCGTGTGGGACGATTCGCGCGAAATGGCCATCATCGACTGCGGTGTGTGGGACAAATTGAAAGAGGAGAAGATAGCCCGATACATCGAGGAGAATGGCCTCCATCCCTGCATGGCCTTGCAGACCCACATGCACTTCGACCACATCATGGGCCTGCCTTTCCTGCATCGCCGATATGGTCTGCTGCCCCAGTGCCATGCCTTGGAACAGCCCATCTATGAGGCTGCCCCCGACATGGTGAGCAGTTGGTTCGGGCAGGAGATGGAGCCCCTGGTGCCTGTGGGCGAATATCTGGTCGACCAGCAACAGCTGCAGCTGGGCCATACCACCATCCGCGTACTCCACACCCCAGGTCACACCCCCGGCGGATTGTGCTTCTATCTGCCCAGCGAGAAGTTGCTCTTCTCCGGCGATACCTTGTTCCAGGGCAGTGTGGGGCGTAGCGACCTGCCCGGCGGCAACGTGCAGGACCTGCTGCGCGGCATCTGGAAGCAGATTCTCTCGCTGCCTGACGAAGTCGTCGTGTTCCCTGGTCACGGCCCCGAGACCACCGTCGGCGACGAGCGCCGCACGAATCCCTATCTTGCCGCATACGGCACCATGTGATGGAAATATCTAATTAATGTGGTTTTATGTTTGGCATTCTGCATGTTTATTTGTATCTTTGAACTGCGTTCTTAGATACTTTCGCTCGGAAAACTGCAAATAGATTTGCGTTTTCGCTTGCTTATTCGTATCTTTGTGCGCTCAATTATATTTTTGTTGTACATAGATGAGTGTTAAAGACCTCAACCAGATGCTCGGAGCAACGATAGCGGAACTGTCGGATGTCACCACCATGGGCGGTATGTTCCACGAGCATCGCGATGGTGCACCATTGCCCTCGGGACGGGCATTGGAAGAGATTGTTGACCTGTGCCGGGCCATCTTATTCCCTGGATTTTATGGTAATTCGAACTTGAACTCGCAGACACTGGAGTTCCATATCGGTGTGGGCGTAGAGCGGCTGTTCCAGTTGTTGTCGGAACAGATCATGGCCGGCCTCTGCTTCTGCCAGGACCCTAAGGACCCTAAAGACCCTAACGGCCTTAAGGCCCCGAAGGCCCTCACTGCTACATGCCCCACTGAGCGGGCCCAGCAGTTGGCGGCGGAATTCATTGTCAAACTGCCCGAACTGCGGCGCATACTGGCTACAGACGTGGAGGCAGCCTACAACGGCGACCCGGCGGCCACGAGCCGAGGGGAGATAATCAGTTGCTACCCCGTCATCAAGGCCATCTCGAACTACCGCATTGCGCACGAATTGTACCTGCAGGGAGTGCCCCTCATCCCGCGCATCATCACGGAGATGGCGCATAGCGAGACCGGCATCGACATACATCCCGAGGCCCAGATAGGGCACCATTTCACCATCGACCACGGAACGGGCGTAGTGATAGGGGCAACGTGCATCATCGGCAACAATGTGAAACTATATCAGGGCGTTACGCTGGGTGCCAAGAGTTTCCCGCTGGACGAGAACGGGAACCCCATCAAGGGCATTCCCCGGCACCCCATCCTGGAGGACAACGTCATTGTCTACAGCAACGCCACCATACTGGGACGCATCACCATCGGGCGCGGAACCGTCATCGGCGGTAACCTGTGGGTGACGGAGAGCACTAAGCCTGGCGAACATCTGGTGCAGGCCAAAAAGCGGAAGAACCATGACGTGAGGCCCGAAGACTGGGGCGGACTGTGAGGGTTAAAAAGTTAAAAAGTTAAAAGGTTAAAAAGTTAAAAAGTTCTTGCTCCGCGGTGCTACGCAAGCGAACAAGTTCGAGCGAAAAAGTTCAAAAGTTAAAAGGTTATAGGACTAAAGTGAAAAATTAAGCTTTAATATATGGAATTTGAAATGATTGCCAAGACCTTTCAGGGCTTGGAGAATGTGTTGGCAGAGGAACTCACGCAGTTGGGGGCCAATGACATACAGGTGGGACGCCGAATGGTGTCGTACAAGGGTGACCTGGAGATGCTGTATCGCAGTAACTTCCAGTTGCGCACGGCCATTCGTGTGCTGAAGCCCATCCGGCACTTCCGTGCCACCAGTGCTGACGAGGTCTACGAGGCCGTGAAGGCGATAGACTGGACCGAATATCTGTCGAACGATACCACGTTCGCCGTGGACAGCGTGGTGTACTCCACTGAGTTCCGCCACTCGAAGTTCGTGGCCTACAAGGTGAAGGATGCCATTGTGGACCAGTTCAGGGAGAAAACGGGAAACCGTCCCAACATCAGGGTGACGAATCCGGACATACAACTGAACATACACATTGCCGAGTACGACTGCACCCTGAGTCTGGACTCGTCGGGCGAAAGCCTGCATCGCCGTGGCTATCGGCAGGAGGCCGTAGAGGCCCCGCTGAACGAGGTGCTGGCCGCTGGCATCATCCTGATGACAGGATGGCGTGGCGAGACGGACTTCATCGACCCCATGTGCGGCAGCGGCACACTGCCCATAGAGGCTGCACTGATAGCCAAGAACATGGCACCGGGACTGTTCCGACAGGGCTATGCCTTCGAGAAGTGGCCCGACTTCGATGCCGAACTGTTTGAACAGATATACAACGACGACTCGCAGGAACGCGAATTCGCTCACCACGTCTATGGCTACGACAACAATCGCCAAGCCATAGCCATCGCTGAGCGCAACGTGAAGGCTGCCGGACTGGCCAACGACGTGAGCATTCAGTTCCAGGACTTTGCCGACTTCGTGAAGCCCGAGGAGAAGAGCATCATCGTGACCAATCCACCCTATGGCGAACGCCTGAAACCGGAGGACCTGCTGGGGCTGTACAAGATGATAGGGTCGCAGTTCAAGAAGCAGTTCTCGGACAATGAGGCCTGGGTGCTCAGCTATCGGGAGGAGTGCTTCGATGCCATCGGACTGAAGCCTTCGCTGAAGGTACCCCTGTACAACGGGTCGCTGGAGTGCGAACTGAGGAAGTATCAGATGTTTACAGGTCGATACAACGATGTGCGTTCTGAGGGCCGACAGATAAAGAGCGACGACGAACGCCGACAGATGGCCCAGAAACGGAGATTCAAGGAACACCGAAGCTTCAAGCAGGGACTGAACGAAACCGACGAGGAATTTGAACAGCGCTTCGAACGCATGAAGGAAGAGCGCCGCGAACGTCGCGAGCGTTTCGACAGGGGCGGTGACCGTCCACGCCGCTTCGATCGTGACGAGGAAGACCGTCCACGCCGTTTCGACCGCAAGGATGACCGCCGTTCGGGCGGATTCAAGAAAGGCGGCCGCGACTTTAAGGGCGGCGACCGGAATTTCAAGAGAGGCGGTGGCCGGGATTTTAAGAAAGGAAAGGACAATAGATATGAAGATTGAAGGATTAAGGGCATTTCTGTTCGCAGTTATCATGTTCTCAGTTAATACAGTGATGGGACAGACAAAAGCCTCCCCCGCGGAAGGGGGGCTCCTGCTGACGCTGGAAGATGTGATGTCTGGCGGCTCGAACTGGTACAACCTGCAGCCCGAGAACCGATACACACAGTGGTGGGGCAATACGCCTGTGGAGACAACGCCCGACGAGGTGAAGGAACTGCTGACGGGCAAGACACTTTTCACTGTGGAACGCCTGAATGAGATTGCCGGTGAGAAGGTGGCCACGAGCGGACACAATGTGCTGCTGCCTTACAATAAGGAAACGATAGCGCAGGTGCGCACGGGCAAGAAACGCGTGCAGATAGACTGGAAGGAGGGACGCGTGCTGTGGAGCCAGGACATACCGGAAGGTGCCGGAAATCAGGACTTCTGCCTGCAGTCGAAACATTTGGCTTATACCATACAGGGAAATCTGTATGTCAGGACGGCTGAAGGCGAGACCCTGCAGGTGAGCAAGGACGGCAGTACGGACGGAACCTCCGACATCGTCTATGGACAGAGCGTGCATCGCGACGAGTTCGGCATATCGAAGGGCACCTTCTGGAGCCCCGACGGACAGCAACTGGCCTTCTACCGCATGGACCAGAGCATGGTGGCCGGATATCCCCAAGTGGATATCTCTCAGCGCATTGCTGCTGTCACAATGGACAAATACCCGATGGCCGGTGAGACCAGTCACCAGGTGAAAGTGGGCATCTACAACGTGAAGACGAAAAAAACCACTTGGATGAAACTGATAGGAGAAGCCGACGACTACCATACCAACCTCTCCTGGGCGCCCGACGGCAAACTGCTCTACGTCTTTGAACTGAATCGCGACCAGAACCACATGCGACTGGTGGCATACAATACCGAGACAGGTAAGCTGGAGAAACAAATTCTGGAGGAGCGTCACGACAAGTATGTGGAGCCGATGCACGGGCTGAAGTTCCTGCCTTGGGATGCATCGAAGGCCGTCATGCAAAGCCGCTGCGACGGATGGAATCATCTCTACCTCCTGGATGTAGCCACGGGCGAGAAGGAACAACTGACCGTGGGCGAATTTGAGGTGCAGCAGTTCGTGGGCTTCAACCGTAAGTCGCAGGGCATCCTGTATCTGGCCAACGAGAGCGACCCGCGCCGCAGTTGCCTGTACAGTCTGAACCTGAAGACACGACGTACGAATCTGCTCGGTGCAGACGACGGCGTACACAGCGCTTCGCTCAGCGAGGACGGCACGATGGTTATAGACCGCTACTCGTCGCCCACCGTTCCGCGCAGCATCAACCTCATCAGCACACAACCAACCCGTGGACGCAGACCCAACCTGTTGGCTAACATCTTGACGGCCAGCGACCCCTGGCAGGAAAAGGGTTATAAGATACCTGAGATAACGAGCGGCAGCATCAAGGCCGCCGATGGTGTGACCGACCTCTACTACCGCATGGTGAAGCCCATCGACTTTGACCCTGCGAAGAAATATCCCACTGTGGTCTATGTCTACGGCGGGCCGCACGCCCACAATGTGGATGCCCGCTGGCACTGGTGCATGCGCGGATGGGAGGCCTACATGGCCACCCGGGGCTACCTGCTCTTCATCCTCGACAACCGAGGCAGCGAATGGCGAGGCAGGGAATTCGAACAGGCCACCTTCCGCCACCTGGGCGAAGTGGAGATGCAGGACCAGATGGAGGGCGTGAAGTTCCTGAAGTCGCTGCCCTATGTCGATGGTGACCGCATGGGAGTGCACGGATGGTCGTATGGTGGATTCATGACCACCAACCTGATGTGCTCCTATCCCGATGTCTTCAAGGTGGGCGTGGCCGGTGGACCGGTCATCGACTGGAAGTATTACGAGGTGATGTACGGCGAGCGCTACATGGACACTCCGCAGCAGAATCCCGAAGGCTACGAGCGATGCAGCCTCTTGGGCAAAGCCAAGAACCTGAAGGGTAGGCTGCAGATAATCTTCGGCTACAACGACCCCACCTGTGTGCCGCAGCACACTTTGTCGTTCTTGCGCGCCTGTGAGGACGCCGGCACGCAGCCCGACCTCTTCACCTATCCCGGTGACGGACACAATATGTTTGGTAGAGATCAGGTGCATCTGCACGAGAGGATAACGAGGTACTTTGAGGACTTCCTGCCCCCTCTGCGATAACGTTAAATGATAATAAATGAAGAACCGATGAAGATATTATTGTTAGGCAGTGGCGGCCGCGAGCACGCCTTAGCTTGGAAAATAGCTCAGAGTGAGAAGTGCGAGAAACTGTTCGTTGCCCCGGGAAATGCCGGAACCGGTGAGGTGGGCACTAATGTGTCGCTGAAGGCCGACGACTTCGAGGGCATTCGGGATTTTGTGCTCAGCGAAGCCATCGACATGGTGGTCGTAGGACCCGAAGACCCTCTGGTGAAGGGCATCTATGACTATTTCAAGCAGGATGCCGAACTGCAGTCGGTGCCGGTGATAGGTCCGTCTAAGCAAGGCGCCGTGCTGGAAGGCTCAAAGGACTTCGCCAAGGCCTTCATGCAGCGCCACGACATTCCCACGGCTCGCTATCAGACCTTCGACGGCGAACATGTGGCTGAGGCACTGGACTATCTGGAGACCCTGCAGCCCCCTTATGTGCTGAAGGCCGACGGACTGTGTGCCGGCAAGGGAGTGCTCATTGTGCCCACACTGGATGAGGCCAAGCGCGAGCTGAAGGAAATGCTTGGTGGCATGTTCGGTCAGGCTTCGGCCCGTGTGGTCATCGAGGAGTTCCTAAGTGGCATCGAATGTTCGGTGTTTGTGCTGACAGACGGCAAGGACTATAAGATATTGCCCGAAGCCAAGGACTACAAGCGCATCGGCGAGGGCGACACGGGCCTGAATACCGGTGGCATGGGCAGTGTTTCGCCAGTTTCGTTTGCCACCAAGGATTGGATGCAGAAGGTGGAGAACCGCATTATCCGCCCCACTGTGGACGGACTGGCTCAGGAGGGCATCGACTACAAAGGCTTCATCTTCTTTGGTCTGATTAATGTGGATGGCGACCCGAAGGTGATTGAATACAACTGCCGGATGGGAGATCCTGAGACGGAGACCGTGATGCTGCGCCTGAAGAGCGACCTTGTGGACCTGCTGGAAGGCGTGGCCACCCAGACGCTGGGCAAGCGGACGGTGGAGTTTGACCAACGCAGTGCCGTCTGCGTGATGTTGGTCAGCGGCGGCTATCCGGAGAAGTACGAAAAAGGATTTGCAATGACGGGCATGGATAAAGTGCAGGACAGTGTGCTCTTCCATGCTGGTACGGCCCTGAAGGACGGCGTGGTTGTGACCAACGGTGGGCGTGTGATGGCTGTCAGCAGTTACGGCGCCGACAAAGACGAGGCACTGGCCCGCAGTATGCGGGGAGCCGAGCAGATACAGTTCGAAGGCAAATACTACCGGCACGATATCGGTCAGGACCTGTAACCCCCAAAACTCTGGAAACTGAAAAGACTAAGACTGCATAATCGCGTAAGCCGCAGCATCTATACATTCCCTGCGTGCATACTGTTGGTCGCCCTGCTCTGGTGGTGGCCACAGATGGGCTATAGCCATGACTATGCAGTGAGTCTGGCATTGACGCTGGTCATATCGTTCTTGATGACCGAGATAGGCAGCCGGTACCAACTTTATCGTGTACAGACTCGCATGTTGCCTTCGGTGTGGCTGTTTGCAGCAGCGTGTCTGCCAGCCTTTCATCCTTTCCACTATTCGCTGTTGGGGACATTCTTCTTGGCTGCCAGCTACTTCATGTTGTTCCGTTCCTATCAGGTGGTTCAGCCTGTGTTCATTGCCTTCTACACGTTCCTGATGCTTTCGCTGGGCAGTCTGTTTGTGCCCCACATGCTCCTGCTGGCCCCTTTCTATGTGTGGTATCAGATTGCTTTCATGCGATCCATCTCCCTGCGCTCGATGTTTGCAGCCATCATGGGACTGATACTTCCCTTCTGGTTCTGGCTGGGGTGGATATTGGTGCGCGAGGATTCGACGGCCCTGATTCGTTGGTGGACCAGACTTGTGAACATAAACATGGGAGGAGTGGATGCTTTCTTGCATCCCGCTCCTCCCATGTTTGCTTTTTATCTGTTGGCAGTGCTGACGGTATGGATGTCAGTTTATTACGTGCGCCACAGCTTCGACGACAAGATACAGATTCGCATGTACTTCTATGTCTTCATCCTCCAGTCCTTGCTGCTGATGGCTTATGGCATCGTGGTGGATGCATCAACGGCTCTCCCCATGCTTCTGCTGAGCATTAGTCCATTGGTGGCGCACTACTTCTTGTTGCGCACTACATGGACCTCGCTCGTCGTCTTCATTCTTACACTTTTGTCTTTCGTGGCCGTCAATCTATGATGCGCACACCACCCTTGTCGGCCGAACTTACGCTCTGGGCATAGGCTCGCAGCGCCTTCGATACCTGACGGTTGCGACGCAGTGGCTGCTGTGGGCGTGCGGCCAGTTCTTCGTCGCTGAGTTTGACGTTGATGCTGCGGCTGGGTATGTCGATGACAATGATGTCGCCATCCTTAATCTTACCAATGTTGCCGCCGTTGGCAGCCTCGGGCGAAATGTGCCCGATGGAGAGTCCGCTGGTGCCTCCCGAGAATCGGCCGTCGGTGATGAGTGCGCACTCCTTGCCCATGTGCATCGACTTGATGTACGAGGTGGGGTAGAGCATCTCCTGCATGCCGGGGCCGCCCTTCGGGCCTTCGTGGGTGATGACTACGCAGTCGCCCTTCTTCACCCGACCGCCCAGAATGCCCTCGCAGGCGTCTTCCTGACTGTCGAATACCACAGCCGGACCTTCGAAGTGCCAAAGTTCGGGAGCAACGCCGGCGGTCTTCACTACGCAACCGTCCTGAGCGATGTTGCCGAAGAGGACAGCCATGCCACCATCCTTCGTGTAGGCATGTTCGATGTCGCGGATGCAACCGTTTTCGCGGTCGGCGTCGAGCGTTTCCCAATGTGTGTCCTGCGAGCCCATGACATTGCTGAACTTGCCGCCGGGAGCGCAACTGTAGATGTCCCACGGCGACAGTCCACCATCGACTTTCTCCTTTAACTTATCATTATTAATAATAGAATAGCGCTTGATGTCCTCGCCAAGCGTGGCTCCGTTGACGCGCTTGCAGGAGAGGTCGAGCAGGTTACCCTTGGCCAGTTCGCCGAGGATGCCGAGAATGCCTCCTGCGCGGTTTTCCTCCTGGATGCTATACTTTTGCCAGTTGGGTGCCAGTTTGCAGAGGAAGGGAACCTTGCGGCTCAGCATGTCGATGTCCTGCATCTTGAAGTCCACTCCGCCCTCCTGAGCTACGGCCAGGAGGTGCAGCACCGTATTTGTGCTGGCTCCCATGGCAATGTCCAGGGTCATGGCATTGAGGAAGGCTTGGCGCGTGGCGATGCTGCGAGGCAGCACGCTCTCGTCACCGTCCTCGTAGTAGGCGAGCGCATTCTTGACGATAAGGCGAGCAGCCTGCTTGAAGAGTTGGATACGATTCTTGTGCGTAGCCAGGATGCTTCCGTTGCCAGGCAGTGAGAGACCGATGGCCTCAGTCAGGGAGTTCATGGAGTTGGCCGTGAACATGCCGGAGCATGCACCGCATCCCGGGCAAGCCATCTGTTCCACTCGTGCCAGTTCCTCGTCGCTGACGGTGGGGTCTCCGCCTTTCACCATGGCGGTGATGAGGTCGGCATTCTCTCCGTTCAGTTTGTGCGACTCCATGGGACCGCCGCTGACGAATACGGCCGGTATGTTCAGTCGCATGGCGGCCATCAGCATGCCCGGCGTCACTTTGTCGCAGTTGGATATGCACACCATGGCATCGGCCTTGTGTGCATTGACCATGTACTCTACCGAGTCGGCAATGATGTCGCGCGAAGGCAGCGAATAGAGCATGCCGTCGTGCCCCATGGCGATGCCGTCGTCGATGGCAATGGTGTTGAACTCTGCGGCATAGCAGC
>CAMOUQ010000049.1 GCA_946626595.1 uncultured Prevotellaceae bacterium | reverse complement strand
GGTGGATGCTGTCGTCAGGCGCAGGTAGGCCTCTCCGGGCTGGATGCTGCCTTCGTCGACGCGGAAGAATCCAAGGCCTATGCCCGGACGATTCTCCCATCGGTAGAAGGAAACCGTCTCGGACGTTTTCACCTCAGCGGGCAGATAGCCGTCGCCCAGCAACTTGTTGGACGCATTTGCAGTGGCTGTTACGCCTGCCGGGCGCATGGTGACGGTGGTGCCGGGTTTGCCCTGAAGCAGGAAGCCGCAGGCGGGGATGGTGGTCGTGATGGCCGTCATCCTCAGGGTGTCGACAGCGGCATTTACGTTCGTGACGTAGTAGGCTTTTGCCTCACTGGCCGCAGGCGCTTGCAGGGCATAGGGCGTGTAGAGCGACATCCAACCCGATTCCGGAATGGTGACCGTCAGGGCATTGCTGTAAGCCGGGTCGTAGGACAGGTGGGGCGGCTGGTTGTAGCAGCAGTTCTGATTGATGACCTGCGCCCGATAGTTCAGGTCGTCCATCAGGTGCGGAATGCGGTGCTCTGTTTCGTAGTTCGTGGCGCCGATGATGAGGTAGAAGTCGCCTCGTACGGTATAGAGACCACTGCTCTTGTCGTAATCCATATCGGTGTTGCTCCATGTGATAATTTCTTCGCGCCAGTCGCCCAGGACGTCGGCCAAGAGGCAGGGGTTGTTCTTGCTCGCGTTGTTCAGATTGCCCCAGGTGTAGTTGCCGTTGTTGAACTTATAGCGGTCGAAGCATTTGTTCGTGGGATTCCAATTGGCAATGATGCTCTTGTCGAAGAATTCATCGTAGGGGTCGCCGTCCCAGTAGATGCGGTTGTTGATGCCGGCTCCGCTGCTGCCGATGGCCCATGTGGGGGCTATTTCTTCGCCTGTGGCACAGTCAAAGATGGCAGCCGAGGCGCTGTAGATGAACTGAGAATGTTCGGACGAATAGTCGAAATGAGCCGCAAGGCCACGCCCGGTGTCGCTGTCGGCTGTTTTGTGAAGAATGAACTCACCGGTCTTTGCATCGCGGAGGTCATATCCATAGGGCTTTTCCTCGTGCACCATGAACACCTCCATGCCCGGACGCTCGGGCAAGAGGTCGGCCAGATGGAGGGCATCGCCATGGCCCAGTCCGGTGCGATAGAGCAAAGAACCATCGTGGTCGAGTGCGCCCGAACCGTAGACAATCTCCTGCTTCCCGTCGCCGTCACAGTCGCCCACCGAAATCCAGTGGGCACCCTCGCCCCACAGGCCCTTGCCGCTGGTGGTGTTTCGGCTCACCCAGCGTTCCTTCAGGGTGACACCGTCCCAGTCGTATGCTCCAACGAAGGCGCCGCGATAGTAGCCACGGGCAAAGATGGGACTCGGATTCTTGTCGGGGCCGTCCAGCCAGGCTATGGCAGCCAGATAGCGCTCGGAACGGTTCTGGTTGGAATCGCCCCATACGCTTTCGCCTGCCGCATAGTCGGTATGGTAGGGGATGGTGGAGAGCTCGGCGCCCGTGGTGCCGTCGAACACGGTGATGTACTCCGGACCTTCCACCTGCTTGCCACGGCTGTTCAGCCAGTTGGCCGTGGGGTCGTCATTGCCCATGATGACATAATTGCCTTCGCCGTCGATGGTGCCCGGTGCGGTTTTCACCATAAACTCGCCGTAGCCGTCACCGTCCAGGTCCCATGCAATGAATTGTATGGTGTGGGCACTGGCAAAGAAGTTGGGCCCCATGTCGATGCGCCACAGTCTGGTGCCATCCATCTTGTAGCAGTCGAAGAGTATGTTAGAGGTCGTGCCGCTGCTGGCCGCGTCCTTGGCATACTTCTGTGGGTACCACTTGAGAATGATTTCATATTCGCCATCTCCGTCCATATCGCAAATGGCAGCATCGTTGGGCAGATATTGGTCGCCGTTGCGTGTGTCGACGGGTGCTGCTCCCAATGGGATGTTTATTGTCTGGTTGTCCCAGGTCTTGCCGCTCACCTCAGTCTCCAGCAGGTTGTCGTTGAGGTCGTACACTTCCAGTCGGTAGTAGGAAGACGTGTTTCCGCCGGTGTCTCGGAAGTTGGTGCGGGCGTGTATGTAGTTTCCGCCGTTCAACTTCGTGGCTTGCGTCGTAGCATTCGTACCACGATAGAGCTTGAAGCGAACCTGGTTGTTGTCGTCCTTGCGATAGCGCCAGCTCACGAGGTTGCCGCTGCCGCCGCTTTGGGAGAGGTTGATGGCCATGAGTCCGCGCTTGAGGGCCGTAGCTTTGGGCTTCGGTTCGCGATTGGTGACGCGGAAGAGGACGCTGAAGGTGAATTCCGTCTCCCCGTCGCTGTTCTGGATGTCGAACGTAGCCGTCTTGTTGGCATACGTAGCCTTGTAAGTATAGCCCGAGGCAGTGGTGAGCTTGAAGTTCGACGGGTCACCAAAGAGCAGTTCGGGATAACTGGCCTGCTGTCCGTTCTTCAGGCCCTTCACCAGTTGCATCATCGACTTCGTTTCGCCTGCCTTCGTGGTGAAGGTGGCATCGGTGACGTAGTGCTCGGCCGTGTAGATGGGTTCGTCCACAACACCGTCGATTACGACGTTACGGAAGGCGATGGCCTTGGGATTGGCGTTGTCCGTACCGTTAATATTATAGATGTATAGCGTAACCTGGAAGTCGCAGCCGTCGGCCAGCACATCGCTGAGTGTGTACTCGTGGTGGCTGTAGCCGTTGGGGTTGCTGGCTCCCGTGCGGTTGCGCAGGGGCACCTGTGTGGTGGCAAACGGCAGTTCGGCGTTGCTGCCCAACTTGGTGCATACATCGAAGTTGCCGCCGTCGGTTCCGCACTTGGCGGCATCGAACGATATTCGGGTGGGCTTGAATGTGTGTCCGCTGGGTGTCTTCACCGTGAAGGTGATGCTCTGTCCTTTGGTCCGGGATGTGTTCTTGGTCGTCACAAAGAACTGGGTAAAGTTGGGCGTGTAGGTGGGTGCCGTGTAGCCCGATTCGGCATTGCCCGACTTCATGGTGGCAACGCTGTCGATGCCCGACCATTTTGAGAAGGTGGCCGACAGAATGCTGTTGTCGTCGCCGGTGATACTGCTTGCCGACAGGTTGTCCTTGTTGCTCAGCTCCCATTTCAGACTGACCTTCTGTGCCGTTGCACTCAAGGCCGTTGCCAGAAATAGTAGCAAGATGGATGTGATTCGTTTCATACGGTTGGTTAGTTTATTTGTGATTCATTGTTTTATGCTCAGTTTCAATATCTTCTTCGTGGCCGCCGTTATGCGGAAACGGTCGTCGATGCGGTGGCCAATGACCCAAACGATGTCGTCGCCGTGACAGACGAGCCATTGCCGTTGGCGCTCAAAGACGGACAGACCGCGTTCGGCCAGGAAGTCACTCACCAGCCGACTGCCGCCCTTCATGCCGAAGGGGCGAAAGCGGTCGCCTGGTTTCGACTGCCGAGTCGTGAGCCCGCGACTCACGAGGCGGGCATCGATGACACACGTGTCGGAGGGCAGCGACTCATGAGTCACCCAGGCAAGCGGGTCGGGGACTTCGATGAGGCTTTCCGTGAGGATGGGCATCGGCGCTGGTGCCAATTTCTCTTCCACGACGAGACGCCCTTGGCTGAACGTAGCCCGGTGGGTGGCACTCTCGAAGGTGGCGCCGGAACGTTGGCTCTGCCACATCTGTTGCTCCTGGGCAGGGGTGAACCCAAGTCCGAGCAGACGTTCGTGGAGTGTGGTGGGGGAGAGGTCGGTGCTCATGTCTACGCCTTGCCGGTAGTAGGGTAGAGCTTCGGCCACGATTCGCGCTGTGTCGGCGATGTGGCTGGCCGCCTGTGGGTTAATCTCCCGCAGCAGCGGCATGACATCCAACCGGATGCGATTGCGCAGGGCATCGCGCTCGAGGTTTGTGGAGTCGGTAATGAAGTCCTGCCCGATTCGGGAGAGATAGTCGAGGATGTCCTGTCGGCTCCAATTGAGCAAAGGACGGACGATGTGCCCGCTCCGTGGGTGCATGCCTGACAGACCGCGAAGTCCCGTTCCGCGTATCAGGTTCAGGAGCACCGTTTCGGCCTGGTCGTCGCGATGATGGGCTACAGCAATGTCCTCGGCTCCCAACTCTTGCCGTTTCTCTTCGAACCACGTATAGCGCAGTTCGCGGGCAGCCATTTCGATGCTGATATGGTGCTCTTCGGCATAGCTTCTGGTGTCGAAGTGCTTGACGTGCAGCGGAATGTGAAGTTTCTGGCAGAGGTCGGACACGAAACGCTCGTCGCGCTCCGACTCCTCACCTCTCAGGTGGAAGTTGCAGTGCAGTGCAGCGATGTCAGTCCCTTGCTCCTGCATCATGCACAGCAAGGCAACCGAATCGGCTCCACCACTCACTGCCACCAATATCATAGTTCGTCGAGGATTTTAGCGGCCACCGTGTCGCCCAGGTCTTTGGCCCGTTGCAGTTGTTCGCGTGCTCCGGCTTTGTCGCCTTTTTCGCGCAGGCAAATGCCCCATAGGCGGTAGGCGTCGGGGAAGTTTCCGTCGAGCTCAACGGCCCGCTTGCATTCCAGGATGGCATTGTCCAGGTCGCGAAGGCGAATGAAGAGCGAGGCCGATTCTGCACGGAAAAGCGGTTCGCCGGGGTCCAGTTGGATGGCTTTCTGAATGTCGTTGATGGCCGGACCAAACATGCGCACCGAAGCTTCCATCTGTTCGCGCTGGTAATAGAAATTGGCGTTCAGGCCCCTTCCTCCCAAGACGTGCTCGTACTCGTTGAGGTCGGCAATAGCATCGCGCAGACGGCCCATATCCCGCAACGTATTGCTGCGCAGGTAGAGGTAGGGAGCGGCTTCGGCGCTGTAGGGTTTGGTGAAGAAGGCCATCGCGCTGTCATTCAGCGCCAGGAGCGTTTCGTTGTCGGCGCCAAGATGTTGCTTGCATTGCCAGGCATAGAGAAACAACTCTGCGGAGCGCATGGGCGTCTTTGTCAGTGCCATGAAGGTCGAATAGGCCTGTTCGTACTGCTTCTGGGCATAGAAGATTTGTCCCAGATGCCGGGAATAGAGGGGTAGGGCGTTGATTTGCAGAGCCTTTTCTATGTCGCTCTGTGCCTGCTCCAGTGTCCAGCCTTCGACAGCAAGGGTGTCGCCCTGAATGGCCTTGTTGTAGATGGCATGCGAACGTGCATAATACACCTCGTCGGTTTGGGTGAGTTGCTTGTCAGCAAGCGCCTGTTCATAGGTCTGCCAGGCTCCTGCATAGTCGCGAAGGCTGACGAGGGCATCTGCCTTCTGCACATAGCCGACAGGGCTGTGGGGGAAGGCCTGGACGAAATCGTCGGCATAGACCTGACGTTCGTTGGCCGGGAGACTGCCAGAGAGGTATAGGAAACTGGTGGCCTGGTCCTGATCGGCGGGCAGTTGCTTGGGTATGGCACATTGGCGCAGGTCGACATGGTTGGCGTCCATCGGGCGTATGGTCAATGCTTGTACAAATCGGATGTCGAGGACATAGTTGGGGGCATTGGCAACGGTGACGGGCACTTGCAACACACCCACGATGCGTCCCTCATCGTCAACAACTGCCGTGCCGGCCATGTCCGGAGATGCCGGGGACTGCAGTGTGTAGTAGGCATATTCGCCTGCCTTCTCCACCTGCGTCACTTGGTCGGCCTTGCCCTGCGGCATGGTGTACACAGCTTGCCCGTTGGAGACGGCATCGCTGCTTGTCGGCAGGGTGGGCATCTTCTTGATGCCGACGACCTGCAGACGAACGACGTCGTAGGTGGAATTAAAGCCTTGGATATGACCGACTTCGTGTCGTTTCCCGCTTGCATCCACCACCCATACCTGACGGGCCTGCTGAATGGGTTTGAAGGGAGCCACCAGTGTGCCAATCGGTTCCACAAAGAAGGCGTTGGCCTGCAGGGTGTCGCCACGCTGCTGCACGGCATACAGGGTGGCTTGGCTCTTCGTGGCAGACTTGAGCCATTTGGGTGCTGCCTGCAGGGAGGCGGATAATAGAATCAGGAATAAGCTAATAGTATGTCTCATGTTTAATCGTCTATCCTCGGATTTTCGGTTCTCGGTTCTCAAAGTTTCAGCAGTGCCTTGGCGTTGTCGATGGCGGCCTGCGTGAGCGTGCTGCCCGATAGCATTCGGGCAAGTTCCTCAATGCGTTCCTCATTGCTCAACCGCACAATGTGGCTTGTGGTGCCCTCGGTGTCGTCGGTCTTGAAGACGCGATAGTGCTGACTGCCCTTGGCGGCAATCTGGGGCAAATGCGTGATGGAGATGACTTGCCTGCGGTTGGTGCCTCCCATCTCCTGCATGATTTCTGCCATCTTCTCGGCAATGTGGCCCGAAACGCCGGTGTCAATCTCGTCGAAGATGATGGTGGGCAGTTTCACCACGCCGCTGATCATGGCCTTCAGGGAGAGCATCAGTCGGGCTATCTCACCACCGCTGGCAACCTGCGAGATGGGCTGTAACGGCGTGTTCTTGTTGGCCGTGAAAAGAAACGTCACCTTGTCGCAACCATTGGAGGTGAATGGGTTGCCTGATTTGATGTCGACTTGGAACTGCACATTGGGCATGCCCAGGGGTACGAGCCGCTGGCACATCTCCTTCTCCACCTTCCGGGCGGCCTCTTTTCGTTTCTGCGAGAGAACCTCGGCCGACTGGCGAAGCTGGGCCTCGACAGCGGCAATGCGCTGTTGCATCTGTTGCAGTTGTTCGTCGCTGTTCTCGATGAGTGAGAGCCGTTTGCTTAGGTCTTCTCGTAAAGCGATAAGTTGTTGGGTATCTTCTACATGAAACTTTTGTTTCAAGTTGTGCAATAATGTTATGCGGTCGTTCACCAGTGCCAATCGTTCGGGGTCATAGTCGATGCGCTCTACGGCATCCGACAGTTCGTCGGCAATGTCGCGAACCTCGATGTAGCAACTCTCGAGCCGTTCGGATAACTCCTGCGCAGGAGCATAGACGTGGGCAATGTTGCTAAGTTGGCGCTGAGCATCGCGCAACTGGCTGACGATGCCTGCTTCGTCGTTTTCGAGCAGCGAATGGGTTTGGAACAGCGTAGACTTGATGTCCTCGGCATGTTCCAGGGTCGACAGTTCCTGTTCGAGTTCCTCCTCTTCGCCTTCGGTGAGGTGGGCCTCCTCGAGCTGTGCATACTGATAGGCCATGTAGTCCTGCTCGCCACGGTCCTTTTCGGCTTGCAGCCGTGCCTGTTCGTAGTCGGCCTGTGCCTGCTGATAGTCTTTGAAGAGCAGGCAGTACTCGTCCAGTTGCTTCCGGTCCTGTGCTACGGCGTCGAGCACTTGTGTCTGGAAGTTTTCCTTGTTCAGCAGCAGGTTTTGGTGCTGGCTGTGGATGTCTATCAGCTGTTCGCCCAGTTCCTTCAGTTCGTTGAGTGAGGTCGGCGTGTCGTTGATGAAGGCACGCGACTTGCCGGAGGCTGTCAGTTCGCGGCGGATGATACATTCCGTTCCGTCGAAGTCCAGTTCGTGCGTGGCGAAGTAATCTGCAAAGTTGTAGTTGGAGAGGTCGAAGTGGGCCTCGATGGTGCAACGCTGTTCGCCAGCCTTAATCATCTTAAGGTCGGCCCGCTGCCCCAACAATAGTCCGATGGCCCCCAGCAGGATAGACTTTCCGGCACCCGTTTCACCGGTAATGACGGAGAAACCGTTCTCGAACGTGATGTCCAGTTGGTCTATGAGGGCGTAGTTCCTTATATTCAGGGATTTCAGCATCTATTTCTTAAGCTTTTCCCAGTATTCGCTCAGGGATGTGTTGATTCCAAAAAGTATGTTGTATGCGGCTTCCTTCTCTTCGTTGGTTCCGTGTCCGCTGAAGATGTTCACCAGTTCGTCGCGTTTGTATTCGGTGAATAGGGTAGGCAGTTGGCTCATTGTGCGGGCATTCTTTGCCGACTCCAGCAGGTTGAGGGCCTCGGCTATGGCTTTCCGGCCGTTGTCGGGGTTGTCAGCCATCTGGTCGAGGCCTTCGCGGTGGTATTTGTAGACGAGTTGCCGGTAGTCCTCCATCGAACCGTCGAGATAGTCGTTGAGTAGTCCGAAGCGATTCTTCGAGTCGTTGAACGATGACCAGCCTGGGAAGCCCAGGTTCTGTGCATTATTGACGATGTTCTCTGCTGTCTGCAGATAGGGTGTTCCGCCCAGGGGCGACATTGAGTCCATGTCGTAACCGATGATGACGTAGGCATAGTAGGCCAGCATGGCCGTGAGGTTGTTGTCGACGTATTCGGGATTCCATTCCAGTTGGTCGGTGGTCTGGAATGTGAACTGGAAGTCGGCATCACGTGTGCTGTAGACCGTGGTGGTGTAGGAACTGTTGTAGACGGGTCGACTGCATGTGAGCAGTAGGGTGGACTTAATCATGCTTTCGCCCTCGTCCCAGCTGCTGACGGTAATGTTGAAGTTGCAGTCAATCTTTTCGTTCTCGCGATAAGTCTGGTCGGTCCATTTGTGGTCGTTGAGGAAGGCTTCCACCTTCTCGCGCAGTGCGTCGAACACCTCCTTCTTGGTATTCGAAACTTGTGCTGTATTCACCATGACCTTGGCCTTCAGTTCTTGTGCGGCGGCACTGGCTCCGACGGCGAACCGAATGTCGCAGAGGGAGAATCTGGCTACGCCGACAAGAGCGGCCAACAATAGGACTATCTTCTTAGCATTCATGGTCTTGCCGTGTCAATTATCCATTAGTGAACGCAACTCGTTGACGATGTCGCGGGCCACTTCGGTCTTGGGTTTCAGTTCGAAGTCTTTTTGCCCCTTTTGCGACACGAAGGTCACCTTGTTTGTATCGTGCTGGAAGCCTGCGCCTTTGTCATTGAGCGAGTTCAGTACAATGAAGTCGAAGCGTTTGCGCTCCATTTTCTCCTGGGCATGGGCCAACTCGTCGTTGGTCTCGAGGGCAAATCCAACGAGAATCTGCCCTTCCTGTTTCATCTGTCCCAGTGCCTTGGCAATGTCCTGTGTCGGTTGCAAACGCAGAACCAGGTCGTCGCCTTCGCGCTTAATCTTCTGGTCGGCAACATGTTCGGGCGTGAAATCGGCAACAGCCGCACACAGGATGCCGGCCTGGCAGGTGGGGTAGGTGCGTGTGGCAGCCTCGAACATCTCCTTTGCACTCTCCACCTTTGTCAGATGGATGTTGGGATGCTGTGGTTTCAGCTGCACGGGGCCACTGATGAGTTCAACCGTAGCCCCCCGTCGTGCACATTCCTCGGCCAGTGCATATCCCATCTTGCCACTTGAGTAGTTGCCGATGAAGCGTACGGGGTCAATCTTCTCGTAGGTGGGCCCTGCAGTCAGCATGACGCGCATCCCCATCAGGTCCTTCTCCGTAAAGAAGTCCTCGACCTGTTGGATTATCTCCTCTGGTTCCTCCATGCGGCCTTTGCCCACGAGGTGGCTTGCCAGTTCACCGCTTTGAGGTTCGATGACGATGTTGCCGCGCTGCCGCAGTGTGTCGAGGTTTTGCTGTGTCGAGGGGTGTGCAAACATGTCGAGGTCCATGGCCGGAGCCACCATGACGGGAGCCTTCATGGAAAGGTAGGTCGTGATGAGCATGTTGTCGGCAATGCCGTTGGCCATCTTGCCTATGGTGGATGCCGTGGCCGGAGCTATGAGCATGAGGTCGGCCCACAGTCCCAGGTTGACGTGGCTGTGCCAGGTCCCGTCGCGTTGCGAGAAGAATTCGCTGACGACGGGCTTCGAGGTCAGTGCACTCAGTGTGATGGGTGTGATGAACTCTTTGCCAGCAGGCGTGATGACCACCTGTACCTCGGCGCCGCGCTTGATGAGGCCGCGGATGATGAGACAAGCCTTGTAGGCAGCAATGCTGCCCGTGATGCCCAGGACTATTTTCTTTCCCTTCAGTGTACTCATTCTTATTTGCACGTTCTTTGGTTCCAGTCTTCCCCTGTGTTTTTCACCTTTTGGCGTATTTCAGCCAAAGGCGTTGGAAGGCCTGTTTGGTATTGCGGGTGAAGTCGGCCTGCATGATCCAGCTGTAGTAGCCCGAGTCGCGGGGGAAGATGTCGCTCACCTTCACACCCTTGTATTTGCCGAAGTTTATCACCTCGTTGCCCTGCTCGTCCAGCACGATACGCCCGGCAAAGTCCACCGTCTGTCGGCCGGCGCGACTTGCTTCGGCCAGGGCATCCATGTCGTTCTCCAGTTGGCGTTCGGGTTCTTCCTGACGGCCAGGAGCGTACATGTCCAGTTGCGCCTTCAGCACGGCCCATGTGGCAGCCGTGTCCTGGTCGGCCAGGTGAGCCTGGAAGTCGTCCTCCATCTTGCGCCCGCAATAGAACTTGTAGGCGGCAGCCAGGTTCCGGCGCTCCATCTTTTTGAAGATGGTGCAGGCATCGATGAGCCTGGCCTGTGAGAAGTCGAAGTTGATGCCGGCGCGCAGGAACTCCTCGCACAGCAGCGGTATGTCATAGGCGTTGGAGTTGAACCCGGCAAAGTCGCATCCGGCAAAAGCCTGGGCCAACGTCGGGGCCAGTTGCTTGAAGGTGGGAGCGTCCTTCACCATGTCGTTCGTGATGCCGGTCAGTTGCTGCACCTCCTGCGGAATGGGACATTCGGGGTTGACAAACTGGTTCTTTTGCTCGTCTTCCGAACCGTCGGGACGCGCAATGATGTACGAGATTTGTATGATTCGGGCCGTGGCGATATCCAGACCTGTTGTCTCCAGGTCGAATATCACCAAAGGCTTAGTTAAGTTCAGTTTCATGGGCTTATTCGTTCAGCATCATGGGCATCAGCAGCATCAGTGTCTCCTCGTTCTCAGGCTGTTCGGCCGGAATCACTACGCCCGGACGGCTGGGGTCGGCCAGTTGTATGGTGAGGGCGTCGCCTTCCATGATGTTGGCAATTTCGATGAGGAAGATGCACGAGAAACCGATGCTGATGGGTTCGTTCTGGTAGTCGCAAATCAGGTTCTCCTCGGCGCGAGTGGCGTAGTCGTTGTCCTCACCGGTCAGTCGCATCTGGTTGTTCTCGAGGTGCAGTTTCATGAGTCCGCTCGACTGGTTGCAGAATACCGAGATGCGCTTCAGTGCACTGATGAGGCTGGCGCGGTCTACGGTAGCCACGAAGGGATTGTTGGTGGGTATGACACCGTTGTAGTTGGGGTAGCGTCCCTCCACCAGTCGGAAATACATTTCGAAGTCCTCGGCATGCACCTGTCCCTTCTCATTGTCAAACGATATGGTAATCTGCGTGTCCTTCTGAAGCACGTTCTTCAGAATGGCAGCCACCTTCTTGGGCAGAATGAAGTTGGTCTCCAGTCCGGGCTTCACCTCTCGGTTGATGTAGCGCACCAACTTGCGTCCGTCGGTTCCGGCGAAGGTGATGTCTTCGGGGTGAACGTCAAGGTAGATGCCCGTCATGACGATGCGGATTTCGTCGTTGGCGGTGGCAAACAGGCATCGGTTGATACCCGTCAGCAGTATGTTGCTGCTCATCTCCAGTCGGGTGCACTCCTCCTTGAGGGGCTGCTGGCTGGGGTAGGTGGCAGCGTCGAAGGTCATCACCGAGAAGACGCCCGTCTGGTGCTGTCCCTGCAGTTCGTGCGATTCGGGGTTGTATTCGAAGGTCAGGGGCTGCTCGGCCAGTTCCTTCATCGAGTCCATGATGGTCTTGGCCGTGATGCAGAACTCGGCGTTGTTGTCGCTGTCGACCAGGGGCACCGACGTGATGAAGTATTTCTCTCCGTCACTGGCAGTGATGGTGACCTTACCGTTTCTGATGTCGAAGAAGAAGCAGTCCAGTATGGGCATGCTGTTTTTCGAAGTCATTACCTTGCTTGCGGCAGCGAGCCGGCCGTAGAGGGCCGTACTTGATACAATGAATTTCATACTTATTTATTAATTTAGGTTATATTCTACGCAAAGGTACAAAATAATTCACAATTCACAATTCACAATTCATAATTATTTTGTAATTTTGTACAGAATTTCACAAACATTAAAATAACATCTAAATAATCTTTATGGAAATTACAGGAAGAATTATTGCCGTATTGCCCGAACGCTCTGGTGTCAGCCAGCGTAGCGGTGCGGAGTGGAAGGCCGGCTCCTACGTGCTGGAGACCCAGGAACAGTACCCCAAGAAGATTTGCTTCGACGTCTTCGGAGCCGATCGCATCCAGCAGTTCAACATCCAGGTTGGCGAGATGATGACCGTTTCGTTCGACATTGATGCCCACGAGTACCAGGGCCGTTGGTTCAACTCCATCCGCGCATTCCGTGTCGACCGCAACGTACAGACGGCCGCTCCTGCCGAGGTTGCTGCCCCCGCTGCCGCCCCTCTGCCCACTACGGCGGCTCCTGCTGCCGCACCAGCTGCACCTGCGCCCGACGCTACGCCCTTCGGTGCCGAGGGTGGCGAGGACACCGACCTGCCGTTCTGAACCGCAGCGTACCGCAACCAAACTATCCACAAGGCTGTGTCATTACCACGACACAGCCTTTTCTATGCTACCATGAATTATTTTCTACCACTATTATCCGTTTAATCCGTTTAATCGTGGTCGTAAAATCAGTTCGTGCAATTCGCTGCCGTAAAATCAATTCGTGCAATTCGTGGTCGTAAATTTATGTACGGGTCATTTTCGTTTATAGTTGATGACGATGGGTTCGGAGGGCAGTCCGCTGGGCAGTTCCACGTTCACGTGTCCGTCCTTCGCCGTCCATCGGAGGCGCTGTCCGGTCGATAGCAGTCGCATGGTGCTGCCCTTTCGCGGTAGGTCTCCCTGCCATCCGACCGTTGCTGGCAGGGCCTCTCCTTCGGGTAGAGTCAACAGGGCATAGCCCTCGTGCCCGTCCTTGCTCGTGGTGAACCACAGTCCGCTCTGTTGCCGTCCGTCCAAGGGGCGAGTACCGTAGATGGCCTTCCCGTTACTCTGCAACCATAGTCCGATGTCTTTCAGTCGCTTTTCGGCCTCGGGCTCGATGAGTCCGTCAGCCGTAGGTCCCACGCCCAGCACCATGTTGCCGCCCTTGGCTACCACCTCGATGAGGAGGTTCACCACCTGTCGGGCCGACTTCCACCTTGGCCTGGGCACCCATCCCCAGTCGTCGGACAGCGGGATGCAACTCTCCCAGGGGTAGGGCAGCAGGCGGTCCGGTACGCTGCGTTCGGGTGTCAGATAGTTTTCGTAGGGGCCACGAATGGTGCGGTCCACCACCAGGATGCCGGGCTGTTGCTGTCGGGCCATGCGGGCTATGCCAGGCATGTCGATGTCTTGCCGGTTCTCCGTGCATACCCATCCGCCGTCCAGCCACAGGATGTCGACCTGTCCGTATCGCGTCATCAGTTCCTCTATCTGTTTGTAGGTAAATCGTTTGAACTGTTCCCAACGCCAGGGGTACTGCCCGATGGGATAGTTTACGTTGCGTCCTTTTGTGGGGAAGACGTCCCACCAGTAGAATGGCGAGTGCCAGTCGGGCTTCGAGAAGTAGGTGCCCGTCATGAATCCTCGCTTGCGGAAGGCCTGCAGCACGGGGCCCACGGCGTCCAAACCCGCATGTCGGGCGAGATTGAAGTCCGTCTCTCTGCTGTCGAAGAGGCAGAACCCGTCGTGGTGCTTGGTGGTGAAGAGCATGTATCGCATGCCGGCCTCCTTGGCGATGCGTGCCCACTGTTCGGGGTCGAAGCGCGTGGGGCGGAACTGGTCGGCCAGTCCCCAGTACCAGCGTTTGTATTGTTCGTAGGTCATCGTCGTATCTCGGCGAATCCAGTTTTCGTCGCAGATGCTCCACGACTCCACGATGCCCGGCACGCTGTACAGTCCCCAGTGCAGCAGGATGCCGAACTTCTGGTCCTGCCAGGTGCGCAGTTTTGTGGCTACCAGCGAGTCCGTGGGCCACACGTATTCCTCGTCGCTGTCAGCCACGATGTCGCCGCGCTGGGCTGAGTTCGTCAGTTTGCTGTTTGTCAAGTCTTTTGTCTCGTCTATCGTCATTTCCGCCGACAGCCTGATGTCCTGCGACGAACTGCCCACCATGATGCGGAATACGCCCGGTTCTACCACCCAGTGCAGCCTTGTGTCCGTGAGGGCAAAGTCGCTGTCCGTCAGTTGGAAAACCACTTTCTGCTTCTCCCCCTTGCGCAGGAAGATGCGCTCGAAGTGGCGCAACTGCCTTTCGGGCAACACCACGCTGGCAGCCTCGTCGCGGATGTAGAGCTGCGCCACCTCCTCGCCGTCGCGCTCCCCGGTGTTCGTCACCACGAAGCTTACCTCCCGCCCCTCGATGCGAAGGTCGCTGTAGGCAAATGTCGTGTACGACAGGCCGTAGCCGAAGGGGTAGAGTGGGGTAGAGGGGCCGTCCACGTAGTCGTGCGGGCGCGGCCTGGGGCGGTTGTAGAAGACCGGCAACTGCCCCACACTGCGCGGAACGCTCACGGGCAGTCGGCCGGCGGGGTTATAGTCGCCACAGAGCACGTCGGCGACGGCCGCGCCCCCTTGCTCGCCTGGATAGTAGGCCGTCAGCAGGGCGTCGGCATGTTCGGCACACCAGTTCTTCAGCAGCGGGCGCCCCTCGATGTAGACCACCACGAGCGGACGTCCCGTCGCCTTCATCTTTTCCAGCAGTTGCTGCTGGTCGGCTGGCAGGTCGAGCGACAGACGGTCCAGTCCCTCGCCGCTGTCGGGGGAGTCTGAAAATGAGAAATCGCGAGCATGAGAAGATGAGGAGGCCGCGCCAGTCTCTTCGTATTCCGCCACCGCTCCGTATCGACTGCTGCTGCCGCCCACGACGGCCACGACGACGTCGGCTTCGTCGGGTTCCACCAGTCGGTATCCCTTCCGCCTCAGTCCCTCGCGTATGGTCACCACCTTGCCCTCCGGTTGCGGCGCCGTGTAGTCGCCCAACTGGGCATACACATGGTCGGCATTCGGCCCCACGAGGGCAATCTTTGCTCCAGCTGCGAGCGGCAACAGGGTGCGCCTCTGGGGCCCGCTGAGCGTGTCGTTCTTTAGCAGCGTGATGCTGGCCCGGGCTATCTCTCTGGCCAGTGCTCGATGCGCCTTGCTGTTCACCTGCTCCGCTTTAGCTTCGTCGACATACGGATGCTCGAACAGTCCCAGGCGGAACTTCAGTCGCAGCACGCGTCTCACCGCCTCGTCCAGTGCCCGCTCAATGCTTGATTCTTCACCCTCAATTCTTAATTCTTCTTTCTTAATTCTTAATTCCCTATAAGCAGTAGCCCCAAGGTCCACGTCTACGCCAGCCTTCAGGGCCATGCCCGCCGCCTCCTCCAGCGATGAGGCAGCGTGCAACGTATTGTGTACCACGTTGATGCTGTAGAGGTCAGACACCACCATCCCCTGGAATCCCCACTGGCCGCGCAGCATGTCGCTGAGCAGCCATGCATTGACCGTCGAGGGCACTCCGTCGATGGCGTTGTAGGCCGTCATCACTCCCTCCGCCCCGGCATCCAGTGCCATGCGGAAGGGTTCCAGATGCGTCTGCACGACCTCGCGACGGCCCATGTCGATGGCTGCTCCGTTCTGTCCGCCCAGGCCCATGCCGTAGGCCGCCAGGTGCTTCAGCACGCAGTGCCCCTCCATGCCCCTGACGATAGCGGTGCCCAGTAGCCCACATAGCACGGCATCCTCGCCCATGGTCTCCTCCGTGCGGCTCCATCGCGGGTCGCGTGCCAGGTCCAGCACAGGCCCCAGTCCCAGGTGGGCACCCTGAGCCTTCAATTCCTCGCCGATGGCCCGCCCCATGCGCTCCAGGAGGGTGGGCGAGAAGGTGGCCCCCAGGCCGAGTCCCGTTGGGAAGGTGGTGGCGCCGATGGCCATGTGTCCGTGGGGCGACTCCTCCAGCAGGAGCAGAGGTATGCCCAGTCGTGTCCCCTCCAGGGCATGGCGTTGCAGTGCATTGGCCCGTCGGGCAGCCGTTCGTGGTGTCAGTCCGTCGGCCAGGGTGCGTCCCGTCCAGGGGTCGGCCCGGTGGGTGGCCCACAGCATGCCTATGCCCAGGGAGTCCTGGTTTTCGTCGTACTGCCACCCCAACGGGCACAGCAGTTGCGCCACCTTTTCCTCCCGGGTCATGCGCCCCAGCAGGTCCTCCACGCGCTCGTCCGTCGTCAGTGCGGCGTCCCGGTAGGGCTGTGCCCCAGCTGCCAGAGCCGACAGCAGTGCACAAAATGCGAAAAACATTCTCTTCATGCTGCGAAGATACTATATTAATCTGTAAAATGCAAA
>CAMOUQ010000048.1 GCA_946626595.1 uncultured Prevotellaceae bacterium | reverse complement strand
ACTCGAAGGCTTGGGCGCGACTGGTGTCTTTTGGATTTACTTCACGCATAAATTCTGATTTATCTTCCGGATAACTCGGCAAGGATTTCCTACGGCCATGGAATCGGAGCTCTGTAGTAACTTGCCAGGCATTCCTCACTGGTAAAGTCGTAGAACTCTTCACTGCGCATCTTTTCAAATTCTGTTTTCATTTGTTGTGTTTTTAGTAGGCATCAATAAAAGGGCGTAGGTTTGATTAAGAAAAAAACGACCCGCACATTTGAGCATCGTGGAGAGGCATGGCGGGTTCGGGTAGTGAAAAGCTATCTTCTGTACCTTGTCATTCTAAGGGAATCTCGGGATGCTGGACAGCCAGCGGCATATCCTTCTGCGAGAGGTAGAACATATAGAGGATGACTGGCTTGGTGCCACGGTTCTCGCCATGATGGATGGTGTTGACCATTTCGACAACGGCCTCACCCTCGTGTACAACCTTCTCCTTGCCGTCCTGTCCGATGATGGTCAGTTCGCCTTGCACCAGGACGCCATAGTTAATTACGGGATGATGGTGCCAACCCAACTTCTTACCAGCCGGAAATACATATTTCACAGCCACCAGTTCGGGACGGCCCTGCAAGTAGTCGGGAAGCTCCACACCGTCCCAACTCTGGCTGGTGCGGATGAGTTCTTCGGACTGTACCTGTTGTTCGGTGTTCTCGGGGACTTCTAAATTTTCTTCGTTGGCTTTGGCATTATTGCAACTTGCCAGCAGACTTGCGCTGCTGATAATCAGAGTGGCAGCGAACACTCGGTTCATAATCTTTTTCATATTGTTCTATTTGTATGTAACTTACAAGTGCATGCCCCAAGAGTTGGGGCAATCAAGGGGTTAGGCGGGTCAAGACTTGTGGCTGATGAGCTTGAGGAACTCGTCGCGAGTCTTGGCTTGATTGAAGGCTCCGGTGAAGTCGCTGGTAGTGGTGACAGAACCCTGACGCTCCACTCCGCGCATCTGCATACACATGTGTTGAGCCTCCAGTACAACCATCACGCCCAGAGGCTGCAAGGCCTGCTGTATGGCCTCACGTATCTGCAAGGTCATGCGTTCCTGCACCTGCAGGCGATGGCTGTAGCAGTCGACCACGCGGGCTATCTTGGACAGGCCGGTGATGTAGCCGTTGGGTATGTATGCCACGTGGGCCTTGCCGTAAAAAGGCAGGAGATGGTGCTCGCAGAGGGAATAGAAGTTGATATCCTTGACGATGACCATTTGACTGTAGTCCTCGCGGAACTTGGCGGAGCAGAGTATCTCTATGGGGTCTTCGGCATAGCCGCGTGTGAGGTCGGCCATGGCACGGGCCACGCGCAGGGGGGTCTTCAGCAATCCCTCTCGTGTGGGGTCTTCGCCGAGGAGGCCGAGCACCTGGCGCATGTGTTCCTGGATTTGTGCTTCGCGATTGTCCTGCATGCGCAATCCTTCAAGGGTAGTAATGGTTTCGGGCTTATTCATAGACGTATGCATTGATTTTGCAGCGAACGGTGATGGCCTCGGAAAAGCGGCCCATGCGACGCATCTCCTGCAACAGGTCGAGCGCCTCCTCACGAGTGCGGAAGTCGCCGACGTGGCATATCCAGCGAGGACTGACGAAACGCGTGTAGACAGGTTGGTCGGGGAAGCAGGCCTTGACCTGGGCTTCCATCTGATAGGCACGATTCTTGGCATCGCGCGAATTTCCACCGGCGTAGACCTGGACACGGTAGCCATTGATGCGTACCTTGCGCCCGAGCCCCATCAGAAGACTGTCGGAGACTGCAACAGAAGTGTCGCGCACCATGCTATGCAGGACATGAGGCTTTACTGGTGCCGTTCGACGACCGAAAAGCAGAGCCTCGATGTCGGCATCGTGGTGCAGGTGCACCTTACCCTTCCCCACCACAGGCTGCTGCAGGCGGGCGGTGAAGGATTCCTGGGCAAGGAGGGATTGAGAGAATGGGAAAATGAGAAAATGAGAAAGTAACAGCAGAAACTTTCCAGATACGATAAAAATATTCTTTTTCATGCGTTCCATATTATTCCAACCTCGGTTAAGCCTTCTCATTCTCACATTTTCTCATTCTCTCAACTTCTCATTTTCCAAATTACTTCCAAGCATCGATGATGCCCTTGAAGTCGGCGCACTTGAGGGCGGCACCACCAATGAGGCCACCGTCAACGTCGGGCTTCGAGAAGATTTCCTTGGCATTGGTGGGCTTGCAGGAACCACCGTAGAGGATGCTGACGTTCTCGGCAGCGGCCTCGCCGAAGCGACCTGCGATGACACCACGGATGAAGGCGTGCATGTCCTGTGCCTGCTCGGCAGTAGCGGTCTTGCCGGTACCGATGGCCCATACGGGCTCATAGGCCAGGATGATGTTGGCAAACTGTTCGTCGGTGAGGTCGAACAGGCTATCAGCCAACTGAGCACCTACGACTTCGTTCTGCTTGCCAGCTTCACGCTCCTCCAGCACCTCGCCGATGCAGAAGATAACCTTCAGACCATTAGCCAGTGCCAGGTTGACCTTCTCCTTCAGGATTTCGGGAGTCTCGTGATAGTAGGCACGACGCTCCGAGTGACCCAGGATAACGTACTGAGCACCGGTGCTCTTAACCTGAGCAGCGCTCACCTCGCCCGTATAGGCACCCTTCTCCTTGTCGGCGCAATTCTCAGCTCCCAGACCGATGACGGTGTCCTTGACAACATCGGCAACGCAAGTCAGATGGATAAAGGGAGTGCAGATGACAACGTCGCACTTGGGAGCATCGGCAGCCAGGGCGGCCTTCAGTTCAGTAGCCAGGGCTACACCTTCCTGCAGGTTCAGGTTCATTTTCCAGTTTCCTGCTACAATCTTCTTTCTCATAATTCTTTTTTATTTATATGTTAATAATACTAATCTCTAATCTTTCATCCTAATCTCTCCCCTTCCGCCATTTCCTGCGTCGGTAGAATTTCCGCCCCACCCAAATGCGGTCGATCAACGTCCAGAGGAACAATGGCAACACAAACCACATCACCAAGCGGTTGACAGCCTGCAGTCGAGTGCGCGACTGCATCCGGCCAAGTTCGCTTTGCTCGAGTGGCTGGCTATCCAGCGAGACATCGGGCAGGTCAGCAGATGCCCACTTCTGGTAGATGACCCCGTCGTGGAACAGAAGCAAGCCGGGGTTGGAACGAATGACTGTCTTCAGCATGGTGCCATCGCACAAGGCGAACTCGTATTCGGCACCAGTCAGATCTTTCCATCGGTCGATGCTTTCCGCCAAACTCGAAGTGACAGCCAGAAAGGGATAGCCTTGCTGTCGGCAGTAGTCGTAGAGTGCATTTATGCGGTCCATCGTGCCATCGTCAGCCTGCTCCAGGAAAGGAGCCACCATCAGAAACTTGTAGCCAGGCTCCATAAGCCATTCCATGGTAATGTCCTCGCCTTCCATAGTCTGCAAGACAAAATCTGCATAGTGCATCTGTTCCAGGTTCTCACTCTGCCATTCGTCCATCATGGCCTTGGGCATGTCCGTTCCAATGCTGAAGGGACGGAAATCGATGACTGGCAAGTGGCGAATGTTGTACAAGCCCAGAAAGAGGGCAAACACCATTGCGTAGAGCGACAGAAGCCACTGGTTGCGTTCAGTGATGAAACGCGTGAGCATACGATAGTAACATGCTGCTATCATAGCTGCCAACAACAGAACGACGTTCTTGGCGAAGGTCTGCCAGTTGGTGAGGTGCACGGCATCGCCAAAACAACCACAGTCGCCAACGGCATTGGTCAGGGCCAACCACAGCGTGAAGGGCGTCATCACCAGCATCAGGCACAAGGCAAAACGTGTCGTCGTGCGTCGGCGGATGCCGAAGAAGAGGTTGAAGCCAAGGTAGAACTCCAGCATAGCCAGTGCAAGGGCTATGGCCAGAGACGTCCACGATGGCATCCACTCGTGCACCCCAAGGGCCACGGCATAATCCTCTATCTTGTACTGCGTGCCCCTCGGGTCGATGAGTTTGACCACGCCCGAAAAGACAAACGTCACAAAGAGCAGCAGACGGCAGAGATTAGCAAGCAGCCACTTCGCCTGTTTCTTTCGTTTCGGTTTCATTGTCGCCGAATGTCAACTTTATCAGCCCGAAGACCGCATAGTTCATCATGTCCATATAGTTTGCGTCGATGCCTTCGGACACCAACGTCGCTCCGCTGAGCGATTCGATTTGTTTCGTACGGAATATCTTCATCAGGATGAGGTCGGTGTAGCTGCTCACGCGCATGCCGCGCCAAGCCTCGTCGTAGTCGTGGTTCTTGCGAAGCATCAGCTGGAGAGAGGTCTCGGCCCAACGGTCGTAGGCTGCAAGCGCCTCATCGGCCGACATATCGTCACCCACCTCCGCGAAACCCAGTTCCAACTGGATGAGCCCGACGATGGCATAGTTGACAATGCCTATGAATTCGGGGCGAATGCCTTCGTCCACCAGTGCCACTCCTTTAGTCTCGATGCTGCGAATGCGGTTGGCCTTGATAAAGATTTGGTCGGTTACAGATGACGGACGCATGATGCGCCAGGCTGCACCATAGTCGTGCAATTTGCTGGCAAAAAGTGTCCGGCACTCAGTCATAATTTGTCTGAATTGCTGTTCTGTTTCCATACATTATTTTAATTACGGCTACAAAGGTACAAAAAAACGAGAGAAATGCGAAAGGAAAATATGTTTTTCTTTTGCTTTTCAGGTTGCAGAGAGATTCGGTAAAGCCAAAGGAACATGAAAAAGCCCGACGTCGAACGACATCGGGCTTCCTATAATTGATTTTACGCTTGCGTCACGAACATTTCAGAATCTGTCCTGGGCGCAAAGTCTTGTTCTTGGAGATATTGTTCAGTCGGCACAGACGGTCGACAGTGATGCCGTGGCGCTTGGCAATCTTACCCAGTGTGTCGCCCTTGCGTACCTTGTACATTTGCGAGCGGTTCTGGCGGCTGGCAATTTGCTGCTGCTGGAAGGCACGCGACTCCTCAGCCTTCTCCACGCTCTGCTCAGCATCCTGGGGCAGACTGTTGACGTCGTGGGCTGCCATCAGTTGCGAACGGCCGTAGCGACGATATACATAATAGTCGCCACGAATGTCGCCAGCCTCGAAGCAGAAAAGTTTCTCGGGGTCAATCTTCTCGCCCAGCAGACGGGTCTCAAAATGAAGATGGGGACCTGTGCTGCGGCCCGTATTGCCACCAAGGCCAATGGGATCGCCAGCACGTACATACTGGTCTTCATCAACCAACTGCTTCGACATGTGACCGTAGATGGTCTCCAGTCCGTTGGGGTGACGAATAATCACATATTTACCAAATCCTTTATATCGGCCCTGATCCTTGACAACACGCACCTTACCGCTAAATGCAGCACGGATGGTGTCGCCGATATAGACCTTGATGTCGGTGCCATAGTGGTTACGGCCAAACTGGCGACGATAGCCAAAATGGGAGTTGACGACGCGACTGTCGCAAGGCATGTGGAAATCGCGCAGGTCGATACGATGCTCGGCAGGCAGGGCCTGGGTGTAATTGACAAACTCATTCGACCACGTCTGATAGAGGTCGATGGCTGGTTCAGCCATAGTCTCGGTCCTCAGCAGGCGGTTGATGGCCACAGAGTCAACGGCACGCAGTTTGGTGTCGATGGGAGCCTGGCGCGCCATCAAATCCTGCGCATTGGAATGCGTAGGAAACGCGAAGGCTATACCGAGGAATAATATTGCTAACTTATTCATTATTTTCGATTTAAGGTAACGACCTGCAAACCATTACAGGTCAACTTCGTCTACGGCATACAATGAATTGAAATTCAAGTCGCCGAAATCAAATATCTCTTCGGGCTTAAAGAAGCGATCTATCTCCTCCTTGGCAACAAAGATGCCATCGCTGGCATGAACAATGTTCTGCTGGTTTGACATGGAGTAGTCACCTCTGATGGTGCCGATGGCTGCATTGCGGCCGTTGGTGACGCCTGCCATGGCACGCACCACACGCACAACCTCAACGCCTTCGAGGCACATAGCGACAACAGGGGTAGCCTGCATCGATTTTTTCAGAAGGGGGAAGAAGGGTTTATCTTTTAGGTGGGAATAATGCTCCTCCAACAAAGCGTCGGTCATATAGAGCATTTTCATTCCTATGATTCTGAGGCCCTTACGCTCGAAACGACTGATAATCTCGCCCATCAGCATGCGCTTCACAACGGAGGGTTTCAATAAGACTAAGGTTCTTTCCATGAGATGTAATTTCGAAATTCGATGCAAAGGTACAAAAAAAAATGCATCGGGACAAATGTATTAAGGTTTTTTAGTATATTTACCTTCGGACAAGGGTTCTATCAGCCCTTGCGCGTACGGTACATCACGATGCTGGCAGCAACGAAATAGGCTGCGGCCTGTATCCACAGAGCCGTGAATTCGGGCATGACATCGGCTGCCGTTGCCCCCATCGTGGCTATGCGGACATAGGCACGAACGGCATAGGTGGAAGGTATGAGTGCACCGAATCCCTGCCAGAAGGCTGGTATGGAACTCAATGGCCACGAAATACCCGTCAGCAGGAGGAAGGGAACGGAGGTGAAAACCACCAGCAAGAGAACGTTTTCGCGATAGCGTACCAACCACGAAAGGGTGAGTCCGAATCCGATGCATGCCAACAGATATGGGAACATGACGGCCACGAGGTCGCGCCACTGGGCTATCATGACCAGGCCGAACATACGGGGAACGGCCAGTGACAAATAGGCCGCCCAGACGGAATATACCATAAAGTAGGCCAGTCCCTTTCCGAAAGCTAAGCGAAGGCCATACCCCTTACTGGGAATGGTACGAGCTACGGTGATGAGTCGGCGGCGTTCGCGGCGTGTACCTTCGGACAAACCGATGCCGAGCAGGAGAGTCTGCTGCAGGACGAGCATCAACACGCAGGGCAGGATGAAGCCGCCATAGCCACCGGAGGGATTAAAGATGGGAACTTCCTCGAACTTGAGGGGCGCGGAGGAGACATCCTCGTCACGCTGGGTGGTGAGTTTGGTCATCCGACTGATGCGTATGTCCTTGTTCATCTGGGTCACCACACCGTTGGCAGCCATGTATATCGCCTTGTATTGTAGCGTCATGGCCATATCGGTGTAGACACTGATGAACGTGCGGCGGGCCCCATAGACAGAACCGGCCAAATCGGCGGGTATATAGTAAACGCCACGCACCTCCTGAGCCTCTATCATGCGCCGGGCATCGTCGAGACTGGTGGCATAGCTGGCTACACGGACGTCAGGAGTGGCGTCGACCTTATGTATAAACTCGCGGCTGAGAGCTGAGCGACTGTCGTCGACGATGGCCACCGGCACTTCACGAAGCACTTCGTTATTGTATATCCAGGCATAGAGCAAGGGATATACGGCAGGCATGAGCAGGCAGAAGAGGAAGATGCCTTCGTCGTGGACAAAGTTCTTCATCTCGTCGCGCCAAACCGCGCAGACTTCGCATATTATCGAGTATAACCTATGGAACATAAACGTAATACTTCAGTGCCTTCTTGATGCGCGGGAAGACAAACAACGGTAACAGTGCAAAGGCTGTAAGGGCGACAACATGTTCCCATACGCCCACAACGGGATAACCATTGAAGACCACAGCCTGATATATCATAAAATAATGCCGCAGGGGAAAGAGCCATGCGAGGGCTTTCAGCGGAGCATCCATGTTGGCTGCAGGAAAGATGGAACCAGCCATGGAGAAACTGAGCACGGCCCACAGCGAACAGATACTCATGGACATGCGCAACTGAGGCAACAAGCCGAACATGAATATGCCGAAGCCCAAGGAGGCCATCACCGTCAGCAGTCCCAGCCAAACCATGGGCCATGCACCGCCCAGATGAGGAAAACCGAGATAGTAATAGACATACAGTTCGTAGAGATAGAATATGGCCAGCGAGATGACGAATAGGGGCAAGAGTTTGCCCGTGAGTGCCACCCAAATGTTGTCGTCGGCCTCGTAGAGCAGGTTGGGCCCCGTCTCAAACTTCAGTTCCGTGCCCAGCGAATAGGCAGCCAGCAGGAACATGAACAGGGTGAGTACACCCGGAATCAGTGCCGTAGACAGGTAGGCATTGTAGTCAAGTGCAGGATTGGTCAGTGGGTGGAGGTCGACGCTGATGGGTTGCAGGTAGGTCATAATCTGGTCCTCAGTGGCACCGCGCTGTCGCAACGAAGCCTGCATCAGTCCGGCATTGCCCAGGGAGGAAATAGTCTTCAGGTCACGATAGAGAAGCGAGCCCGAGGTCATCGAGGTCATGGAATAATAGAACGATATCGTAGGCTTGCGACTGGCCAGCAACTTGGCCGACGTGCCCTTAGGCACATACAGGAAGGCATATATCTCCCCCCGCTGCACAGCCTGACGCGCCTCGCTCACCGTTGCGTATTGTCCGGTGATGCGTGTCGTCTGGAAGGCATCCAACAGTCGGGCCATGCGTCGGGTGATGGGGGTATAGTCTTGATCGACAACACCCACAGGCATCTCCACTGGCTGACCGCTACTCAGTATGGTCGTAAAGAAGATAACGGCCACAATGGGCATCACCACCATGAACAACATGTAGATGGGGTTGCGCCGCAAAATGCGCATCTCACGCCATACGATGTTTATTATCCGTCTCACCTAATCCTTACTCCCTAATCACTAATCTCCTAATCTCTAATCCCTAATCCCTAATCTCTAATCTCTAATCCCTAATCCTCTAATCCTTTATCACCACCGACATGCCCGGGCGCAGACCTTCCATGGTCTCAGCAGGACGGGCCTTCACCTCGAAGGTCTTCAGGTCATAGCGGCCATTGGCCTTTGTGGCTTTCCATACAGCGTAGGAACCCAAGTCCTTCATGTAGTAGACCTTCATCTTCAGGGTCTTGTCGAAGGCAGGCACGTAAGCCTCAATCTCGTCGCCTATCTTCATGCCTTTCAGTTGGTCCTCACGCACATTGAACGAGCCCCACATATCCGACATGATGGCTACGCTCATGATGGGCGAACCCGTACCGACAAGTTCTCCGACCTGGGGATACACATCCGTAACCTCGCCTTCCATCTGGGCTATCTGCACCGTCTCGCCAATGTACGAACGCACCTCGGCAACAGCGCCTTTGGCCTGCTCCACCTTAGCGGCAGCGGCCATTTTCTCCTCGCGGCGAGCACCATTGACGGCCATGTTGTATTGGCTCTCGGCAGCCTTGGCCTGAGCTTGTGCTGCAGTATACTGGGCATAGGCTTCGTCGCGCTTCTGCTCGCTCAGCACGCCTTCGTCGAAGAGGCGCTGAACACGCTGGTACGACTTCTCATGAATCTCCAATGCAGCCTTGGCTTGCTGCCAGAGCTGATAGGCGCCCTGAATCTGTTCCTGGCGGGCTCCCTTCTCGGCCATCTCGCTCATGGCCGAAGCTGCCTCCTCGACGGCACTGGCCTGAGCACTTTTTGCACGCACCTCAGGGGCATCCAGTATGGCCAGGGTGTCACCGACATGCACATAGTCGCCCTCGTGCTTACAAATCTTCAGTATACGCCCAGGCACCTTGCTGGATACGCGGTATTCCGTCACATCCATTTGCCCTTGGATAAACTCGGGTTCGTTGCCCAACGTGAAGAAGCCTATGACGGCCACTACTATCACTGCCGCCGCAAAGCCAAACAGGGCCAGCAATACGTTAGTGTGTTGTGTTTTCTCGCTCATATTACAAATATTAATGCACAATTAACAATTCAAAATGCACATGCAGCAACTTAGTCGGCGGTCAATATGCCCAAAGCCTTGCGCAGGGCCACATCGGCCATCTTGACTTCAATCTCTGCATCTATCTTCTGCGACTGGGCTTGTTGCCAAGCCGTCTGTGCCTGCATCACGGTGGTGGCATCCATGACGCCCTCGTGGAAGCCCGCATTGGCACAACGCAGGTTTTCCTCGGCACTCTCGATGTCCTTGCGGGCACGTGCCAGTTTCTTGCGGGCCTCGGTAACCTTGAAGCGACTTTGTGCCACCTGCAGGTCTATCTTCTCGCGGGCGTCCTCCAGCGTCATGCGGGCAACCGCTGTTGCCGTCCTGGCAGCACGCACCTTGAACTTGCCTTCCATCCAGTTCCAGACAGGCACATGCACCATCACGCCGACGTTCCACACACCGCCCACCTTCTTCTCGAAGCTGTTGAAGACATTGGGGTTGGAGAAGGTGTAGCCACCCACCAGTCCTACATGGGGCAGATAGGGAGCCATAGCCAGTTTCTCGCTTTGGCGACCCAGTTCCACGGCATTCTCCAGCAGTTGCAATTCGGGCCGTGTCACATATTTCCTACTATTGTCATCGGTAGCTGTCAGGTTTACATCTGTAGTCATCTCAGCCTCGTCCTCCAGGGTAAACTCTGTATCGACAGGCATTCCGCACAACTGACACAGCAGCATGCGCGACAGTGCGAGACCGTTTTCCACCTCTGTTATCTTCATGTCTGCCTCGTTCACTCGCACGTCCACTTTGAGTCCGTCGGCACGCGTAGCCACGCCCTCCCCTATCATCTTATATACATCCTCATCGAGATGGCCGACCAACTCGCGATAGCTCTCGGCCAAACGTTGCTTCTGACGAAGCGACACGACGAGCCAATAGGCCTTGTCAATGTCGTAGATGGTCTCCTGGGTCTGCTGGGCAATGCGCGTGTCGGCTATTGTCTGACCGATTTCGGCCATGCGGTTGGCCGCCCGTATGGCGCCACCCATATAAAGAGGCTGGCGCACCTGCACCGTGCCGGCCCACATACTGCGCGTGTCGGTGCGGAAGGCATCCACGATGCCCGCCCCTGTCTGGTTGAGGGACGCGGCCGCAGCAGGCAGCAACTGCGTGGGATTCATGCCCAAGCCGGAAAGGATCTGCGCCAGTTGTGCGCCAATAGGCGATGCGCTCATGCCGTTGACAGCATTACTACCCAAGTTGCTGAGGGCCGATTTCTGTTCGTCGCTCAGTATGGACACTTCCTTGCTCATATACGAATAACCGCCCAGAGCTTCGACCTTGGGAAGGTATTTCGTCCGGGCAGCTTTCTTCACGTCGAGGGCCAGATCCTGACCAAGACGCGTGGCAGCCAACTGTTTGTTGCCCTTCAGGGCCATCTGACGACAGCTGTCCAGCGACAGCACGCGCTGAGCCTGAATGCGAGGCGTTGCGCCAAGCAGCAAACAAAGGAAAAATAGTATCTTTTTCATTATCCCTTTCGTTAAACGAGTGCAAAGGTAAGGAAAAAATGCGACACTGCAACGTAAAACACTAAAGAATCTAACGAAACTGAGACAAATTAGGAAATTTTGAACACTAAGGTTATGTCGATAAGGGTGGCCATAATGTCTATTTAATAAAAAGAAATTAATAAGTTAAGCAAAAATAGCGGAAAATGTTGAGGATATTAAAAAATAATGATTAACTTTGCTGCCAATGAAGTGGCTACGACAAATATGGGACCTCTACTACGACGGTTTCCGGAGCATGACACTTGGCCGTACGCTGTGGGCCGTCATTCTCGTGAAGCTGTTCATCATCTTCGTCGTGCTGAAAATCTTCTTCTTACCCAACTATCTGAAGGAGCATGCCCGGGGAGACGAGGCCGAGTTCGTAGCCACAGAACTGGAAACTAATAACTAAAACACCTATAACCTTAAATCTATGAATCTGCTAAGCATCGACATGACAATGGTGGACTGGGCAAGGGCTCAGTTCGCCCTGACAGCCATCTACCACTGGCTGTTCGTGCCTCTGACGCTCGGTCTGGCCGTAGTGATGGGTATCATGGAGACCTTGTACTACCGCACCGGCAATCAGTTCTGGAAAGAGACGGCCAAGTATTGGCAACGGCTCTTCGGTATTAACTTCGCCATGGGCGTGGCCACAGGCATCATCCTGGAATTTGAGTTCGGAACGAACTGGAGCAACTATTCTTACCTCGTGGGCGACGTATTCGGAGCGCCGCTGGCCATAGAGGGCATCGTGGCATTCTTCATGGAGTCGACGTTCGTGGCCGTAATGTTCTTCGGATGGAACAAGGTGTCTAAGGGATTTCACCTGGCCAGTACGTGGCTCACAGGACTGGGAGCCACCATCTCGGCATGGTGGATTCTGGTGGCAAACTCGTGGATGCAATATCCCGTGGGTCAGGAGTTCAACCCCGAAACCGTCAGGAACGAGATGACAAGCTTCCTGGACGTAGCCTTCTCGCCCGTGGCCGTCGACAAGTTTGTCCACACCGTTCTCTCGGCATGGGTGCTGGGTGCCGTCTTCGTGGTGGGGGTATCGAGCTGGTATCTGCTGAAGCATAGGCATACGGAGTTTGCAACGAAGAGCCTGAAGGTGGGCGCCATCTTCGGCCTCGTTGCCTCGGTGTTGATTATGCTGTCGGGCCATCATTCGGCCTACACCGTCGCACAGACGCAGCCCATGAAGCTGGCCGCCATGGAGGCCCTCTATAAGGGAGGCACCGACCAACCGCTGACCATCATCGCCGCCGTCAATCCGTTCAAGCAGCCCGACTTCGAGAACGATGACGAGCCACCGATGAAACTTTCCGTGCCCTACGCCCTATCGTTCCTGGCCACAAATGACATCCACGGCCAGGTGCCCGGCATACGTGACATACTGGATGGTTACACGAAGGCGGACGGAACGGTTGCACTCTCACTGGAACAAAAGATTGAGCGTGGCCGGTGTGCCATTACGGCCTTGCAGGAGTATCGCAAGGCCAAAAAGGACGGAGCGCCCGAGGAATTCCTGGCAACGCTGGGGGCTGAAATCAAGGAGAATATGCCGTACTTCGGCTACGGATACGTGAAGGACCGCTCGCAGGTGGTACCCTACATCCCCGTATGCTTCTATGCCTTCCGCATCATGGTGGGGGGCGGATGCCTGTTTGTCCTGCTGTTTGCGCTGTCGCTATTCCTTATATATAAAAGGAAAATTATGGAGGTGCGCTGGTTCCATTGGGCGGCTCTGCTGTGCATCCCCGTGGCCTACATCGTCAGCGAAAGCGGATGGCTGGTGGCAGAGTTCGGACGTCAGCCCTGGACCATCCAGGACATGCTGCCCACATGGGTAGGTGTTAGCCACCTGGGCAGCGGGGCCGTGATGACCACGTTCTTCCTATTTCTCATCCTCTTCACCACGCTCTTGGCCGTGGAGATAAGTATCATGTGTAAACAAATCAAGAAAGGACCCGAACTATGACTTACGCATTTCTTCAGCATTACTGGTGCTTTGTAGTGGCACTGCTTGCGGCGCTGCTCGTCTTTCTTATGTTCGTGCAGGGGGCCAACTCCCTAATCTTCTCCTGGGGACGTACCGAGGACGAACGTCGGCTGATTATAAACTCTACGGGGCGGAAGTGGGAATTTACGTTCACGACGCTCGTAACCTTCGGTGGTGCGTTCTTCGCATCCTACCCCCTCTTCTACTCCACCAGTTTCGGCGGAGCCTACTGGCTTTGGATGATCATCCTCTTCTCCTTCGTGCTGCAGGCCGTCAGCTATGAGTTCCAAAGCAAGTTAGGAAACCTGCTTGGTACCAATACGTTCCGGCGGCTATTGGTACTGAATGGGGTGCTGGGTCCCCTGCTCCTTGGGGGTGCCGTGGCTACGTTCTTCACGGGTTCAAACTTCATCGTTGAGCGCGAAAACATCATAGATGGCATGGCCACGCCCATTATCAGCAGGTGGGCAAATGCCTCGCATGGGCTCGATGCCCTGCTGAACCCGTGGAACGTTGTCTTCGGCCTTGCCGTGGCAGAGTTGGCACGTACGCTGGGCATACTTTACGTCATGAACAACGTTGCCGACGAGAACTTGCGGTCGCGAGGTTCCGTCCGTATCATAGGCACGAGCCTGGGCTTCGTGGTGCCGTTCTTAGTATTCCTGGGGCACGTACTGCTGGGCGAGGGGTATGCCGTCGACCCATCGACGGGGGTGGTATCGATGGAACCTTACAAGTATCTGCATAACCTCCTTGAGATGTGGCCCCTGCTGGTGATGCTGGTCATCGGCGTAGTGTTCGTGCTCTATGGCATCGTCCGCACCATCGTGTCCCCTACATACAACCACGGGATATGGCCCGCAGGCTTCGGCACGGTGGTTACGGTGACGGTGCTGCTGTTGCTGACGGCATGGAACAACACAGCCTACTACCCTTCGACGGCAGACCTGCAGAGTTCGCTGACGATGGCTAACTCGTCGTCGAGCGAATTCACCCTGCGTACGATGTTTTGGGTCAGTCTGTTGGTGCCCTTCGTCGTGGCCTACATCGCATACGCATGGGCAGCCATCGACCGGAAGGAGATAACCCTGGACGAGATAAACCACGACCACGCCTACTGAGGGCCCTGAAGGCGAAGAGCTTAGGACGTAACGTGGCATAGGCACTCGGCAGTATCATGAGGGATGCTGCCGAGTGTCGTTTATGGAGAAAAATTACGGCTATACTTGTCACAAAATGCTTTGTTGGTTCGTCTGAATTATAGAGTGCGCACCAGAAACAAGTATTAACCAAGACGAAAGAACAATGAGAAAGATAGCGACTATTGCCTTGTGCATGCTGATGTCCTTAGGGACTTATGCGCAGAAGGACGTATTCATGAAGTACAAAGGACAGGAAGGAGTGACCATCGTGAAGGTACCGAAGATACTGATGCGGTTGGCAGGCAGAACGGACAAGGACGTGAGGATGCTGACCAAACGGCTGGGAAACATTCGCGTACTCTCGTGCGAAGAAAAGGCAATGGCCCAGAAGATTAAGGCCGACGCCCTGGAGGCTTACAAGCAAAGGGGCTATGAGGAGATGGTGAAAGTTAACGACGATGGGGAGCACGTGAGCATATACCATCGAAGGCGAAAGGGCGGGAAAAACGAATATGCCATCCTGAGCATGGACGAGGAACTGTCTATTGTCAATGTTGTTGGTCACCTGTCGTTGGAGGACCTGGGACAGGTAGTTGACCTGACAGACTGAGGGTGTATGGAAGCGAGTGAGTTCAAGAAGAGGTTCCTTCCCCTGGGCCGTCGGCTCTATTGGGCCGCATGGCGACTGACGGAGAACAGGGAGGAAGCCGAGGACCTGGTGCAGGACGTCTTCCTACGCCTATGGACACAGCGCGACCAACTGCCTGACATCGGGAACGCAGAGGCCTATTGCCTACAGCTCGTCAGGAGGAGGTTCCTTGACCTTTGCCGTGTGCGCCACCCCGAGACATCACTTCCCACAGATATCAGCCTCCTGCCCTCGGCCGACGACCTATACTACGAAGCCGAGCTGCGCGACCAGGCCCTGCAGGCCCGCAGGCTCATCGACAAACTGCCGGAAAGGCAGCGTCGGGTCATCACCCTCCGCGACATAGAGGACCGCCCCTACGACGAAATAGCCACGACGACGGGGCTTACGCAGGTGAACGTCAGGGCCTTGCTGAGCCGTGCCCGTAAGACCATAAGAGAGAACTTTAGAAAACTGACCCATGATGGATATGACAAATGAATTGCTGAACCGGTATCTCCGCGCCGAAACCACGGAGGAAGAGGAACGACGGCTGCACGACTTCTTCGAGCAAAACGCGCCGCGAGGTCTCGAAGAAAGCCTGAGCCGAGAGATTGACGGATGGAACCGTGTGGAAAAAACGACACGGCGACGGGGCCGCATCGTCATGAGGCGATGGATTATGGGGGTGGCGGCTTCGCTGCTCATCCTCTTCGGCATGGCCTTAATGGCCTACCGCCACACCGAGCAACAGGCCGAACGTGCACTCGTAGCCTTCTCGGAGAGCCTGAACAAAGGACTTAGACTTATAGAACAATGATTACAGAGAAAAGACTATAAAGATTATGAAACAGTTATTGACATTCGCCCTGATGATGCTCCTGAGCACCGGGGCACAAGCACAGAAGGAGGTATTCGACAAGTACGAAGATACCAAAGGCGTCAGCACCGTCTTCGTATCCAAGGCCATGCTCACCCTGGCAGGTGGATTCGCAGCCTTGGGGGACAAGAAGCTGAGCCGCCTGGCAGGCAAGATGGACAACATACGCATCTTGAACTGCGAGGGCAAGGGCCTGGTGGAGAGAATCAAGCGGGATGCCCAGGCCGCCTATACGACGAAGGGGTACGAAGAGGTGATGCGTGTGAACGAAGACGGCGAGCGAGTGGTCATCTACCAGCTGGCCCTCAAAGGCGGAAAGAGCGAGTTTGCCCTGCTGAACGTCGAGGAGGCGGAACTCAGCATCATCAACATCTCCGGCACCATCACCCTGGAGGACATGAAGCAATTTACCGAGAACGATTAGACAACAATACGTCGATGGGGCTCAGACAATACG
>CAMOUQ010000047.1 GCA_946626595.1 uncultured Prevotellaceae bacterium | reverse complement strand
GACTGATGAAGAGCGTGCCCCCACTCGGCGAACTCTTCGACCAGGCCGGCATGGCACTGCCCGAATATCTGGCTAAGAAGAAGGAAGAGCCCCAGCAAACCGAAGAGCCCGCCTGACCCTTCCTGAAAGGATAGAGAGCGAACGCGCCCACTACGCTTATATAAAGCGCCGCTACCCTTACATAAAGTATAGTGATGACCCTAAAATCATCATAAATGAGGATTGCACACCTGCGCAATCCTCATTAACTTTGCAGTCGCAAACGAAACGTTAAAATGATTGTTATGAAACTGAAGAACATTTTCATGCTGATGGCCCTCACGCTGGGCGCATTCTCCTTCGTTGCCTGCGGCGATGACGACGAACCTACACCCCAGGACCAGGGTACGACCTCCGAGGCCAACAAGGCCGTGGTCGGAGTCTACGAGGGTTGGACCAACCTGGTTACGACATACCTCAATAAAAACTACGCCAACGACACCTTCACGCTGGCCTTGAGCGACGGCGGCTCCCTGGTAGCCACCTTCACCGACGCCGTTTGGGGCACGGCCACCATCACGGGCATACAAGCCAGCAAGACGGATACGGGCTACAAACTGGAGCACGGCGAGGGCTCGTTCGTCATGAACAATCCCCGCGACCCCGAGAATCCCACACAGACCTTTGCCTGCAAACTGGAAAGCGCCACCATCAGCGCCGACAAGACACAGCTGACAGCCGTCATCTCGGCCCACATGGAAGTGGGACATGGCGACATGACCTTCACCTTCCAGACGGGTGAAATGCCTACAGACAAGTAATTGATGCACATAGAAAAAGGATTGATAGTTGTATTGTTCAGCACGGTGGCCCTCATGGGTCTCCGTGCTGAACGCGTTTCTTCCCCCAACCTTCATCCTTCGTCCCCCATCCTTCACCCTGCATCCTACACGGCCGCCGACTCCTCACGCGTGGTCGACCTCGACGAGATAGTCATTGTGGCGCAGCCCAAGGAGACGGGCCGCCTGCGCACACTGCCCCTGAGCAGCACCATGTTCTCGGCCGCCGAACTGCAGAAGCTGAACATCGGCGACGTGCGCCAAATGAGCCTCTACGTACCCTCGTTCACGATGCCCGAATACGGCTCGCGCTACACCTCGTCGGCCTACATCCGCGGCATCGGAGCCAAGGAGGGCAGCAGCGCCATCGGCATGTACATGGACGGCATACCCCTGGCCACGAAGAGCATGTACAACTTCCACACCTACAGTCTGGGACGCATCGACGTGCTGCGCGGCGCACAGGGCACCCTCTACGGCATGAACTCGGAGGGCGGACTGGTGCGCATGTACTCGCGCAACCCCATGAACTACCAGGGCACCGACATCAGCCTCAGCGGCGGCATGTATGGCCACCGGCAGGCCGAGGTAGCCCACCACCATCGCTTCAGCGACAAGGCTGCCCTGTCCGTAGCCTCGTTCTACAACGGCCAGAACGGATTCTGGAAGAATCAGGTCACAGGGCAGCAGGCCGACCTCATGAACGAGGCCGGAGGCAAGGTGCGCGCCATCTATCGGCCCCGGCAGACGCTCTCCTTCGACCTCACGGCCGACTACCAGTGGGTGGACCAAAACGGATTCCCCTACGGCAAGCTCGACCTCAACACCCACCGCGCCGCCCTGCCCGCATCCGACTATCAGGGCACCTATCGGCGCCACCTCCTGACCACCGGCCTGACGACACAGTGGCAGGCACCTAAGTTCGTGCTCACGAGCACCACCAGTTTCCAATATCTGCGCGACCACATGCACATGGACATCGACTACACGGCGGCCGACCTCATGCGCATGCACCAGCACCAGCACCAGCAGGCCCTGACCGAGGAGGTGACCCTGAAGAGCCAGACCGAAGGCCGATGGCAATGGGTGACGGGAGCCTTCGTCTCAGCCCTCTGGAACAAGACCGATGCGCCCGTCGACTTCCGCCCGGGCATGAACGACTATCTCTCCCAGACCATCCAGGACTACGCCTACAACGGTATGCTCAACGCCATGTCGGGCCGCCGCATGACGGAACTCATGGCACAGGGCATGTCGCCTGAAGACGCCTTGGCACAGGCCGATGCCGAGACGGCCGCCTCCATCGAGGCACGTGGCGGCTGCCACATCCACATGGACATCGACCGCCCCATCTTCGGCCACTTCCAGACACCGCAGCAGAACCTGGGCCTGTTCCACGAGAGCAGCTACCGCATCACCGACCGCCTGACGGCCACCCTCGGCCTGCGCTACGACTTCAGCCATGTGGCCATCGACTACGACACAGGTGCCGAGGCCCACATCGTGGAGAGCGTCTTGGGCGTCAACGTCGATGCCCGCATCACCGACATCCTGCGCCACCACGACACCGACCACTTCAACCAACTCCTGCCTAAGGCCGCCCTGCGCTACCAGTTGCCCGCGAAGGAGAACTGCGACGGCTCGCTCTACCTCTCCGTCAACAAGGGTTACCGCGCCGGAGGCTACAACATCCAGTCGTTCGGCGACATACTGCAGCCCGAGCTGCGCAAGTTTGCCCAGCAGGCACGCGCCGACCTCATCGTGGAGCACGACGCACAGGAGTACGACAAGATACGCAATGCCATCAGCTACGAGCCCGAGACATCGTGGAACTACGAACTGGGCACCCACCTCAACCTCTTCAGCCAGCGCCTGCAGCTCGATGCAGCCGTCTACTACATGGAACTGCGCGACCAGCAGGTGGCCCGCTTTGCCAACAACTACGGCTACGGCCGGCTGACGGCAAACGCCGCCAAGAGCTACAGTTGCGGCCTGGAAATGGCCCTCCGCGGCCATGCCGTCGACAACCGCCTCACCTACGTCCTCTGCTACGGCTACACCCACGCCGCCTTCCGCCGCTACGACGACACCATCGACGGCCAGAACGTCTCCTACCGCGGCAACACGACGCCCTTCGTCCCTGCCCACACGCTGGCCGCCGTGGCCGACTATCGGTTCAACTTCTCCTCGTGCGCCTTCCGCGCCCTGACACTCGGGGCCAACCTCTGCGCCCAAGGCAAGACCTACTGGGACGAAACCAACACCTACGCCCAGCCCTTCTATGCCACCCTCGGCGCCCACGTGCGGCTCGACTTCCGTCACGACGTCAGCCTCAACCTCTGGGGCCGCAATCTCACCGAGCCCCGATACTCGACCTTCGCCTTCGACAGCAGTGCCACCGGCCAGACGCTCTACTTCGCCCAACGCGGTGCACCACTGCAGGTTGGCGCCAACCTCACCATACATTTCTGACACCCGAGCAAGACCTTCCTGACAGCGTCGGGAGGGAAAGTTCCGCCATCGCCGATGAACGTACATCCATCGACGGTGTCCGTACATTCATCGTCGACGTACGCACGGACGCCGCCGATGGCGGAACTTTTCCTCCCGAACTTGTAAAAAAGGGTGAACATTCATGTAAAAAATAGAGGGCGTTCATGTAAAGGAGAGACAGCGGTAGCGAGGAAAAAAGATAACGAACCCGAGGATAAGCGACCACGAGGGCACAAAAAGGAGGACAGAGGAAGAGATTCCATCATAGATGGAGATTATGAAGAGCCTATATTTTCAAAATTAAAAAAAAAATATTACCTTTGCCCTGATTTACAAATAAACTCACAACCATACAATGCAGAAAAGAGTTAGAACTATCGTGCTGACAGCGTTGCTGACCATGGCCTCAGGGGCCGTGGCCCAGACGACGGTGAAGGGCACATTGGTGGACGCCGAGACGGGCGAACCGCTGGTGGGTGCGCAGGTGCGCATCATGGGTGAAAAGACAGGTACAGTGTCGAACGCCGACGGCAACTTCACACTGAGCAATCCCAACCGACACCGTGAAGTGACGGTCTACTACATGGGATTCAAGGCCCAGAAGTTCACCGTCCCCAGGAGCGGAGAGATGGGCACGCTGCAACTGCAGCCCGACGAGGTGTCCCTGGAAGGCGTGACGGTGACCGGCACGATGGCCTTCGACCGCAAGACGCCCGTGGCCCTGTCCAACGTCACCATCGAGGAGATTGAAGAAAAGCTGGGCGGACAGGAGTTCCCCGAAATCATGAAGACAACGCCCGGCGTGCACGCCAACAAGCAAGGCGGCGGCTGGGGCGACTCGGAGATATACATGCGCGGCTTCGACAACACCAACGTGGCCACCATGGTGAACGGCGTGCCCATGAACGACATGGAGAACGGCACCGTCTACTGGAGCAACTGGGCCGGCATCGCCGACGTGGCCAAGATCATACAGACGCAGCGCGGACTGGGCGCATCTAAGGTGAGCGCACCCAGCGTGGGCGGCACCATCAACATCATCACCAAGACCCTCGACCAGAAGCGCGGCGGAAGCGTCACCTACCAGATGGGCAGCAACGCTGCCAACAAGATAGCCTTCAACGTCTCGACGGGCATGTCAGCCAAGGGCTGGGGCATGACGCTGCTGGGCGCACGCCAGTGGGGCGACGGCTACGTACAGGGCACCAACTATTCGGGCTACACGTGGTTTGCCAGCATCGCCAAGAAGTTCAACGAGCAGCACACCCTCTCCTTCACCGGCTTCGGCACCATACAGCAGCACGGACAGCGCATTTCGAGCCAGAACTACGGTCCGCTGACCATACAGGAATGGGCCCGCGTGCGCCAGCAGTACGGCGACAAGCACTACCGCTACAACCCCAACTTCGGCTACCTCCACGGCGAGGAGTACAATGCCGCACAGAACAGATACCACAAGCCCCAGCTCTCGCTCAACCACGACTGGACCATCAACGGCCACAGCAGCCTGTCGACGGCCCTCTACATGAGCATCGGACGTGGCAACGGCTCTACGGCCGAGGGACACGGAGCCGGAGCATACACCGACTACTACGGTGCGCAGAACGGTCTGGTGAAGAACGACTTCCGCACGGCCGACGGCTACTTCGACTACGACGCCCTCTACATGCGCAATGCACTGAGCAATGAGGGCTCCGTGCTGGCCATGTGCAAGAGCGTCAACGACCACCTGTGGACGGGCCTGCTCTCCACCTACAAGAACCAAATCAACGAGGACTGGAACGTGTATGCCGGACTGGACTTCCGCTGGTATCGCGGCGACCACTCCACGGTCATCACCGACCTGCTGGGCGGACAATACTTCATGGACGACCAGGACCGCTCCACCGTCAACCCCCTGAACAATCCCGTGGCCGCCAACCCCAACTGGGTGTACCAGAAGCTCTACGTGGGCGACAAGGTATATCGCGACTACTCGGGCTACAACATACAGGAGGGCGTGTTCGCACAGGCCGAATATAACCACGGCCCCTGGAGCACCTACCTCAACGGTGCACTGAACAACACCACCATGTGGCGCTACGACCGCTTCTACTACTCGAAGGACAATGCCAAGAGCGACATTGCCAACTTCCTGGGCGGCAACATCAAGGCCGGCGCCAACCTGAACATCAACGACTACCACAACGTATTCGTCAACCTGGGCTACATCAGCCGCGCGCCGAAGTTCAACGCCGCATTCATGAACAGCACCAAGAGCAACTACCTCAACTCCGACGCCAAGAACGAGAAGATATTCTCCGTGGAACTGGGCTACGGATGGCAGTGCCGCTGGGCCAACGTGAAGGTGAACGGCTACTTCACCCGCTGGATGGACAAGTCGATGACCAAGTACCTGACCCTGGACAACCAGGAGACGGGCTACATGAACATGACCGGCGTGGATGCCCGCCACATGGGCGTGGAACTGGAGGCTCGCTTCTATCCCGCCAAGTGGGTGGAACTGCGCGGAATGTTCTCCATGGGCGACTGGAAGTGGGACGGCATCGGCGAGGGCTACGTCTACGACGAACGCTCAAATGCCGTCGACGCTGCCGGCAATGCCGTAGAGCCCTTCTCGGCCCAGCATGCACAGGCCCGCGTGAACCTCGACGGCATACGCGTCGGCGGTTCGGCACAGACCACCAGTTCCGTCAGCGTGGACTTCAAGCTGGGCGAGGTGCTCGGCCTGAAGGAAGGCCAGCAGCTGAAGATTGGCGGCGACTGGGTCTACTACGGTCGCAACTACAGCTACTACTCGCTCTCCGGTTCGAACATCACCGTGAAGCAGAACAGCACCACCGGCGAATGGACAACCACCACCCCGCAGGACCCCTGGAAGATACCCTCGGCTTCGCAAGTCGACCTCCACGCCTCCTATAAGTTCAAGGTGGGCAAACTGTTCGATGCCACCCTGTCGGGCGTCATCAACAACCTGTTCGACTACCAGTACATCGGCAAGGCCTACAACAGCAGCACCAGCACGGGCGTTGCCAGTGCCGACAATGTATACGTATTCTACAACTTCGGCCGCACGTACACCATACGCCTGAAAGTGAACTTCTAATCCAGGAAACCTAAGAAACAAACAACTATGAAGACAAGAAATATATTCCTCCTCGCCACGGCAGCCCTGTTCTGGGCCTCATGCGAGGACTATACCGAGCACAACTTCGGCAAGCCCGAAGAACTGTGGCAGGCACAGCAAGTAAACAACTACATCATCGAACTGACGCCCCAGAACTACGCCGACATGGCCGCCAATGCCGACAATAAGGCCCTGGCCGCACAGGACGAGACGGGCGCCACCGCCGACCACCTGCAGAAGAGCGGCGCCAACGCCTGCTTCGTGGGCAACGTCACCCCGCAGGAGTACCTGCCCGCCATGCTGAAGAACCTGGTGGGCACCAGCCAATACTACAGCATGACCGACGGCTCCAGCATCACCGTGCGCTACCGCTCGGGCAACATCGTGAGCGATGCCGCTTACGTGCCCAACGAGGGCGAACTCACGGAGACCGGCAAGTACCTCATCGTGCCCGTCGGACAGGAGCAGCCCCTCGCCACCTCGGGCGAAGGCAAGACCTACGGCTATCTGCTCCTGGCCGGCCATTCGCTGTGCCCCGCCACCGTGGTGAACATGGGCCAGCAGACCATCTGGGCCAACGACGTGGCCGACGCATGGGCCTACACCTTCATGAAGAACGGCGACTCGTGGTACCTGTGCAACCCCTACGAACAATATCTCTACATGAAGGGGACCTACAACAGCTTCAACTACATCGACGACCTGGGCGAACTGGACGACGAAGAGCAGTGGCCCGATTGGACCGTCACCTACAACGAACAGGACAAGACCTACGACATCGTGAACATCGGCAGCCAGAAGACGCTGCGCTTCACCACCCAGTACAACAACGCAGGCGCCTACGACCTGGCCAGCCTGGAGTCGCAGGAGGGCTACTTCGGCGTACAGCTCTATAAGCGCGAAGAAGGCAAAGTGGAAAGTGTGGAAGTACAGGAGGAGATGGAGGAAGTAACCTTCACCCTGGAGGACGGCGAATGGCAGGCCAAGGGCGACTACCTGAACACGGAACTGACGGGTGGCAACACGCTGACCGACATGGACCTCGTCTACATGGCCACAGGCTGGAGCGTGGAATACAAGGGCTCCATCGGCGACCTGACCTACGTCTGGCGCTACGATGCCACATACGGTCTGAGAGGTTCGGCCTTCAAGTCGAGCACCTACTACCCCACCGACGCATGGGCCATCAGCCCCGCCATGAACCTGAAGAAGGCCGTCCGGCCCATCTTCACCTTCGAGCAGGCACAGAAGTACGCCGGCACACCGGTGACCGACTACCTGCAGGTGTGGGTGAGCACCGACTACACGGGCCGCGGCGGTCTGGAGGCTGCCACCTGGACCAACATGACCGACAAGGTGGAGGGCACATGGCCCGACGGCAGCGACTGGAACTACCTGCCCATGTCGCTCGACCTGTCGCAGTTTGCCGGCGAGAAGACGGTGAGCGTGGCCTTCCGCTACATCTCCACGGATGCCGTGGCCGCCACCTGGGAAGTGAAGAACGTGGTTTGCCGCGAGGCTGAAGAGGAAGAATGATCATCGGCCAGGAGAACATAGTGCATCAACTGCGGGACATGGTGGACCAGGGACGTCTGCCCCATGCCCTGATGCTCTGTGGGCCCGAGGGCAGCGGCAAGTTGCCCATCGCCCTGCATCTGGCACGCTACCTGCTCTGCGAACACAAGGAGGGCGGACAGCCCTGCGGCACATGCCACGCCTGTCGCATGACGGCCCAGTGGGCACACCCCGACCTCCACTTCTCATTCCCCCTGATTAAGGCCAAGTCGACCGAACAGCCCGTCTCGGACGACCGACTGACGGAATGGCGCGAGCAACTGCAGCGCACACCCTACTTCACCGCCAACGACTGGCTGGCCGACCTGCGGGCCGAGAACCAGCAACTGCAGTTCTACGTCAGCGAGAGCGACGCCCTGCAGCGCAAACTCTCGCTGAAGGCCAGCCAAGGCGGCTACCGCGTCATCATCGTCTGGCTGCCCGAGAAGATGCCGCCCGCCACGGCCAACAAACTGCTGAAGCTGATAGAGGAGCCACCCGAGCGGACCCACTTCCTGCTCGTCTCGCAGGAGCCCGACCAGGTCCTGGGCACCATCGTCAGCCGCACACAGCGCATCAATGTGCCCAAACTGAGCGACGAGGAGATAGCCAAGGCCCTGACCGACCAGTACCAGATGCCGGAGGCTCAGGCCCACAGCATGGCCCGCATCGCACAAGGCAGTTTCACCCAGGCCATGAAACTGGCCGAGGAGGACAGCGAGCGCCGCGAATATTTCGACCTCTTTGTCGACATCATGCGGCTATGCTACCTGCGCAAGGCCAAGGAGATGCGCACCTGGGCCGAACAAGTGGGCGCCATGGGACGCGAACGCCAGAAGCACATGCTGGAATACTGCCAGCGGCTGGTGAGGGAAAACTTCATCTACAACTTCCAACGGCAGGAGCTCAACTACATGACGGACGCCGAACGCGGATTTGCACAAAACTTCGCACGCTTCATCAACGAGCGCAACGTCATCCCCCTGACCGAGGAACTGGCCAACTGCCAGAACGACATCGAACAGAACGTCAACGCCAAAATGGTTTTCTACGACCTGGCGCTGAAGATAACCATATTGTTAAAGAGATAACACCGGCGCGCCTACATCGCGCCATACAAAGAAAGACTATGAGATACATCTGTGGAAATAACGAACGTGGACTGTGTGCCCGAGGCTGTGGCAAGGGACAGTGCCAACTGAACGTGCACGACTATCTGGCCGACCTTCCCGACAACCAGGAGGCCACAGACCTCGTCGAGGTGCAGTTCAAGAACACCCGCAAGGGATACTACCGAAACGACAACCACCTGAACATCAACAAGGGCGACATCGTGGCCGTGGAGGCTTCCCCCGGACACGACATCGGCATCGTGACCATGACCGGCCGCCTGGTGCCCCTGCAGATGAAGAAGGCATACCTGAAGCCCGGCGAGGAAATCAAGCGCATCTATCGCATCGCCAGACCGGCCGACATGGAGAAGTACGAAGAGGCCAAGGCACGCGAACACGACACCATGATCGAGGCCCGGCAGGCCGCCAAGGACCTGGGGCTGGAGATGAAGATAGGCGACGTGGAGTACCAGGGCGACGGCAACAAGGCCATCTTCTACTACATCGCCGAGGGGCGCGTCGACTTCCGTCAACTCATCAAGGTGCTGGCCGAACTGTTCCACGTGCGCATCGAGATGAAGCAGATAGGCGTGCGCCAGGAGGCCGGACGCATAGGCGGATTCGGTCCCTGCGGACGCGAGTTGTGCTGCTCCACGTGGATTCGCTCGTTCCAAAGCGTCGGCACGGCTGCCGCCCGTTTCCAGGACATCAGCCTCAACCCACAGAAGTTGGCAGGGCAGTGTGCCAAGCTGAAGTGCTGCATGAACTACGAGGTCGACCAGTACATCGAGGCCGGCCGGCGCCTGCCAAGCCGCGAAATCAGTCTGGAGACGATGGACGGCGAATACTATTTCTTCAAGGCCGACATCCTGTCGAACATGGTGACGTACAGCACCGACAAGCGCGCCGCCGTCAACCTCACCACCATACCAGCCCGACGGGCTTTGGACATCATCGAGATGAACCGCCGAGGCGAAAAGCCCGACACACTGGAGGAGGGCGGAAAGGTGCTGCCACCGAAGCCTATAGACCTGGCTGCACAGGACGACCTGCACCGCTTCGACAAAAAGAAAAAGAAGAAAAAGAAAAAGCCCGCGCGCGACCACAACGGAAACAAAGAGGCCGCACACGGGGACAAGAAGGAATGAAGAAGGCTTTATGGGCCATAGTGTGCCTGGCCTTGGTGGGCTGCACCAAGGGGACACTGATACATCGGTACGAAACCGTCGGCCAGCAGGGTTGGGAACGGACCGACACGTTGGCCTTCGCCCTGCCCGAGGTGGCCACGCAGGGCCAACACCGGCTGACCGTCTCCCTGCGATACGACAACACCTTCCCCTACGAAGGCATCTGGCTGGTGGTGGAAGGCCATCTGAAGGAACCTTCCCAGCAATGGCGCGACACCGTATACTTTGCAACGGCTGACGAAGAAGGCACCCCACTGGGACATGGCGTGTCACTGATGCAAAACGACGTCGTGGTGAGGGATTTTCAGCTCAGCGAAGGACAAAGCGGAAGCCTCCGACTCTGGCACATCATGCACCGGGAGGTGATGCCCGAAATCCGCGATGTGGGCATCAAGATTGAACAAACCGATTGCGACCGGCATCCATACGCAGGAAAATGAAAAGCAGAATGGTGAAGCCCCAAAGCGACGAACCACCATAGCTGAAGAAGGGCAGCGGAATGCCGATGACGGGCGTCAGGCCCAGCACCATACCCACATTGATGAAGACGTGGAACAGGAATATGCTCAGGACGCAATAGCCATAGATGCGCCCCGAGGCATAGGGTTGTCGCTCGGACAAATATATCAGCCTCAGAATCAGGAACAGGAAGAGCAGCAACACGACGGCACAGCCCAGGAAGCCCTCTTCCTCGCCAACGGTGCAGAAGATGAAGTCGGTCTCCTGCTCGGGCACGTATTTCAGCTTCGTCTGCGTCCCATTCAGGAAGCCCTTGCCGCGCAGACCGCCCGACCCTATGGCTATCTTGGCCTGAATGACATTGTAGCCCACGCCGCGAGGGTCGTCCTCCATACCTAATAATACACGTATGCGCGTGCGCTGATGGGCCTGCAGGGTATGGTTGAGCAGATAGTCGGCCGAATAGTGCAACGTCAGTGCACCTACGGCAAACAGGGCTATATAAGCATAGCGGACGAAATGGTGCTTGATGGCCAGGAAAAACAGGTAGAGAATCATGCCCACGCACACGCCCAGCTGCACCCAGGTGACATCGAAGGGAATCACATACTTGCTGAAGAACAAGGCCGCCAACGTCAGTCCGCCGCCATAGGCCAGGACGCGCAGCATGGGGGCAAGCAGATTGCTGTAGACACGCATCAGGCCCACCGTGAAGAGCCAGATGAGCAGGAACACCAAGAAACGCCCCAGACTGATGGCCTGTATGCCCCACAGACTGGTCTCGCTAAACCGCACGCCCACGATGAAGAAAATGACGGCCGAAACACCGGTGAACAGGATGGCTCCGGGCATACCCTCGCGATAAAGCATCAGGAAGAATGCAAAGTAGACCAGGGCGCTGCCCGTCTCCTTCTGTAAGACGATGAGCACCATGGGCAGGACTATGAGGAAGCATACCACCAGGAAGTGGAGCCGCTTGGATATATCGAAGTCATTGGAGCCCATATACTTGGCCACGCAAAGCGCCGTCGCAAACTTGGCAAATTCGGCTGGCTGCAGGCTGAACTTGCCTATCTTGATCCACGACATCGAGCCTTTGATGTCGTGAGCCAGGAAGGGCGTGACCAATAGCAGGACCATGAAACCCAGATACAGCACATAGGCAAACGTGTCGTAATACCGTTCGTCGATGCCCAGCAATACGCCGGCCAGCAGGAAGGAACTGAGAATCCAGACAATCTGCATGCCGCTGCGTGTGGAAAGGTCGAAGAAGTTGCCCTCCTGTCCGAAGTCGTAGGTGGCTCCGCACACGCTCATCCACCCCAGTCCCAGCAGGGCAATATAGATGACGATGGTCACCCAGTCGAGGGAGGCCAATATGCTGCGCTTTTTATCTCTCTGTGTTGCCATAGTTTATCGATTTGCTGGCAAAGGCCGCAGCCTTTTCCTCACTTGCCGGCGACAGTTCGCCATTGATGTATTTCTCCATAATCAGGGCACCGAAGGGCACGCCGTAGGTGGCACCCCAACCACCGTTCTCGACGTACACCGCCACGGCTATCTTGGGATTGTCCTTCGGAGCAAAGCCCATGAAGACGGAATGGTCGTGCCCGCGGTTCTGGGCCGTGCCCGTCTTGCCACACACCTCATACCAGGGGTTGTTGGCCGCATGGCACGTACCGCCGATTACGGCCTGGCGCATGCCTGCCACCACCACCTCGTAGTTGGCCCGCGAGACCTTGGTATAGTGGCGTGTCTTGTAGATAGTGTCGAGCGGTTCGCCCTGCACTTCCTTCACGACATGCGGGGTGATGTAGTAGCCGCGGTTGGCTATGGTGGCCCCCAGATTGGCTATCTGCAGGGGAGTCAGGTTCACCTCTCCCTGTCCGATGGAGATGGAGATGACGCTCAGGCCGCTCCATGACTTGCCGAGGTGTTTGTCGTAGAATTCGGCATTGGGTATGAGTCCGCGCTTCTCACCGGGCAGGTCGATGCCCAGGGGATAGCCGAAGCCCATCGACACCATGTAGTCCTTCCACGTGGTCATGGCATCCTGGACGGAGGAGTACTTCTTGCGGTTGCCAAACATATAGTAGAGGCCCCAGCAGAAGTAGCCGTTGCACGATGTGGCAATGGTGGGGATGAGCGGGATGGGCGACGCATGTCCGTGACAACCCACCGTGAGACGTCCGAAGTGGAAACCGTGACTGCACGGGAAGGTGGTCTGCGGTGTGATGATGCCTTCCTCGAGGAAGGTCAGTGCCTGGGAGGTCTTGAAGGTGGAGCCTGGAGGATATTGTCCCATGATGGCCCGGTTGAGCAGGGGCTTCATGGGGTCGGCGGTCAGTATGCGGTTGTTGCGCCCGCGCTGGCGGCCCACCATGATGCGTGGGTCGTAGGTGGGCGACGACACCATGCACAGCACCTCACCCGTAGAGGGCTCGATGGCCACGATGCTGCCCAGCTTGCCCTGCATCAGGCGTTCGCCTAACTGTTGCAGCTCGATGTCGATGGAGAGGGTCAGGTTCTTGCCCGGAATGGGTGCACGGTCGAACTTGCCATGCTGATAGTTGCCCTTGATGCGTCCGCGGGCGTCCCGGAGCAGGATTTCCACACCCTTTTCGCCACGCAGTTGTCGCTCATAGCTGCGCTCCACGCCCAGCTTGCCGATGTAGTCGCCACTCTGGTAGTAGTCGTCGGCCTCGATGTCGGCCGGCCCCACCTCACCCACATCGCCCAGGATGTGGGCTGCATTGGGATAGGCATACTGCCGGATGGTGCGTTTCTGGATATAGAAGCCGGGGAAGCGGAAGAGCTTCTCCTGGAACGTGGAGAACTCCTCGGCCGAAAGTTGGTTCATGAAGAGTTGCTGCGTGTAGCTGCTGTAGCCGGGATTGCGCTTGCGGTCCTTGATTTCCTCCATGCGGCGGTCGAATATCTCGCGGGTGATGCCCAGACTTTGGCAGAGGTCCAGCGTGTCCACGTCCTGCATCTCGGACATCACCACCATGATGTCGTAGGCCGGTTGGTTGTAGACCAAAATCTTGCCCGTCCGGTCGCGCATAGCTCCGCGGGCCGGAAACTGGATGCGCTTGAGAAAAGCATTGGAGTCGGCATTGCGCTTGAAGTCGTCGCTCATGAGCTGGAGCGAGAACAGGCGTGCAAGGTAGATGGCAACGATGAGCGTTGCAATGAAGCCCAGCACATACTTGCGGCCTGAGTAGTGACGATCATTTTCCATGGCGCAGGGAGTCGAGAGTAAAGATAAGCACCAACGACAACGCCAGGCTGGCCGCAAAGGCTATTAACGTCTCCTCAATATGGAAGAAGGAAAAACTCTCCAGAGCATAGAATGCTGCATGATGCACCAGCGTCAGGATGGTGAGATAGCGCACATGGCGCCAGCGCCCCATCGACTGGTAGGTGGGCACCAGGTCCTCGGCACACTCTTTCGGTGCCATCGAACGCAGCAGGGGCCATTGCACAAAGGCCGCCAGCACCATGGAAGCCGCGGCCTCGCCGGGGGTGTTGGAGAACATGTCCACCAACAGTCCGAGCACGAAGGCCCACAGCATGTTACCTATACGGCTGTCGTTGAGTGCAAAATAAGCCAGGAAGATGACATAGGGCATCGGTGTGGCATAGCCCAGGAAGTGGACATGGTTGCACACCAGCACCTGCAGGACCACGAGGCCCAGCATCTGCAACAGCCGTTTCAGGAATATGACTATCATGGGCAGCAGCTAACTATTGGGGAATGTTTTCGTTGTCTGGTTGGAGGGGACGTACGGGCTGCGGTGCCTTCCAGTCGATGACGGCCACGTTGCGCAGACGGGCGAAGTCGGTGCTCAGCCCTATCTCCAGTTTGTAGGCCAGTCCGTCGTCGGAGTTCAGAACGCGTTTCACCTTACCCACAAATATCCCGGGCGGGAAGACGCTGCTGAATCCGCTTGTCTCCACCCATTCGCCTTTCTTGATCTTGGCGTGATGGGGTATGTCGTTGATGAAGGCACGCAGGGGATTGCCTCCGTCCCACTTCATGTAGCCGAAGTATTCCGTATTCTTCAGTCGGCAACTGATGCTGCTGCGCGAGTTCAGCACTGGGAGCACGATGGAATAGTGGCGTCCCGTGCGGTAAACGATGCCCACCACGCCGGTGCCGCACACCACGCCCATCTCGTTGTGGACGCCGTCGGCACTGCCTCGGTCGATGGTGATGTAGTTGTCGCGGTCGCGAATCGAGTTGTCGATGACGCGGGCCGGAATGCGGCGGATGCCTGCCAACTGTGCGGCCAGGGTGCGCTCGGTGAGCGTAGAGTCGTGCTCGTATTCGGCAAGCTTGTGGCGCAGGATGTCCACCTCGCCCTGCAGCTGCAGGTTGGTCTCCGTCAGTTGCCGGTTCACTTCGCCCAACTGGGTGTAGGCCACCAGCCGGCTCTGCAAGTCGAGCACCATGCCCGACACGGCATTAGCCTGGGTGAACCAGACGCTCCCTTGGTAACTATTAAAACGAAACAGAAGCACCAGGCTTGCCGCCTCCAACAGGAGGAAGACAATCCAGTGCCCCCAGTTCCTTAACCAATCCGTCAGCGCATTCATACGATGCTACCGCCCTTTCCCCTTTCGGTTACATCAGGAAGGAGAAGCTCTGAATATTCTTCAGGGCCACGCCCGTACCCTTTGCCACGCTGTGCAAGGGATCCTCGGCCACGTGGAAGGGGATGTTCAGTTTGTTGGTCAGACGCTTGTCCAGACCACGCAGATAGGCGCCGCCGCCCGTCAGCCAGATGCCGTTCTTCACGATGTCGGCATACAGTTCGGGAGGGGTAGCCTCCAGGGCGCTCAGTACGGCAGCCTCAATCTTGGAAATGGTCTTCTCCAGGCAGTGGGCTATCTCCTGATAGCATACGGGCACCTCCATGGGCAGGGCCGTAATCCTGTTCGGGCCGTAGACTACATAGTCCTCGGGAGCCTCGTCGCCCAGGTCGGTGAGGGCTGCGCCCACGTTAATCTTGATGCGCTCGGCCATACGCTCCGACACGCGGAGGTTGTGCTGCCGGCTCATGTACTCCTGGATGTCGGCCGTCAGGTCGTCGCCAGCCACACGCTGACTCTTGTTGACAACGATGCCACCCAGCGAGATGACGGCAATCTCGGTGCTGCCGCCGCCGATGTCCACCACCATGTTTCCCTGCGGTGCCAGCACATCCAGGCCGATACCGATGGCTGCAGCCATGGGCTCGTATATGAGGTACACCTCGCGTCCGCCGGCATGCTCGGCACTGTCGCGCACAGCACGCAGTTCCACTTCGGTGCTGCCGCTGGGCACACCGATGACCATGCGCACGGCCGGACTGAAGAGGCTGCGTCCCGTGTGCACCATGTTTATCAGTCCGCGAATCATCTTCTCGCAGGCGTCAAAGTCGGCAATCACACCGTCGCGCAGGGGGCGCACAGTGCGTATGTCGGAGTTGGTCTTCTCGTGCATCTCCTTGGCCCTTTCGCCAACGGCTATCATGCGGTCGGTACGGCGGTCCAAAGCCACCACGCTGGGCTGGTCCACCACAATCTTTCCGTCGCTGATGATGATGGTGTTGGCCGTTCCAAGGTCGATGGCTATTTCCTTATTTAATGAGAACCATTTCATCTATATGTACAATTTAACTTTTTAACTTTTTCGCTCGGCTTTGCCGCTTGCGTAGCATCGCGGAGCAAGAACCTTTTAACTTTTTAACTTTTTAACTTTTTAACTTTTTAACTTTTTAACTTTTTAACTTTTTAACTTTTTAACTTTTTAACTTTTTAACCTTCTTTCCCGAACCACGCGTGTATAGCCGTGTCGTAGTGGCTGCTGACGCCGAAG
>CAMOUQ010000046.1 GCA_946626595.1 uncultured Prevotellaceae bacterium | reverse complement strand
TGCTCGTTGTACGTGCGATTGTTCGCCATCAGTCTGATCAACTTTTCCATAGTATTCAAATTTTTAGTTTTTCGTTCAGTTTTGTTTCTCGTTTGTTTTCTGGTGCAAAGTTATCAATTATTTTATAAACCACCAAATAAAACATCAAGAAAATAATAAATAATTATCAAATTAATAGTATTTGGGGTTCTAATTCTTGATAAAAATAAGGCTGGGCACGAGATGGTATCGTGTCCAGCCTTTGCTGTATCTGCAGGTTTGTGCTACCCTATTTTATGCGCTCTCCGACCGTGGCGATCTTGAATTGTTTGCCGTGTCGGTTGGTGGTAGGCATGCCTTGTCCGGCAGGCTTCGAGGGAGCAGCTGTGCGCGTGCTGTTCTGCGGCAGCACCAGTCGGAAGGCACCGTTCGGGTTGCCATAGAACGACCAGGCTCCATCATTATAGTTTGCCAAGGCCACCATGAAGGCATTCACGGGGAATGTGATGACGCCGTCCTCCAGTTTTCCGAACAGGTTTTCCGCCTTCACTTCGTCTTTGCTCCATCCCCTGGCCATGTAGTACGAGGCCCTGGAGACGACCTTGAACATTCCGTAGCCCCAGTCCAGGCCCAGATCCTGTTCCTCGATGTATACGGCTGTCGGGTCTTCGGCGTTGATGACGAAGTAGTAGTCCTGCGTTGCGTCCCAGTCGCCCGGTTCGTTGAGGGGGTATGCCTCTCCGTATGGGTTTTTGATGCAGTACATGCCCGGCACGAGCAAGTTCTCCTGCACCTCCACCTCATAGGTCAGGTTTTCCCCGCCAAAGATAGGGCCTACCAGGTCGTCGGTGTATGTGCCCTTGCCTATCGGCACCCAGTTGGTCCACATGCCGGGCTCCACTGCAAGGGTCACGAAGTAGTATTGGTTTGGATAGTAGCGGTTGCGGGTGAACAGCATCACGCCGTACGTCCGGCTGATGTCGGGCACCGCCATGTCCACCTCCGTTGTCGTTCCGGCCGGCAGGCTCTTGTATTCGCCTTGTTTCTCGGTGAAATACTCCGTAGTGATGTCGTTCTCCTGCATGGCCAGGTAGGCCTCGTGTGCGTCGGGTCCTGTGGTGGCGGCGAGCACGACGTGGCCTTGTCCCTTCACGTCGATGTAGGTGCGGCTTATCTCAATCTGTGCGTTCCAGTCCTGTTCCGGTACGTATCGTATGCTGTCGTATGCTGCCAGGTACATCTTGTCGACAAACCTGTCGCCGTCGTAGTTCTGGTAGAACTCTATGACCTGTGCCTTCAGCGCAGCCGTCAGCGTCAGGGCCAGCATGGCAAATATATATCTAAGTGTTTTCATCTTGCTTCTGTTTTAGTGGGGTTATTAGTTGGCGGTTTCGTAGCAGTTGCTTGGGTCGGGGTTGTTCCAGTTCTCCAGTGCACCACTGAAGGCATTCATGACGAACACGAAGTTCATCCAAGCCGGTCGGGTGGTGGTGTTGAATTGATACTTCGAGGGGAAGTTTGTGCCTTCGTAGCTGCGTGTTACGGGGTGGTTCAGCCGTTTGTAGTCGAAGTAGTTCAGTCCCTCGCCCCACAGTTCTACGCGCTTCTGCAGGAATATCTCCTCCACCAGTTCCTCCTTGCTGCTTCCGATGAAGGCGTACTGGTCGTTGCGGTACTGTTTCATGAACTTGTTCAGCTGCGTGCTGCCCTCCACCAGGTTGCCCTGTTGCGCCTCGGCCTCCATCTGTATGAAGTACATCTCCTCCACGCGCATCAGGGGCACGTCTACGGCGCACGACACCTCAGGCTGGTCGGTGATGCCCTGTCCGGGGCGGAACTTCACGGAGGTGTAGGTGTAGCATTCGTCCAGGCTGCCGAGTGTCGGCACCTGTTCGCTGAGGGCACTGCCTGCCGGGGCCTTGAAGGAGAGTTTGCGGAAGTCCGTGTCGGCTATCCTGTCGTAGATGCTCTTTCCGATGCACGCAGTGGTGGGTGTGGCTGCATAGCCTTCGGTGTATTCGGGGCTCATCCACGACGTCCAGTTGACGATTTCCGACTCCACGGCCCGGCAGTCCGGAGTGAAGTGGAAGGCCCACATCCAGGCCGGCATGCGGCGGTCGTTGAATCCCTGTGTGGTGCTCAGCCACTGTTCGCGGGTGAGCGGTGTGGCGCCCGACTGCTCTATGGCCCTCGTGGCATACCTCAGGGCCAGGGCGTAGTTTTCGGTCCACATATACAGGCGTGCCTTCAGTCCGCTGACGACGGCCTTGCTGGCCAGCAGTTTGTCGTCCGTGGTGGTCTGTTCCAGCAGGGCCTCGGCCTCGTTCAGGTCGTTCACGATGCAGTCTACCATGGTCTGTCGGTTGCAGCGTACGGCTGTGGAGTCGTAGGGGTCGGTGGCCGTGGTGTAGGTGAGTCCCAGGACGTCGTTGCCAGCCTGGTTCACCGACGAAACGCCGTCGTTGGGCAGGAATTCGTACATGCGTGCCGCATCCAGTCTCAGCAGGGCCCTCTGTGCGTATGCCGTTGCCAGCGGTGCGCTCACGTCAGTCACCTTGCTCCTCAGCGTCATGGTGTTTATCAGCCTCGTGGCGTCCTGTATTCCCTGTGCCAGAGTCCGCCACACGATTTGGGCGTAGTAGTATTTTGAACCCATGTAACTATTCCTTTCCCAGTTGGAGAACCAATCGTATCCCCAATATGCGCCATAGGCATTGACTACCGTCATGTCCTCGCCCATCACGTCGCGGATGTGCATGAGGGCGGCATAGCCGAAGTCGTAATGTTGGGATTGGTCACTATCGGCTGGCCTGATCAAGTTCTCGTTCAGTTCGCCCACAAACTTGCTGTCGAAGGCCACCGCTGCTCCCAGGTAGTGGCTGCGCAGCTGGCCTGCAGCGTCGAAGCCGAAGATGACGGGTCTCCAGCTGCCTTCGTCCACGACGAATTCGGCGCGGTTATACACGGTGGAGGTGTCGGGGTGTGCCTCGTGCAGGTTGGCGATGGTGCCGTCCTGGTAGTATTTCTCCATGAGGCTGTCGGGCCATGCTGCCGGCACCACGCCGATGCGTGTCGTGGCGATGCCGATGTGGCCGTAGCCGCTGAGTTTCATCACCCACTGTCCCTGCTCGTTGATGGAGCCATCGGCGTAGACGTAGGTGTCGTAGTTGGTGTCGGTGAATTTCACTTTCTCCACATTTGCTGCCGGGATGTACGATTGGTAATTGCCCTTCTGGAAGAACTGCCATGCGGCGGGGTGCGTCTGGGCCGTCAGCGTCGAGGCCGTCAGCAGGCCCATGGCCAATGCCAGTATGCTGTGTTTTGCTTTCATCGTTTCAGGAATTTGAAGTTAGTGTTTCCAGCCTTCACCACGTAGACGCCGCGGCGCAGTTGGGATATGTTCACTGTGGCCTGTCCGCCTTCGCTCTTTGCGGAGGCCATCTGTCGGCCGTTGGCGTCGTAGACGTTGACGCTGCCCTGGCCCAGGTCGCTGACGACGATGCGCTCCTGCGTGATGTCGAATGTGGCCTGTTTCTTCGTCCGTTCCACGGGTGTCAGGCTGTCGTCGTCGAAGGTGAACTTGCGCACCTCGTTGGCGGGGTAGTAGACTTGCGTGTCGTTCACCGTCAGCACCATCTGGTCGTCCTGCATGTTGATGGTGGGTTGGTCGGCACACTTGTAGACGGTGTACGTCTGGTCGGCATTCCACACCACCACCTGCGTCACACGCTTCTGCTGTTCCCATTGTGCCCATGCCTGTCCGGCCGTCAGCAGCATAGTGAACAGTGTTAGGAGTAGTTTTTTCTTCATAATCTGTTGTAATTTAAGGTTCAACATGTGCTGCAAAGTTACGTTTATTTTTCTTTCCGACAAAGAAAATCCTGGTTTTTCCTTCATCCTCCCGTCGGTGCCCTTTCGTCCCTACTATGGTTTGACCTCCAACCTTACTATTGTCGGACCTCCAACCTTACTATTGTCTGACCTCCAACCATAGTATTGTCGGAGCTCCAACCATAGTATGGTCTGAACGCAATCGACGGGAGGATGGAGGGGAAGGGACATATCGTGACTTATCGTGCCCTATCGCGACAGTGCGCGACACAGACTGACATCGGCCCTGTGGCATGTCGTAACTTTGCATCGTCAAACGAAACGAACAGTCCCGTGCGACACTGCAATTCCGGACATTGCAAGAGATTATCAACAACCATTCATTAACAAAAAAAAGAATCATTAATTATGGCAATCAATTACAGTTTGGCAGCACGTCTGTCTAAGCCCAACGACAAGGGCAGCGAGAAGAAGATCTACGCCGCTGCACAGTATCAGGAACTCATCGGTCTGGCCGAACTCTCGGCACACATCTCCAGCCACGGCTCGCCCTTCTCCAAGGGGACCATCATGGGGCTGCTCACCGACACGGTGGCCTGCATCCGCGAGAATCTGCTCAAGGGCAACAAGGTGCAACTGGGCGACATGGGGGCCTTCTTCGTGACCCTCAGTTCTGAGGGCTCCGATTCGGCCGACGACTTCAACGCCAGCATGATCAAGGGCGTCAACGTACGCTGGTCGGCCAGCGAGGAGTTCCGCACCCTGCTCAACGAGGCCACGTTTCGTCAGGTGGCAACCCGCGAACTTCAGGCCCAGAGCCGCAAGGAGATGCGCCTGGCCGTCGACCAGGTCATCGGCACCGGTGGCTCCGACGACGACGGTGGCAACACCGGAGGTAACAACGGCGGACAGGCCGATCCCGGAGATGTGACGCCCTAAAAAAAAGACCCTCCCCCGGCCCCTCCCGTGGAGGGAGGGGAGAGGTCAGGGGACGTGGGAGGATTAAAAGATGAAAGATTAAAGATAAAAATTAAAAATTAAAAAATTAAAAGATATGAATAAGGAAAGAAGAAAGCGCATAGGACAAATCCTGTTGCAGATACTCTCTGCCATCGTGGCTGCTCTGACGGCCAGCGCAGGTGTCACGTCGTGCATGTGATGCTGTTAGAATTAAGAATTAAGAATGCTTCGAAGATGAAAAACAACAACCCGCTACACCTGCGTCGGACAGGGTGGATATGGCAAGGCCTGAGTCCACAGCAAACCGACCGCGACGAATATCAGTTTCGCAACCCGATATATGGCTACCGTGCCGCCTTCATCACTATCCGCACACTCGTGTGGCGGCGCCATCTCACCACGGTGGCCCGACTGCTCACACAATGGGACCCCGATGCCGACGGCCAGGACCGGCGACTCTACACCGCCCGCGTCTGCGCCCTCACAGGCTTCTCACCCCAGGACGTCATAGACCCCCTGGATGCCGACCGCATGATTCCCCTCGTCTGCGCCATCAGCCGCATCGAGAACTGCCAACATCCCCGCATGTTCGATGTCATGGCGGCGTGGAGACTGTACTTGGGTTAAAATGTTAAAATGTTAAAAGGTTAAAGGGTTAAAAGGTTAAGAGGCGGTAGGTGCCGCCACTCATGGAACGGATGAGACCGCGCATCTCCATGTCGAAGAGCAAGCTCGTCAGTCGGCCGATGGGGATGTCGGTGTCCACCGCCAGTTGGTTCAGATGCTTGCCGTCGCAACCCTTCAGGGCATGGAAAACGGCCGTTTCATCGGCAGACAGTTCAGGAAACAGCTCGCCTTGCACGGGCTGTTTCTCTTTTTGCACCGTGGCCCAGCCCATGGCCTTCACCAGTTCCTCCGCCGACTGCACCAGGGCGGCCCTGTTGTCGCGGATCAGCAGGTTGCAACCTGCCGACGCGCCGTCGCCGATGCGCCCCGGCACGGCAAACACGTCGCGACCGTATTCGCCTGCTATGCGTGCCGTGATGAGGCTGCCCCCCTTCTGCGCACTCTCCACCACCAGCGTGGCGTCCGTCATGCCCGCCACGATGCGGTTGCGGCTCACGAAGTTCAGTTTCTCCGGTATGCTGCGGCTCATGTATTCCGTCAGCAGTCCGCCCTGTTCCAGCATCTCTATGGCCGTCTGTCGGTGCATGGGCGGATATATCTGGTCCAGGCCGTGTGCCAGCACGCCTATCGTCGGCAGTCCGTTCTCCAGTGCGCGCCGATGCGCCTGTATGTCGATGCCGTAGGCCAGTCCGCTCACGACCAGTGTGTCGGGGCACATCCGCTTCAGGTCGGCCAGCAGGTGCTGACAGAAGTCGCACCCGTATTGCGTCGCCTTGCGCGTCCCCACGATGCTCAGCGTGTGGCGGCAGTTCATGTCCGCCGAGCCCCGGTAGTAGAGCAGGATGGGTGCATCCAGGCACTCGTTCAGTCGGGCCGGGAAGTCGGCATCGTGCAGTCCGACGATGCGTATGTGGTTCTTTTCGGCAAAGGCCACCTCCTCCTCGGCCCGCGCCATGTGGCTGTCCAGGCCGGCCACGATGGCCGCCAGCCGTTCGTTCACTTCGGGCATCATGTCGCGCAGTTCATGTCGGTGCTCGTACAGGGCCTTTGCCGACCCCGCCTCCTCCAGCAACTGCCGCTGCACCTGCGACTGGTAGGGCAGGGCGCACGTCAGTGCCATCATATAAAGTATTTCGTCGCTCATAGGCTTTTTTTTATCTTAGGCAATCCTAGGTTATCTTAGGCATTCCTAGGTTATCCTAGTCTCTCTTAGTCTCTCCTAATAACTCGTCCAGTTCCGGGCACTCCGCCACCAGTTCGCCGTTCACCACGGCCACGATGTCCACTTTGGCTCGGCAGCAAAGTTTCTCGTCCGGCAGTCGCACGATGTCCTGGTGGAAGACGTACCTTACGCCCTCCTTCTCCACCCGTGTGCGCACCACGAACTCGTCGCGGCTGTGCAGTGGCGTTTTGTATGCCAGTGTGATGCGCGCCACCACGCAGTCTATTCCCCGCTGGTGGAGGTCGGCAAACGACACGCCCATGCTCAGCAACCACTCGTGCCGCGCATGTTCCGTATAGTGTTGGTAGTTGGCATTATTTACTATGCCCTGCAGGTCGCACTCATAATCGCGTACCTTCATTCTTAACTCATTATACTTCATATTACATCAAATTTTACCACGAATTACTCGAATTAAAACTACCACGAATTACACGAATTACTTTACGACCACGAATTACACGAATTTCTCGAATTAAAAGATTACCACGAATTACACGAATTTCACGAATTTTACGAATTAAAAAACTACCACGATTAAACGGATTACACGGATTAAGACGACCACGAATTTCTCGAATTAAAAGATTACCACGAATTTCTCGAATTTCACGAATTTTGCCTTCGGAGTATATGAGAGGACAAAAAATTCGTGAAATTCGTGCAATTCGTGGTCTAAGTAATCCCTTGTCTAAGTTCATAATCCGTGTAATCCGTTTAATCCGTGGTCGTACTAATTCGTTTAATTCGAGTAATTCGTGGTCGTAAAGTAATCCGTTTAATCCGTTTAATCCGTGGTCGTAAAATTCATTCGTGGTTGTCAATTGTTTTTTAGGTATTCGTATCCGAAGTTGCACCGTAGACAGTCGTGTCGGTCGCAGTATTGCCGTTTCAGTTGTATCAGTGCCTGGCTGTCCGCGGCACTGTCCGCTTGCAGTCCGCAGGTCTGCCACTGTCTCAGTATGTGGTTACGTTCCGCCGGCAGTTGTCGTGGCAAGTCAATCACCCGTTCCCGCAGGTTCCAGTCGTCGTGGTCCGTGGCGTAGGCGTACAGCACCGGCAGCACCGTGTTGATGATGAGCAAGTGCTGCGTCTGCAGGCTCAGGTGCAGTTGTCGGTGGTCCACGCAGCGTCCGAACATGATGTGTCGGTGCCAGTAGTCCGAGGTCGTCGCCTGCAGCAGGTCGTACAGTCGTTCCAGCGGTTTGTCGTCCAGGGTCGCGTCGATGATGCGCGACAGTCCGATGTTCCCCTTGTGGTACATCCAGGCCAGTTCCGCCAGTCGGATGTGCGGGAAGTTCTGCGGTCGTAGTCGCAGGTACTTCCATTGTCTGTACGACATCGTCTCCCCCAGGTCGAACAGTCGGCACTGGTATTGGAATTCCCGTCTCAGCCGTTGGAAGTATTCGTCCGCCTGTCCCTCCTCTCGCGAGTTCGGTGGCAGGGCCTCAGGTTCCAGCAGTCCCGCCATGCCCAGGAATATGGCCTCTATCTGGAACAGTTCGTCGCGGTGTTTGCCGATGCGTTCCAGCGGAATCCGCCGAGCCCATGTTTCGAAGGCGTCGCCGTTCAGTCCGAACCCGAAGTTACGCGCCAGGGTCACGAATAGTGCCCACTCCCAGTTGCCCCGGGTCTCCTGCAGCCGTTTCTCCACCATTGCGGCCCGTTCCGTCAGTCGTTCGGCCAGCAGCGTGTCCATCCATGCGTGAGCCTTGAAGGGGTCTATCAGGGGTATGATGCGGTGGCATCGGGGGTAGTCCTCGGTCTTCTGCAGCGTTTCGTATCGCGAGCCCAGGTCGGCGGGTATGTCCAGTTGCAGTTGCGGCAGTCGTTTCCCCGACTCCGTCCTCACCTCGCAGTCCACCACGTTGGCCACGTGCAGCACCACGTTGTTGTATGCCTCGTCCGTCTCGTGCCCGTGTCGGTACCAGTCGCTCGAGCGCAGGTGTATCTCCACGTTTCCGGCCCACATGGTCGTGCCTATGCGCACTTTGGCGTTGAAGAAGTCGGGCCCCGCATTGTTGTTAGCCAGTCCGGGGTCCACGATTTCCAGTTCCTCGCCGTCGGTGGTCAGCAGTGCCTTCAGGGGCAGCAGCCTATGGCGCCAGACGTAGTGCAAAAGTCGCTCCATTTCATCTCTTTTCTTAAAAAAACATAACAAAAGTACGCTTTTTCGCCGATATTCCCTATCTTTGCAGAAATTTTTATTCAAATAACATGAAAATAGCCTTGATAGGATACGGCAAGATGGGTCACATGATAGAGGAAATCGCCCTCAGCCGTGGTCATGAGATTGTGTGTATTATCGACATCGACAACCAGCAGGACTTCGACAGTCCCGCCTTCCGCTCGGCCGATGTCGCCATCGAGTTCACGGCGCCGCAGGCCGCCTACGGCAACTACCTCCGTGCCTGGGAGCAAGGGGTCAAGGTCGTCAGTGGCAGCACGGGCTGGCGCAAGGAGCATGGCGACGATGTCTGCCGGGCCTGCACCGAGGGCGGCAAGACGCTCTTCTGGGCCTCCAACTTCTCCGTCGGCGTGGCCATCTTCTCGGCCGTCAACCGCTACCTGGCCGAACTGATGAACCGCTTCCCGCAGTATGACGTCGAACTGGAGGAGACCCACCACGTCCACAAACTCGACCATCCCAGCGGCACCGCCATCACCCTGGCCGAGGAAATCGTGGAACGCCTCGACCGCAAGGACGACTGGGCCGAGGAGACCACCGACCCCCGCCTCCTGCGCGTCGACGACATCCGTCGGGGTGAGGTCCCCGGCATCCACACCGTGCGCTACGACTCCGAGGCCGACCTCATCACCATCACCCACGATGCCCACAACCGCCGCGGCTTTGCCCTCGGGGCCGTCATGGCTGCCGAGTACACGGCACAGCACACCGGCCTCCTCACCATGAGGGATTTGTTTGATTTTTAATTTTCCTAAGCAATCCTAGACAATCCTAGACAATCCTAGGCATACCTAGGCAGTCCTAGGAAATCCTAGGCAATCTTAGTCAAAAAAAATGATATGAAAAAGATAGAAGAGAAACCGCGCACCTGGAAAGATTGGGCGCAAGGTATAATATGGTGCCTCCTATTGGTGGCCTTCCTGCTGTGGATACGTTCGTGGTGGGGCTTCGTCGCCGTACCCTTCGTGTTCGACGCCTTTGTGACGAAGAAGATCAAGTGGGGCTGGTGGAAGGAACTCGAGGACCCCGTGGCCCGCGGCATCATGAGTTGGGTCGACGCCATCGTGTTCGCCCTCGTGGCCGTCTACTTTGTCAATATTTATTTCTTCCAGAACTACACCATTCCCTCCAGCAGTCTGGAGAAGAGTCTCCTCGTGGGCGACTACCTCTACGTGTCCAAGACCAGCTACGGTCCGCGCGGCCCCATGACGCCCCTCAGCATGCCCCTGTGCCAGCACACGCTGCCCATCGGAGGCATACAGAGCTACATCACCTGGCCCCAGTGGAAGTACAAGCGCACCAGTCCCAAGCCCGTACAGCTCAACGACATCGTGGTCTTCAACTATCCCTCGGGCGACACCGTAGCCCTCGACCTCCGCTATCAGGCCAGCGACTATTCGCTGCTCTGCTATATGTATGGCCGCCAGATCTATCAGCAAAACTTCGACGCCCCCGACCTCGACTCCTACACCGACCTCCAGCGCCGTCAGTACTACAACCAGATCTATGCCCTGGGTACCGATTATATAAAAGGCAACCGCGGCGAGTTTGGCGAAGTCACGTGGCGACCCGTCGACCGGCGCGAGAACTACGTCAAGCGCTGTGTCGGACTGCCGGGCCAGACGCTCCAGATCAAGGACCGCATCGTCTACCTCGATGGTAAGCCCAACAAGGAGCCCGACAACGTGCAGTACAACTACCACGTCGAACTTGCCGACCGCATGTTGCCCGAGGAAATCGTGCGCGAAGTCGGCATCTCCGCCGACGATCTCTACGGACAGGGTGGGGGACACGGCATGTACCGCGACGGCATCTGCCCCTTGACGGCCAAGATGAAGCAGGCCCTGGAGGCACGCCCCGACCTGGTGAAGTCCATCACCCCCGTCGAACAGGACGAGACGGATGTACTCTACCCCCTCAACGGCCACAAGGGCTGGACGGTCGACAACTACGGACCCATCTGGATTCCGGCCAAGGGAGCCTCCATCACCCTCAATCTGCAGAACCTCCCCATCTACGAGCGCTGCATCCGGGTCTACGAGGGCAACTCCCTGGAGGTGACTCCCCAGGGCGACATCCTCATCAATGGCCAGAAGGCCACGTCCTACACCTTCCAGATGGACTACTACTGGATGCAGGGCGACAACCGTCACAACTCGGCCGACTCCCGCTACTGGGGCTTCGTGCCCGAGGACCACATCGTGGGCAAGCCCATCATGATATGGATGTCGCGCAACAAGGACTACAGTCTCTTCAGCGGTGGCATCCGTTGGAACCGCCTCTTCCGCTGGGTGGAGAATATTAACTAGGTCTTCCTAGGCATTCCTAGGCATTCCTAGGTAATCCTAGGCAATCCTATCAAATCCTATGATCCTCCCATCCTATTATCTGGCTCCCATATCCTACTACGTCCGGCTGGCCCAGTGCCCGTCGGCCGTGGTAGACTTCGACGAGATATACCGTAAGCAGACCCTGCACAACCGCTGCTGGATAGCCTCGCCCAACGGACCGATGTCCCTCACCGTGCCCGTGGTGAAGTTCGTGCCCTATCGCACCCCGATGCGCGACATACGCATCAGCGACCACGGCAACTGGCGCCACCTCCACTGGAATGCCCTCCGCAGCAACTACGGCCGCACCCCCTTCTTCGAGTTCTACGCCGACGACTTCGCCCCCTTCTACGAACGCCGCTGGGATTTCCTCGTCGACTACAACCAGGCCCTCCAGGACATGATACTAAAAGAAGAATTAGGAATTAAGAGTGAAGAATTAAGCAAGCGAGAAGTCCCTTCTCTCACAGGCTCTTCTCTCTCAGGCTCTTCTCTCCCTCCCTATTACCAGCTCTTTTCCGACCGCCACGGTTTCATGTCCGACCTCAGCATCGTCGACCTTCTCTTCAACATCGGTCCCGAGGCCCTCCTCTACCTTCAGCCCCCTAAGCCCCCTAAGGCCCCTAAGGCCCTTAAAGCCCCTAAGGCCCCCTTTTAACTTTTTAACCTTTTAACTTTTTAACCTTTTAACCTTTTCCCCTTTTGCAAACTCTCACCTTAGACAACGGACTCCGCATCGTCGTCGACCACCGCCCCGGCCAGGTCGTCTACTGTGGCATCGCCGTCGGTGCCGGCACCCGCGACGAACTCCCCGAAGAGTCAGGAATGGCCCATTTCATCGAGCATATGTCGTTCAAGGGCACCGAGCGTCGCCGTGCCTGGCACATCATCAACAGCATGGAGGCTGTGGGTGGCGACCTCAATGCCTACACCGGCAAGGAGCACACCGTCTACTACTGCACCTGTCTGCGCCAGCACCTGCGCCGCGCCATCGACCTCCTCTTCGACATCACCCTCCACAGCACCTATCCCCAGCGCGAACTGGAGAAGGAGGTGGAAGTGGTCATCGACGAGATAGAGAGTTACAACGATTCGCCCTCCGAACTCATCTACGACGACTTCGAGGCCCTCGTCTTTCCCAATCACCCCCTTGGCCGCAACATCCTGGGACAGGCCGACCGACTGCGCCAATACAGCAGTGCCGACCTCCACCGCTTTGCCGACCGCCTCTACCATCCCTCGCGCATGGTCCTCTTCGTCCTCGGCGACGTGGGCCCCATCTCCGCACGGGGTGGACTGCTTGCTGACATCAAAGCGGCAGACCAAGAATTAAGAATTAAGAAAGAAGAATTAAGAATTAATAGGGAAGATGATAAATTAAGAATTAAGAAAGAAGAATTAAGAATTAATAGTTTACCTCTTAATTCTTCATTCCCCGTCAGGGTCCATAAGTCCACCCACCAGGCGCATGTCATCGTCGGCACCCGTTCGTGCAGCATCTCCGACCCCCGCTACATGTCGCTCTACCTGCTCAACAACCTGTTGGGCGGTCCGGGCATGAGTTCCCGACTGAACATGTCGCTGCGCGAGCGGCGCGGACTCGTCTACACCGTGGAGAGCAGCCTGACGGGCTACACCGACACGGGCCTCTGGACCACCTACTTCGGCTGCGACCACGCCGACGTCGACCGCTGTCTGCGACTGGTGCACAACGAACTGGACCGCCTCTGTCAGTCACCGCTCTCCCCCAACGTACTCTCTGCCGCCAAACGCCAACTGAAGGGACAGGTGACCCTGGCATGGGAGAACGGCGAAAACGTGGCCATCAGCATGGGACGGCGACTGCTCCACCAAAACGCCACCCAGACGCTACAGGAATTCTGCGACGAGATTGACGACCTCACCGCACCACGACTCCTCACCGTCGCCCAAGAGACCTTCTCCCCCCAACACCTCGCTACCCTCATCTACGAATAAACTTTTACTACCACGATTAAACGGATTACACAGATTATACTTAGACCACGAATTTCTCGAATTACACGAATTATATTTTACCACCACGGATTAAACGGATTAAACGGATTACAAAGACCACGAATTAAATTTTTACCACGAATTACTCGAATTAAACGAATTTTATAAAAACCACGATTAAACGGATTACACAGATTTTTTTTACCACGAATTTCTCGAATTACACGTAATCGGCTTGCCGCTCGCTGTGCGAGAATTTTGCCTTCGGCGTGTATGAGGGCGTAGCCAATTCGTGAAATTCGTGTAATTCGTGGTAAAAGTTTAATTCGTGGTCGTAAAGTAATTCGTTAAATTCGTGTAATTCGTGGTCTCTGTAATCCGTTTAATCCGTTTAATCCGTGGTTTTTTATAAAATTCGTTAAATTCGTGTAATTCGTGGTCTCTGTAATCCGTTTAATCCGTTTAATCCGTGGTCGTAAAGTAATTCGTGGTCTTTGTAATCCGTGTATTTGTAATTTTTGTCAGAATTTCGTGGTTATGTCAGAGGAATTGTGTAACTTTGCGTGCGAATAGTGTATTCTTTAATATAAAAACTTAATTAACGATGAAGAAAATTCTTTTCCTCACGCTTGGTTCAGCCGTGGTGCTGACAAGTTGCAGCAAGTTGGGCAATCTCACGTCCGACGATTTCAAGGTAACCCCCACGCCCCTCGTAGAGCAGAGCGGTGAAGTTCCCGCACAGATTTCGGTAACCATCCCCGAAAAGTACATGAAGAAGAAGGCCGTGGTCACCTGCACCCCCGTACTCCGTTACCAGGGCGGCGAGGTAACCTCAGAGAGCGCAACCTTCCAGGGTGAGAAGGTCGAAGGCAACGGCACCGCCGTACAGTATAAGGTCGGTGGCACCTACAGCATGAAGGCCAACTTCCGTTACACACCCGAGATGCTCAAGAGCGACCTCTACATGAAGTTCGACGCCAAGTTGGGCAAGAAGGTTAAGCAGATTCCTGAGGTCAAGATCGGCTACGGCGTCATCGCCACCGAGGACCTCATCTCTCGTTGCCTCGACGGCGCCACAGGTGCCCAGGCTACCGACAAGTTCCAGCGCACCATCCAGCAGAAGCAGGAGGCCAACATCAAGTTCCTCATCAACCAGGCCAACCTCCGCACCAGTGAGCTCCAGAGCGTCAGCGTCAAGGACCTCGTGGCTGTGCTGAAGGACATCAACGACAACAACGAGAAGCGCGTCCTGGATGCCATCGAGGTCAGCGCCTACGCTTCGCCCGACGGTAAGTACTCCTTCAACGAGAAGCTCGCCGAGCGTCGTCAGAACGTCAGCTCCGACTACCTGAAGAAGGAACTGCAGAAGATCAAGATGAAAGCCGACATCAACACCCGCTACACCGCTGAGGACTGGGACGGCTTCCAGGAACTCGTCAAGGCCAGCAACCTCCAGGACAAGCAGGTCATCCTCTCCGTCCTCTCTATGTACAAGGACCCCGAGGAGCGCGAACAGCAGATCCGCAACATGAGCAACATCTACACCGACATCAAGGACGGCATCATGCCCGAGCTGCGTCGTGCACGCATGATCGTGAACTATCAGGTCATCGGTCGCAGCGACGAGGAAATCGTGAAGCAGTACAAGGACGACGCTTCTAAGCTGAGCGTAGAGGAACTCATCTACGGTGCCAACAAGCTCGTCAGCGACCCCAATGAGAAGCAGCAGTGGTACCAGACCATCGCCAAGCTCTTCCCCAACGACTACCGCGCCCTCAACAACCAGGCCAGCGTAGCCTACGCCGAGGGTGACTACGAGAAGGCTGCCCAGTTGCTGGCCAAGGCTCGCAACATCAACAGCCGCGCTCCCGAAGTCAACACCAACCAGGCCCTGCTGGCTCTGCGCGACGGTAAGCTCAACGAGGCTGAGGGTCTCCTCGGTCAGGGCTTCGGTGCCGATGCCTACAACGATGTCATGGGTGCCTACAACGTTGCCAAGGGTAACTACCAGCAGGCTGCCAAGAACCTGGGCGAAGCCAAGAACAACGCTGCCGCTCTGGCTCAGATTCTGAATCAGGACTACGCCGCTGCCCGTCAGACCCTGGCCGGTGTGAAGAACGCCGACGCCACCACCTCTTACCTCTCTGCCGTACTGGCTGCCCGCACGGGTGACGCTGCCGCCGTTGTCAGCAACCTGCGCCAGGCCTTCGAGAAGGATGCCAGCCTCAAGGCTCGCGCCCTCAACGACCTCGAGTTCGCCAAGTACGCCACCGCCATCGCTGGGTTGGTGAAGTAATTATTATCCTAGGCATTCCTAGGTATTCCTAGGTTATCCTAGGCAATCCTATGAGAAGAATTCTCCTAATACTAATAGTTTTCCTCTTTGCGGCCTGCGGTCCGCAAAGAGGAAAACTTCGCATCCGGGGCGAATTCCAGAACCTGCCGCAGGCAGACCTGTTGCTCTACAGTCCCGATGGCGGACTCATGAGCATCGATACGCTGCACATCGTCAAGGGGCGATTCGACTATTCCGCGCCCGTGCCGCACGACGAGCAGTTCACCTTCGTCATCATCTATCCCAACTACATGACACTCTCCTTCCTGGCCCGCGGCGGACAAGAAGTCAACATCCAGGGCGATGCCCTCAGTCTGGGCAAGGAGGTCGTGGAGGGTGCCGACTCCGTCATTCCCCCTTCGCCGCGCCAGGGCAAGAGCCCCCTGAAGATGGGCGGCCGACTGCCCAAGAATGACATCATCCCTGCCCACAAGGGCAAGTACCTCCTCATCAACTTCTGGGCCGAATGGAAATACGGCGGAGCCTCCGTCAACAACTACACGCGCCAGGCACTGTCCGACCACCGCGACAGCCTCCACGTATTCACCTATTCGCTTGATGTGGACCCCAAACAAGAACATCTGCCCAAATCCATCACCGACTCCACCCGATGGACCTACCACTGCGACCATCTCGGATGGGCCAGTCCCTACCTCTCGCGCATAGGTATCCGCAACATCCCCTATCACATCCTCCTCGACCCCCGAGGTCGCATCCGCGCCATGGGCTGCGACTTCAACCGCGACATCAAGAAAGAAATCGATAAAATCGCCGATTAAAAATTAGTGAGTTTTATCAAGAATTAGAGAATTAGAGAATTTTTTGACCCTGTCTTATTCTCCTTTTCATTCCTCTTATACTTATGGAAATGCTATTAATTCTCTAATTCTCTAATTCTTGACCTAAATGAACCCCTTGCGGCAGTAAAATCTCCCTAATAAACGAAGAATAAAGTTAAAAATTGTTAACGGGGGGGGGTAATAACTTTCATTTTTGCTTAAAAAGTTTGCAAAAAGGAAATAATTTTGTAAATTTGCAGGTTAGAAGTAATATTTTAAAAGTTACGCGTGCGAGCGAGCGCGCAGGAGTTACGTGTATTTAGTAATACTATACACAAAACGGAACAAGGTGAAGTGATAATAGGCAGAAAATAGGCATAATAGATTGTTAAGATGAAGACTAGGTTGAAATATTGGCGAGGACGAGTGAACCGAATTTTGTGTTTGCTGGCATTTGGGTTTGCAGTTAGCAACTCCGGATGG
>CAMOUQ010000045.1 GCA_946626595.1 uncultured Prevotellaceae bacterium | reverse complement strand
ATCCACGGCATCGTCCTCTGAGAGATTGTCCATCGAGATGACAAGCTGATAGTTGCGTGTGTCATAGCGAGACGTGCCGGTGCATTCCTGAACGTAGTTCTCGCGCATCTCATCGACAATCTTGATGACCTTGCGGGCCTCCTCCTCGGTCTTGTTCTGCTTGCGCATCACACGCTCCAGGCGATGGGGCATGGAGGCCTGAATGAGAATGCTCAGGTGGTTGGGATGCTCACGGAAGATGTGGAAAGCGCTGCGACCTGCAATGATGCACGAAACATCGCTGGCTATGGCCTCCAGAATCTGAGTCTCGTCGCGGAAGACAATCTTAGCATCCAACATCTCGTGGTAGCCCAACTTGGGAGCGTAGTAGCCGGCCGTGTTTTCGTAACCGCCGAAGTTGACCAGGCGCTTGAACTCGGACCACCAGCCATGGTCGCAACCATTAGCACGTTCTATCTCCTTGGCACTGAGTCCATACTTCTCTTGCAGACCCTTAATCACGGCCTTGTCGAAGAACTCTACGCCCAGGCGCTCGGCCAACTTTTGGCCTACGGTGCGGCCACCGCTACCCAGTTCTCTATTAATGGTGATGACAAATTTCTCGTTCTTGTTCATAATATTTCGGATTATTCTGAGTTATCTGATATATCGGATTATTCTGAATTTTCGGACAATTCTGATTATACGGACTTTTCGGAATTTTGCATGAAAGGCAGCGAAGCAGCCTGCTCAAGTGCCATGTCGGCCAACGAGTCGTTCATGTCAGACTCACCATTGAGCATGGAGAAAATGGCACGCACTCCCTCACGCCCCTTTCCGTTCCTCAGCACATGCACGAGGCAGAGATTCTGCAAGGCTGTGCTGGAGGACAGTATGTCGAGGTTGGTGACGGCCAACTGCGAGACTGCCAACTGGTAGGCATCCTCGGTGTTCTCTTCGACGAAGTGCTGCACCTGGCCGATGGTCTCCAACCCGAAGGATTCCAGCACAGACAGGAAGGGCATGAGCGAAACGGGATAGACCTCGGCCTGATTGATGGCGGCAATGCGACGGTTCAGGCGGTCGAAGGGGTGCAGTTCGAGATAGTGGCGGAAGGTGTCGGCCGAGAGGGGGACATCTTCGAGCCGTCCGCTCTTCTCCATCGACTGTATCCGACGACGGTAGTCGGCCAGCAAGAGCCGCAAGCGACTGAACTCCTCGTCCATCAGTTCCATCATGCCAGCCAGTCGGCTAAACTGGCGCAGATACTCGTTCGGAATGCGCACACTGCCCTTGTAGCCAGTGTCGTGCACCATGGTGGACCAGACGTGCTGCAAGGCCGTACGCATCTGCAACTCGAAGCGCGGACCGCCTGTCTTCAGACGACAGATGTAGTGCAAGGAGTTGTAGCCGAAGGCATCCAACTGATGCAGTTTGCGCTTGTCCACGCTGTCCTGCCAGTCGATGTCGAAGAGGTGTTTGGCTATGGCTGCCACTTTGTCCACCTCGTCGGAGTAGAAGGTGATGACACGCAGTCCCACCAGGTCGGTAATGTCGTCGATAGACCTGTACTTACCCCCCTTCAGTTCCAGTTTGCCAGCCAGCGAGCGTTCGGTCTTGACGCGATGCTCCACGGCGGTGACGTAAATGCCCTGCTCTTCCAGAGCCTTGCACAACTGGGCGTAGGCATCCGCAGAGAGCTTCTGCAACGTGGGCAGAAGCTCGCGATACTGCTGCATCAGCATCTCACCATGACAATCCAAATTCAGAGTATCTTCCATCTTTATATCATTTGAATACTTGGTCGACAAGCCGTCTGAACTCCTCGTATGCCTCCGTGTCGGAAAGGTCGCTCAGGGCCTCTGCCAGGGCATGGTATCGCCAAGCATGTTCGGAGGGGTCCTTGACGTGGAAACGATTCCACAAATCATCGCCCAGGGCATGGTAGTCTTGAGCGATGGCTCTCATATTCGAAAGCTTATCGCCCAGGGCTACAATCTTCACGTCGCGGTCGGCCGCCATCAGTCGGTCGATGGCCATTTGCTTGCGTTGCCGCCATGTATCGGCCTTATTGCCTTCAATGTGTATGTCGCTCTCGGCCTCTACCAAACGGGCTATGCGCTGGCCGAACTCCCTGAGCAGGTCGTCAGCCGTCGTTTCGGTGTCCTCGATGACATCGTGCAGGGCAGCCGCAGCCAGAAGTTCCTGGTCGTTGGTCATGGTGGCCACGATGCTCATGGCCTCCATCGGGTGTACGATGTAGGGGAATCCCTTCCCCTTGCGCTCTATGCCATGATGAGCCCTCACTGCGAATGTGATGGCACGGTCCAGTAAGTCTGTATCAATGGGACGATTAGCCATCGCCCTTATTGCTTAAACTCGAACAGGTTGATGAAACCTGTCATGGCAAAGACGGAACGGACATCGTCGGTGATACCCTTGATGTAGACATGAATACCTTTCTCCTTGGCATTCTTCAGGACGCCGAGGAACAGGCGCAGACCACTGGAAGAAATGTACTCCAGATGGGAGCAATCCAAGATGATGTCCTGGCCCGATTCGTAGTCCAGGGATTGGAGGTCTTTCTCGGTCTGTGCACTGGCCGCTGTATCGAGGCGGCCTTCGAATGTGACGACTTGTACGCCACCATTCTCTTCAATTGTAGTCTTCATAAATTTATTATTATTTCTGCGTTAGTTTCTTTCTGAGTGTCAGTATGTTCTTTCCTTCGGTACGCTCGTAGTTGATGCTGTCCATCAACTGTCGTACAAGGTGTATGCCAAGGCCGCCGATGGGACGGTCCTCCACGCTGAGGGAGGTGTCGGCCTCCTCCTGTGCAGTGGGGTCGAAGGGCGAACCGCTGTCGACGATGGTAAACTTCAGGCGCATGTCATTGGCCTGGGCTTCGATGTGGATATTGCCCACGATACCGTGGGGATAGGCATAGTTCATCACGTTCACCACGGCCTCCTCCAAGGCCAGGTTCATCTGCATCGTGGTGGTAGCATCGAATCCCACGGCCTCGCACACCTCGTCTACCCATTCGTTCAGGCGGCCAACCTGTTGAACGTCGTTCTGCAACACGAGATTGCGCGTGAACTTAACGTCGAGTTGCGACTTGGTGTAATGTATGGCCAACATGGTCAGGTCGTCGCTCTGCTCGGCATCGCCAACAAAATCGGTGACCGTGTCGGTTATCCGTTCTATGATGCTCTGGGGAGTTTGGCTATCGGTAGGAGTCATCTCCTTGAGGGCCTTCATCATCCGTCCTTCGCCGAACTGGGCATGTTTGTAGTCCTCGGCCTCGGTCAGGCCGTCGGTGTAGAGGAAAATGGTGGTCTGCGGGCGCACGAGGAGTTCCTGTCCCTCATACTTCCACCCCGCCATGAGACCTACCGGGACGTTGGAGAGAACGGGAATCTGTCCCACGCCATCGCCTACGAGCACGGGTGGGCAATGGCCTGCATTGCAGTAGCGAAGGCGCCCGGTGGGCAGGTCGAGCACACCGAGGAAGAGGGTAACGAACATGTTCGTCTCGTTCATCTGGGCCATGGAGTCGTTCATCTGCGTGACAAGGCGCTCCGGAGACGCCTCGTGGGCCGAAACGGTGCGGAAGAGGCTGCGCGTGACAGCCATCACCAGCGAGGCCGGAACGCCCTTGCCGCTGACGTCGCCGATGCAGAAGAAGAGTTTCTCGTCGCGGATGAAGAAGTCGAAGAGGTCGCCACCCACCTCCTTGGCAGGGGTCAGCGAACCGAAGATTTCCACATCGTCGCGTTCGGGATAGGGAGGGAATGTCTTGGGCAGCATGCCCTTCTGTATTTCGCTGGCAATGTGCAATTCGTTGCCCATGCGTTCCTTTTCGGCATTCACGGCCTGCAGGCGGCGGACATTGCGAGCTGTGCGCATGATGATGAAGCACAGCAGTCCCAGACCCAGGAGCATGAGGATGAACAGGTTGAAGCCAACCTGGCGGAGGCTGTAGAAGACCTCATAGTCGGAGCAGATGACGGCCATCGACCATCCTGTTCCGTCGCCCATCGGGGCATAGTAGACATAGTTTTTCTCACCCTTCTGGTCGCGTATGGTGGCCTGTCCACTGCCTCCGGACAGCATCTGGCGATTGATGTAGTCCACCGTGGTGTCCTCGATGTCGGCCGTCACCTGTTCTATGTTCTTGCGCATGACCAGACTCTCGACGGGGCAGGCCATAATCTGACCCGTGCGCGAGAGGAGAAGATTGTACGACGAAGGATAGATGTGGCGGGCATTGATGAGTTCGGACAACCAGTCGAGGGAGACGTCGGCCGTGAAGATGGCCACGATGTTGCCCTGCGGGTCACGAATGGGCAGGCTGTAGGTGGACATCACCATCTCTCCCCCACCCTCGTCGAAGTAGGGATCGCTCCAATGCGCATTCCCCGACTTCATCGGCACCGTGTACCACTCCATCGAGTGGTAGTCGTAGCTGTCGGTGCCCAGTTGCTTGCTCAGTATGTTGCCGTTTTGCTTGTAGCTGTAGGGTGAGAACTGTCGCCCCTTTTCTTTATAATAATTAGGTTCGAAGGCCACGGCGCTGCCCACGATGTACTCGTTGTCGGAGAGCAGTTTCCGAGTGATGGCCAACATCGAATCGGGCTGTTGCAACCGTTGCTGCACGGCCCATGCCATGTTCTCCACAGCCACCTCCACGACATTTGTCACGTTCCTTATCTCCAGGCGCTTTGCTCGCAGTTCGCTCTCTGCGCGGTGCTCCACCTCTTGGCGGATGCCTTGCCTGGCAAACAGGTATTGTACGGCACTCGTCACCTCGACCAGTATGGCCGCCGTCACGATGATGGCCAGACCACTCTTGCTGCGGATGCTTTCCGGCTTCAGACGTTTCAGTATCTTTTTCATATTATATTAGTTCAAGGGTGTGAGAGGGTATATGATGTTAACGATGAGTATGTTGGCAGTCAGAATGACAACATTCATGATCAGGCCGACGCGCATGAAGTCGCTGAAGCGATAGCCACCCGGGCCGTAGACCAGCATGTGGGTGGGCGAACCGATGGGTGTAGCAAAACTGCTGCTGACGCTGATCATCAGCGCTATGAGGAAGGGATAGGGCTCGTAGCCAAGTTTCTCTGCGGCCTCGTACATGATGGGGAAGAACATGGCTCCGGCTGCCGTGTTGGAGATAAACTCCGTGGCGAAGGTGCCGACCAGACAGATTGCCGTCATGACCACAATGGGGTTGGTGCCACAGACATCGAGGATGCCAAAGGCCAGACGCTCGGCAATGCCGGTCTGCTGTATGGCGGTGCCCAGCACCACGGAACCGGCAAACACCATGAGTATCTCCCAGTTGATGGCCTTCATGGCCTGGTCGGGGGTGCAACAGCGAAGCAACAGCATGGCAGCTGCCGCCAGGAAGGCGCACTGAAGCAGAGGGATGACGCCCATGGCCGACAGCACCACCATAGCCAGCATGACGAGGGTGGAAAGCAATGTCTTGCTGCTGATGTTGGGCACCTGGGGCGAATCGAAGAACTGCAGTTGCGATGTCAGGCCTTCCGTATGTATCTTTGCCTTGGCCGGACATTCGAAAAGCAGCGTGTCGCCGGCCTGAAGCACCACCTCACGTGGCGACTGCTCGATGCGATGTCCGCTGCGCGAAACGGCCACCAGCACCATGTTGTTGTCGCGTTCGAAGGTGCCCTCACCTATGCTCGTGCCTATCAGGCTGCTGCCAAAGGTGACGTAGGCCGTGTGGAACTGGCGCTTCTTCTCTATCTCGCTCATCGTAAAGACATGGTGGTCGGCATTCACCAGTCCGTGGCTGTCGCGCACATCGAGTATCTCGTCCACCTGTCCGGCATACACCAGACGGTCGCCTCCCATGAGAGGTTCGTCGGCCGGTACGGGCGAGATGACGGTGTCGAAGTGTATCAGTTCTATGAGGCGGCCTCCCCTGACCTCGGCCAGTCCGGCGTCGGCTATGGTCTGGCCGATATATTTATTGTCCGAGGGCACCAGCATCTCCACCGTGTAGTCGGTGGTAGACTCGAAGGCCGTCTCGGGAGCCTTGCGGTCGGGCAACAGGCGGCGCATGGCAATGACAGTGAGCACACCGACAAAGAGGCAGAAGAGTCCCGGGATGGTGGTGGCCAGGATGTTCATCTGCGTGCCCGTGTGTTCAGCGTAGAGTCCTGAGATAATGAGGTTGGGAGGTGTACCTATCAGTGTACACACACCGCCCATGCCAGAGGCGTAGCTCAAGGGTATCAAGAGTTTAGAGGGCGAAATGCCCAACTTCTTCGACCACATCCTCACGATGTCCACGAAGATGGTCACCACGGTGGTGTTGCTGAGGAACGAACTCAGTGCGGCCACAGGCAGCATCAGGCGGACAACGGCCTTCGGATAGCTGTCGGGCTGGCCGAGCAGATTCTTGACTATCCACTGGAGGACGCCGGTGTGGGTCAGGCCTGCCACGACGACAAACAGTACTCCGATGACGACCACAGAGGTGGAACTGAAACCGGAGAAGGCCTGCTTGGCATCGAGCACACCAGTAACGAACAGTATGGCTATGGCCGCCAGGAACACCAGGTCGGCCCGCAATTTGGTGAACAGCAGAACGGTAAACATCGACAGCACCGTGGCTATCGTAATCCATGCATATAGTGTGAAGCCCAAGAAAACTATTGATTCCATTTCGAATGCAATTACAAATAATGTAGCGAAAACTTTTCGCGCTGCAAAGTTAACAAAAAAACGTGAAATATCAGTAATCGCTTACATCCTTTTTTATATAAATATTCCTTCCTTTCGGACAATACGTCGATGGAGCTCAGACAATAGTAAGGTTGGACCTCAGACAATAGTAAGGTTGGAGCTCAGACAATACTAAGGTTGGAGCTCAGACGACGTATTGTCGGAACCCAGGCGACGTATTGCCCGAAAATCAGTTGTTTATGAAAACGCGCAGCGTGGAGCCGTCGATGCTTATCTCGCGACCGAAACTCTTCAAGATGGAAATGGCAATGTCGTCGGCATAGAACTCGTCCGCATTGATGGGTTTCGGATGACACACGGTGAGCTGCAGTGTTTCGTCTTGCTCAGCGTATGCCAGCGTCAGCCGCGTGCCGACGGCCGAACCGAGAATGCCCAGCGACTCGTCGACAACGTGTATCATGCTGTCGATTTGCTTACGCGACAGGTTGTAGTGCTGACAGAACTGTTCCATCTGGGCCATCATGCCATACCAGTCGAAGTTCTCGCTCTCTATGAGGAACGTGGTTTCGTGTATCTGACGGATAAACTGCAGGGTGCGCTCGCGCTGGGGATGATTGAAGATTTGGTCGGGAGTGCCATCCTCGTACACCACGCCTTCGGCAAAGAACAGCACGCGGCTGCTCACCTGACGGGCGAAACGCATCTCGTGGGTCACCACTATCATCGTCATGCCTTCGCGGGCCAGACTGGTCATCACGCCCAAGACTTCGCTCACCATCGTCGGGTCGAGGGCCGAGGTGGGTTCGTCGAAGAGCAATATTTCGGGTTCCATGGCCAAGGCTCGCGCTATGGCCACTCGCTGTTTCTGTCCGCCAGAGAGTTGGTCGGGCATGGCATTGGCACGCTCTGCCAGTCCCACCATGCGGAGCAGTTCATGGGCCCGCGCCTCAGCCTCCTCGCGACTCTTACCGAGCAACTGCATGGGGGCAAGTGTGATGTTGTCGAGCACCGACATGCCATTGAACAGGTTGAACGACTGGAACACCATGCCCATCCTCCGCCTCAGCAGGGGCACATCGGCATCGGGAGCCAGGATGTCGTTCCCATCGATAAGGATGCTGCCGCCGGTAGGCTGCTCCAATAGATTCAGACAGCGCAGGAAGGTGCTCTTGCCCGTACCCGAGGGACCAATGACGGAGATGACCTCGCCCTTGTAAACATCGACATTCATGTCGCGCAGCACGCTCAGTCCGCCAAAGTTCTTCTGCATGTGGGAGATGCTGATGACGGGGCTTTTCGCCTTATCCGCGGTGTCGGAGGGTGCAGTAACCCGCACGGGGGAAGGACGTTTGCGACCGACCAGGAACCATACGCCACAGCCCATCAAGGCCAATACGCCCACGGCCCACGGCCACCAGGGTTCCTCGCTCCCCTCCGTGTCGTCTGTAGTCGGAGAGGTGAGTATGCCTGCTTCGCCCTTACGGGTGATTAACACAATGTGCGACTTTATGTAGCCGTCGGAGAAGAGCACTTGCTTCTGTCGCTCCTCGGTGACGCTGATGGCTCCCATGGCCATGTCGGCCTTGGCCGTCTGCACGGCAGGTATCTGCGAAGCGAAGTCCATCACGAGGAACTCCAGCCGCCAGTTGCGCCTATTGGCCCATTCCGTCAGGAAGTCTATCTCCAGGCCGGAGGGCTTACCGGAGCAGATGAAGTTGAACGGGGGCATAGCGGGGAATGTGGCCACGCGCAAGGTGCGCCCCGTGCCGCGCTGCTGTGGTATGGGGATGGAAGCAGGGTCGTCGGTTTGCTGCCACCGGTCGAGAATCTCCTGATAGGTGCCGTCGCGGCGTATGTCGGCCAGGAAACTGTTGAAGTCCTGCTGCAGCTGGACATTATCCAAGCGGAAACAGGCCGCAACCGGGATAGGAGCCATGCCGATACCCACCGAGTCCACTTCTTCCGCCAGTTCTTTGTTGAAGGTCAGTGTCAGGCTTTCGCTACCTGCCACGTCCACTTTTCCGTTCTCCAGAGCGGCCATCATGTCGGCCATGGTGGCCAGTCGCTGTATGTTGGCCTTGGGGGCCATTTCCGTAACGGCTATGTCCTGGATGCTGCCGATAACCACACCTACGTTTTTGTCTGTCAGCGACTCAAAGACGGGCGAAACCGACGTCTGGGTGGCAGCAACGGGGCTGGCATCTTCTGCACCGGCATCCTTCCAAAGCGTGGGTACGTAGCAAAGCAGTCCTGCCAGGGTCAGCAGTACGGCCGAGACCACGGCCTTCACCCGCTGTCGCTGCACCAATGAGGTCAGCAGCAGCCCGATGAGCCAAGCCATGAGGAAATAGATGATGGCCGTAACGATGAGGGGGAAGAAGGCGTCGAAGGTGCGGGAGCGTATCAGGTCGGAGGCTCGCGTCATGTCGGCCACGGCTATGTAGCCCACGATGCTGGTTCCCTTCAGCAGGCTCACCACCTCACCCTGGTAGACAGGCATTACGGCCCTGACCACCTGCGGCATCACTATCCGCAGGAAGGTCTGCCGCGGCGTATAGCCCAGAGCCAGACCGGCTTCGGTCTGTCCGCGGTCGATGCCCTGGATGGCAGTGCGCAGCATCTCGCTGATGTAGGCCGACGTATTCATGGCGAAGGTAACAATGGCCACCACGATGCCCGTAGCATTCAGCGGCGCCATCACCACATAGTACATCAGCATGAGAAGCACCAGCACGGGCGTTCCGCGCATCAGGTCGATGTAGCCAGCAGCGGTGCGGCGAAGCCAGGTACGATGGCTCATGCGCATCCAGCACACCAGACCGCCAAGCAGGGTGCCAAGTACCACGGAGCAGACGGTGATGAGCAACGTCACCTGCAGTCCATCGAGTATCATCTGATAGCGTTCCTCGGCTATCAGGTTGTTAGTAAAACTTTCTACTATGCTATTCATCTGGTTTCCTTTTGGCCGCAAAGTTACGTTATTTTTCCTGAACAACCGCCATAAGTCATAGAAAATTTGGCATTTCGCTCGCTTATTCGTATCTCTGGACTTCGTCCGAAAATACTGCCGCTCGGAAATGTACAAATAAATTTGGCATTTCGCTCGCTTATTCGTATCTTTGCCGCCATGAAACAGATTGTCACATTCCTCATCATCACATTTTCTCACTTCCTCATCCCCACATCCTCCGCCCAAAAGCCTTGGCAGACGGAGAGCCCCAAGCGCGAACTGAGGGCCGTGTGGGTGACCACCCTGAGCAATCTGGACTGGCCAAGCACGAAAGCAACATCGCCTGCCAGCATGGAAAGGCAAAAACAGGAACTCCGGCTGCTGCTGGACCAGCTGAAGGCAGCGAACATCAACACCGTGCTGCTGCAGACCAGAGTGCGTGGCAGCGTCATCTACCCCTCGAAGTTGGAACCTTGGGACCAGTGCCTGACAGGCACCTACGACAAATCGCCCGGCTACGACCCACTGCAGTTTGCCATCGAAGAGACGCACCGACGCGGCATGGAACTGCACGCCTGGGTGGTGACCATCCCAGCCTTCAAGGTGGAGGTGGCCAAGCGCATGGGAAAGAAGGCTTTACTGAGCACGCACCCCGAACTCCTGAAAAAGCACGAAGGACAGTACTATCTGGACCCTGGACTGCCTGGAACGGCGGACTATCTGTCGACGGTTTTGGCCGATTTCATCGAGAAATACGACATCGACGGCATACACTTCGACTACATCCGATATCCAGAAAACGCAGGTGCATTCCCCGACGCTGCTACTTATAAAAAATATGGAAAAGGAAAACCTAAAGCGCAGTGGCGAAGGGACAACATCACAGCCATCGTCAGACGTCTGTACACAGAGGTAAAGGCAAAGAAACCCTGGGTGGTGATGTCGTCGAGCCCAGTGGGCAAGTACCGCGACACGAAGCGATACAGCAGCCGCGGCTGGAATTGCTTTGATGCCGTACACCAGGATGCACAGGGCTGGCTGCGCGAGGGCATCCAGGACGCGCTGTTCCCCATGATGTACTTCACCGGCGACCACTTCTACCCCTTTGTCCAAGACTGGAAGGAGGGCTCCCACGGACGATACGTGGCTCCAGGGCTGGGCATCTACTTCCTGCACCCGCAGCAGAAGAATTGGGACCTCAGCGTCATCAGCCGCGAATTCTGCTTCGTCCGCGAGATGGGGCTCGGCGGGCAGGCCATGTTCCGCAGCAAGTTCCTGACCGACAACACCAAGGGGCTGTACGACTACCTGCAAGACCACTTCTACACCCACCCTGCCCTGCCGCCTCGCTACACATGGACGGACAGTATTGCCCCAAGGGTGCCGAACGGTTTCTCGTACACACCGCTGGACAACCAAATGATAAAACTGACCTGGAAGTCGGCCGACCAGGAAGAAGAAGCCCGACGTGGCGGACTGAGATACAACATCTATGCTTCGGTGGCGGCGCCCGTCGACATCACACGAAGCGAGAACCTGGTGGCCAGTCTGCTGCCCAAAGCCGAATTTGAGGTCAACAGGCTCACGCTCCTGCTCTACGGACTGCACCTGGCCGTGACCGCCATCGACCGCTCGGGCAATGAGAGCGAAGCCGCACAACTGGACATCGACCTGGGCGCTGGCACAAGGCCACAACCCAAACGCATACCGCTGAACGTAAGAGGGAAAGAAGTAAAACCCTAAATTTTGTCACTTCCAGTTTGCAATTTCAACTTTTTTCACTATCTTTGCAGCGATTAAATAGAAAACCAACCCTGTATGGAATCTTTTTTTCGCACACATGCCTATCTGGTGGAACATGTCAATGCCCCTGTACATAGGGCTTTGATGGACGAAATCAACTGGCACGACCGCTTGATTGGTATCAAGGGGAGCCGAGGTGTGGGGAAAACGTCCTTCCTTCTGACATACGCCCGCAATAACTTCAAGGTAGAAGACCGAAAGTGCTTGTACATCAACATGAACAACTTCTACTTCCAAGGGAAAAGCATATCCGAGTTTGCCCGCGAATTCTACGATTGCGGCGGACGCGTGCTGCTCATCGACCAGGTCTTCAAGGACCCAAACTGGAGCCACGAACTGCGGAAATGCTACGACGAGGTGCCTGGCCTGCACATTGTCTTCACGGGCTCCAGCGTCATGCGCCTGAAGGAGGAGAATCCGGAGTTGAACGGCATCGTGAAATCGTATAACCTGCGCGGTTTCTCGTTTCGCGAATACCTGAACATGAAGACTGGGCTCTCACTGAAGTCCCACTCGCTGGAGGAAGTCATGACGCGCCACGGACAAATTGCAGCTGACATTTGTCGTCAGGTGAACCCGCTCGACCACTTCCAGGCCTACATCCATCATGGCTACTACCCCTTCTTTCTGGAGCATCGAAACTTCTCGGAAAACCTGGTGAAGACGATGAACATGATGATAGAGGTGGACATCCTGCTCATCAAGCAGATAGAACTGAAATATCTTTCCAAGATAAAGAAACTCCTTTACCTGCTGGCCGTCGACCGCACCCAGGTGCCCAACATCAGTCAACTGGCCACAGACATACAGACCAGCCGCGCCACGGTGACCAACTACATCAAGTATCTGGCCGACGCCCGTCTGGTGAACATACTCTACCGTCTGGGAGAGAGCTCGCCCAAGAAACCGGCCCGCGTGATGATGCACAACCCCAACCTCATCCATGCCATACTGCCCCACCAGGTGGAACGGCAGGAGGAACTGGAAACTTTCTTCCAGAACGCTCTGTGGGGACGCCACGTAGTGAACGTGGGCGACCGCACTTGCGACTTCGTCGTAGACGGCAAGCACCGCTTCCGCATCATGACCGAGGCCCCCAAGCGCCAACTCTCGGGCATCTACTATGCCATGGACGGCATCCGCCGAGGCGACGAGCGACAGATTCCCCTGTGGCTCTTCGGATTCTTGTATTGAATCGTCATGGCAGAACATTCTCTGCACTCAACAACCTCTACAACCTTAGAACTAACCAACTTCCTTAACATCAAGATGAAAAATAGACCTTTGCAAACATTCTTTGCCATTGTCCTTGCATTATTCGCAAGCATTTTGTTTACCTTTGAAGCAAAAGCAGACACATCAGTAATCTCTAACGGAAAGAATGGCTGGACTAAAATCACGTCACTGCCATCCAATCTGTCGGACTATTATTTTGTCTTTGTCGACAACACCAAGGACTTGATGCTTTCTTACGGTGAAGGATACAACGAAAGTACGGACTTGTCTTACAAGACAATGGTCTATCGTACCAGTGAAGACCCTGCCATGAATCCCGCCATGCTTTGGCAAATATCAACAAACAATGCCGACGGCGGTACGAGTTGGTCCATCAAGAGCGCTGTAGAACCGACGTTCTTCATTCAGACAGAATGGAACGCAGCATGGTATTGCCGCACCCATGACCAAAATGCTGAAAATGTCACATGGTGTAAGTGGATAATAAATTATGTCGACGATTTATATTGGACAATTCAGAATGGAAAATACCCCGACGAGGGTTATATCGGTCCCTGGGACAACACCATTGCCAATGGACGAGAAGTGGCTGGAAATAAGGCAGGCGACGTAATTGGAAAGTTCCAGATATATGCCATTCTTCGTTCTGAAGTCGGCTGGGAAACCAACGCTTCTGAGTTAAATCCTGCCAACTACACCTATAAGCTGGCAAACTCCTACGCCGCCTTCAATGGGACAACCGGTTGGACAGGAACTGGCACCCGTACTCGCAATGGCGGGACAGGCTTCGATGGCGTGGCTGGTTTCTTCGAATTCTGTAATTGGGAGGCTTCTTCATGGAACGGGACCTTGTCCCAAACCATTTCCGGACTGCCTGCAGGTAAGTATCGCGTTCGTGCAGCCGGTCAACTTTCTGACACAAATGTCACCCTTACCCTCGATGTCAACGGCACATCTGCAAATTTTCCAGCCAACGGAACTTCTAATGGTACAATTTTGGCAAGTGGCAAAGAAACTTCGGCTGGTAAAGGAGTGGCTGGTTGGCGCTATGTCAGCATAGATAAAACCATCTTAGCAAATACAGACCTTGTTATTACCTTCTCGTCTTCTGGCAATGCTCAATATCGTTGGGCCAATGTAGACAATGTAGAGTTATACTATCTTGGTCCCGCTGTTAATGTTTACGACCAGCTACAGGCAGCCTTAGATGCCTATGCACCCTATAATGACATTGCGGAAGCTGAGGATGTCACAGAATACACGAGAAACTATAATACATATAAGACTTATACGGAAGCGACCTCGCAAAGCGATATGTCTGCTGCCATTACTTATATGCAGGACAACTATGCCAACTACCAGTGGGCAAATGCCAGCATCAACCATCCTGTAGATGTGACTGTTGGTATCATATCTGGTTGGGAATGTACAAGCAATGATGCCTGGTCTGGAAGTGGGCGCACTACAGCCACAGGTACATACTTCGATGGGACCTCTCGCACTTATTTCACTCAGAATCATGAGGACGGTGCAGCAAGGAGTCAAACTGTGACTATACCTAAAGTTGGGGCATACTTGCTTCGCACAATCGTACGCCCCATGGCTGATGCTTCTTATGCCACAATCACTATCGGCAATGAGAGCACTACAACAAGAGGTCGGCAGACGGGCACAACCAACATTGGCTACAATTGGGCATACAACGATGTCTATTTTTCCACTACTGCCCAAAATGCCAGCATGAGCATCAGTATTTCGCTCTCCAACATCAATAACAGCCGTGAAGCTGACTGCGGCGAGATGCATCTGTACTACATAGGCCAAAGTGCAGATTTCGTAAAAGACGGCATACATAAATATATTGGTACGTTTGCAACAGCTCCGGCAATCGAACTGACAGATGATGTGCCAGTAACCGATGTGTCAGTTGCTACCTTCACGTCTGGTTCCTCTACGGTCACCTTTACTAATCCAAACGGCCTCGTGTTTGTGGCATCAGACGGTCAGACCTCAGCTGCAAAGAATGAGGTAATCGGCACAACTTGCGCAAGCCTCCAGTTAGAGAAAGGTCATCCGTTCATCAATCCGAAGGAATTCACGGCAACGACTGCTAAGTACACGCTTACGAGCGAAGAACTGGCAGGAGGCAGTTTCGCCACCTTAATGATTCCGTTCGCAGCTTCCAGCCTGGCCGGTACAGCTTATACTCTCAATCAGGGTGTCGACCGCCTTGACGGAAACATTCATGGTACGGTAACTTCCAGCATTGCCGCTAACAGTCCTGTACTTGTTAAGGCAAACGGCAACTATAGTGGCAGCAGTGTTACGGTTCCCGCCACAGCAAATGGGGCAACATACACTAACGGTGAATTAGTGGGTACTTACACACCCATCAATGCTCCTGAAAGCAGCTACGTACTGCAAAACCACACCGCTGGCGAAGGGGTTGCCTTCTACCTCGTAGGCAGCACAAAGCCGACCGTAAATCCTTTCCGTGCTTACATCAAAGCACAGAGCAGCAATGTACGTGCCCTGCAGTTCCAATCCGAAGGAGAGACAGACGGCATACACTTCGTCGACAATGAGGGAACCAAGAATGTCATATTCAACCTCGCAGGTCAACGCATAAGCAAGCCCCAAAGGGGAGTCTACATAGTGAATGGCAAAAAGGTAATCATAAAATAAACAGACAGATATCATGAAAAAGATATATTCAACACCCGCAATCCGTGTGTATCAAGTAAAAATACACGGCCACCTCTGCTACACCAGTGGAACTGTAGATAACAAATCCATCAGCTTTGAAGGAGAAGAAGATTTATAACAATCTTAATACAGACAAAGATGAAAAACATAGCATATAAATTCATGCTCTTGGTCGTGGCTTCAACTTTTGTAGCGTGCAGCAACGACAATGACGTGCAGTTGGAAACAACAACGGCCGATTCGGACGGAAACATCAATTTCGTCAGCACTATTGGCGATAATTTGGAGATTCTGGCTACCGAAGACCTTGACAATCCCCAAACTTCCTCGTCACGTGCCACCTTCGACAGCAGCAATGAACTAACCAGTTGGGAAACATCGGACAAGATTAGCATCAGCGACGGGGCACTGATGTACACCTACCAACCCCAAACAGCAGGTACAAAGGCTGAGTTCCAACCCAGAACGGGCAAAAACAGTTTCCCGACCGACAAAGCAGGCACGTTCTACGCCTTCTATCCCGCTGCTGCAGTCCTTGGTTGGAACGGTTCTACGGTCAGCACGATGATTTACACTGAGCAGAAGTACTCGGAGAACGTAGAGAGCAGCGGTGTGATGGGGCCGTACATGGCAGCCGTAGCCACCACAACCGATGGTGGTTCCAGCGCAAGTTTCACTTTCGGCCATATCTGCTCTGTTATCGACGTAGACCTTTCGGCGTTCGATGGTGGTGAAGTGGAATCTGTAGCTCTGTATGCCAACTCTCAAGTCAGTGTTGCTGGCAGCGTGAAGTTCGATATCAGTACCAAGACCGCCACTGTCAGTGGGAACGATGGTGCCGGCTATTCTTACAGTTTGCAAAGCGAAGTGGTGCGTGTTTCAGAAATCAATGCCGAAAGGCCTACCGTCCGTTTCTATGTCCTGCCCGTCAAGCAGACTGCGGGCTTCACTATCACCGTTCGCACTACCGCTGGCAAATACTACACCAAAAAATCCGAAACATCCGTTGGGACGTCTGCCGCCAATGAGGATTACCTCAGTTCTATCGGAGGTGTTACCTCCGGTGAGATTTGCAAGCCATACTATAAGAAGTATAAGTTTGGGGCTATCAGCCGTGCTCGCACTCAAAACTGGATGGCTATGATTCCAGGCAACATCAAGTTCAACCATCTGAGCCTGCCAGGAGCGCATGATGCAGCAACAAGTGCTTGTAGCAATACTTCAGCCAAATGTCAGGCTTATACAGTCGCTGAGTTGTTACAGAAAGGTTGTCGTGCGCTTGACTTGCGTCCTTATTACAATAGCTCTTCCTTGGAAATCTATCATGGCGTCGCGTCTACTGGTGTTACATTGACGAACGCATTGAATGCAGTCCAATCTTTCCTAACGGCAAATCCGACAGAAACGGTCTTCGTTTTATTGGCACAGGAAGGTGGTAGTGATGGTAACACAAATTGGCAAAACCGTGTATGGTCATGTATAAACGGATATACTGATTATATCGCCAATTACGGTTGGGAAGGCAATCTGAACCCCTGTCGCGGCAAGATGGTCGTAATCTTCCGCAATACCTACACAGGTGGAACCAACACTGGTGACCTTGGTTGTGGCAAAGTAGGCTGGGGTGGCTCATTCCAAGACAAGACCATTATGACAGGTAATGCCAGTGGTACTGGACGTGGCACGCTGCGTTATCAGGACGAATATGAGACGACTAATACATCCACGAAGTTGGGCAACCTTACAACTATGCTCAACGACCACATTGCCGCCAACGAGACAAAAGCAGGCTATACTTTTGTTAATAATGTGAATATTGCAGGTACACTTTCTAATATCAGCGGTCTCTCCACAAGTATGAACACAGCCTTCCTTGGCTCTTCTACATTTACCGACCACACAGGTAAGTTCTGTATCATGATGACCGACTTCCTCTTCTCTTCTTCTCAGAAGGGTGACCAGATGTTTGAACTCATCCACAAGCAGAACTACAAGTACGTCTACAAGAACCGTAGCCGTTGTTCTATGGCGGGTGCTTCTGGCACCGACACTGGTGTTGATATATCTTCTGATGAGTATGCCGACAACGGTCAGGTATATGTAAGAAGAGAACTATAATGCGGCATTTGCTGACCATACTTGCAATATTCTCCTGCGTGATGTCTTTCGCGCAGGAGAATATTTGTACCGCTATGACTATCCACAGAAGCGATGGTCGGCAATTGCAATACGCAGTGGCTCAACTGGACACCATGTATCTCACAAGTCAAGGCGACACGCTAGCCTTCCGCACACGCGAAGGCAATCGCTGTCATATAGCTATTGTCAGTATCGACTCGATGACATTCGACAAATGCGACATTTCAACCATCCACGAGGCCGTAGACATGGGGTTAAGTACGTTGTGGGCTACGTGCAATATAGGTTCCGAATTACCTGAAGGTCTCGGCGAGATTTACGCATGGGGCGAAACTGAAACAAAACGGGATTATTCGGAAAACAAGTATTCGTATTACGTCAACGAACAATACGAATACATCGGTGTCAACATCTGCGGAACAATTTACGACGTAGCTCGTCAGACATGGGGCAATCAATGGAGGATGCCCACGCGAAGCGAAATCCTTGAGCTGCAAAGACGCTGCACATGGACTGCTGAGACACGGAATGGAGTGAAGGGTTATCGGGCTACGGGTCCCAACGGCAACCACATTTTCCTGCCCTGTGCCGGTTACCAAAGCGGAACGGAACGTACGGGCGTGGGCACAGATGGTTTCTACTGGTCTGGCTCACTCGACCGCACCACCCCATCCGCCGCCTACAATCTGAATTTCCGTGGCTACGATGCGGAATGGACCGCTAACCGCTCATACGGATTCTCTATACGGCCTGTCAGATAGGCTAAAGGTAAAACGAAAAGGGCGAAATAGGCCTCCATACAGTTTTTTTGCCGGTACATCCTACAAAAATCAAGTATGTAAGGTTACTTTTTGTCACCTTTATTTTGCAAAATCACGATTTTTAGGTATCTTTGCGCCCGTATTGAAGGCATATACAAACCCAATTATTACATATTATGGCAAAAGAAAAGAAATTTATCACCTGTGATGGTAACGAGGCTGCGGCTCA
>CAMOUQ010000044.1 GCA_946626595.1 uncultured Prevotellaceae bacterium | reverse complement strand
ATTTTAAAATTCCAAAAAATCGGCCGAATGGGCTGATTTGCCTTGCAAATCATTGCTATTCAGTATATAACAATGCAGCCGATTTGCAGAAAAATGGGCTGCAAATCGGCTGATTCGGGGGCAAAAACCGGTTAACTCGCTTACATTAGGAGGTCAAAGGGCTATTAAGGGTTGAGGCGAAACAATACGTCGATTGAGAGGGTGTGTCAAAATAAAAATTCAGACGCCCTTTGGGCGAGTAATCGAGTTCTACTCGCTTCGCTCGTCGAAGTAACCGGCTTGCCGCTCGCTGTGCGAGAAATCATACAAATCTGACCAAATCTCACAAATAAAGGAGTTGATATACAGACTGAAAGATTTTTGATAGATTTGAAAGATTTTTGATAGATTTGAAAGATTTCTGCGCGAAGCGCACTTCCTTCATTTTTGACACACCTCCCGGAGGTTCGGGAACCTTCAGGCATAGGTTCGGTAACCTTCGGGCGTTGCTTCGGGAACCTTCGGGCATTGCTTCGGGAACCTTCGGGCGTTGCTTCGGGAACCTTCGGGCATTGGTTCAGGATTTATGAAAAATTCGTGTCCGATTCGTGGCGATTCGTGTGAAAAAGACAGTTGCAAAATATCGGTTTTGCAACTGTCTTGGTGAGTATTTCGCCCCGAATCAGCCGATTTGCAGCCCATTTTTCTGCAAATCGGCTGCATGGTATCATGCTATGTATAAGCGCGTTAAGTACGCCAATCAGCCCATTCGGCCGATTTTTTGCAAAATAAAAAATACATAAATACGCGCGCGTAAGAACCATACTGACGGGACTCAACCTTCTAGCTCTTGCGCCGACGGCGTAGGGACAAAAAAAGAGGCTATGCCCACACGGGCATAGCCTCTTAGCTTTCAACGGAATCGTCGATAAAGGATTTCTTACAGGCCCAGCGACTTCTTGGCAGCCTCGGCACCCTGCTCGATGGCCTTGTTGGTCTCCTTCACAGCCTTCTCCTTGGCAGCGTCGGCAACGTCGTTGGCAGCGTCCTTCAAGGTTTCCTTCACGGTCTTCTCAGTGGCCTCGGCAGCCTCGGTGGCCTCAGTGGCAACCTCACCGGCTACTTCCTCGCACTGCTTCTCGCACTGCTTGTCACACTGCTTGTCGCAGGCCTTCTCCTCGGAGCAGCAGGCCTTCTGGCCACACTCGCAGGGATCGCACTCGCAGGGGTCGCACTTGCACTGACCACACTCGCAGGGATCACATACACAGCTGTCGCACTCGCAGCCACAGCCTTCGGCCTTCTCCGTCTTGCTGCCGCAAGAGGCGAATGAAATGGCAGCTACTGCCATTGCCATCAGAAATAACTTTTTCATTTCAGTTAAAAAATTAATTTAGTTAAACCAAATGTCTTACCGTATGCAAAGTTACGAATTAGTGTGAGAAACGCAAAGAAAAATGTGTTTTTTCTTTTGCTCACGTGCGAAATGTGGAGAGCGGACGACGCATTTTTAGCCTTTAATTTTTAATTCTTAATTAATTGTTGTAACTTTGTGTCGAATTTGAACGAATTGTAGGAATGAGTCTGAAGCAACAGGTGATGGCCACCATGAAATCGGAGGACACGGAGGGGCCCTTTGAGCTGTACGTGACGCGCACACCGGGCTACCTGTGGGCACTGTTGTTCAAGCAGTTGCACGTCCACCCCATCGCCGTCACACTCATCAGCATAGTCATCGGAGCGGCCAGTGGCTACTTCTTCTACTTCGACGACCTGCGGATGAACCTCATCGGCATGGCCCTGCTCGTATGGGCCAACTGGTACGACTGTGCCGACGGCCAACTGGCACGCATGACGAACCAGCGCACGCTGGTGGGCCGACTGCTGGACGGACTGGCAGGCGACATCTGGTTCTACTCGATCTATCAGGCCATCGTGCTGCGACTGCAGCCCCAGATGGGCATCTGGATATGGCTCATCTGCGCCTACGCGGGCTTCGTCTGCCACGCACGGCAGGCGGCCCTGGCCGACTACTACAAGAACATACACCTGTGGTTTGCCTTCGGCAACCAGCGGAGCGAACTGGACACCTACGAACGGGAGAACGCACGATACCAGTCGCTCGGGTGGCGACGGGGGGAATGGTTCGAGAAGCTGTACCTCTTCTTCTACCGCTCGTACACGAAGGGGCAAGAGGACCAGACGCCCAGGTTCCAGGCCTACTATCGCGACCTGCGCAGGGCCTACCCCGACGGCAACATACCCCCCAGCCTGCGGCAGGAATTCCGCCAGAAGAGCCGACCCCTGATGCCCCTGGCCAACATCCTGACGTTCGACCTGCGCGTGGGCGTATTGTTCCTGTCGATGTTCGTCGGACTGCCCATATTGTTCCCACTGTTCGAAATCGCAGTGCTGGAGCCCGTCCGCTTCTATACGCGCAGGCGCCACGAGACCTTCTGCACGGAATTTCATAACCAACTCCGCACCAACCGATGAAACAAGAGAAGCCCACCATCATAGCCCTGCTGCTGGCCGGGGGATACGGACTGCGCATCCACTCCTCGCGCCCCAAACAGTTCATCGAGACCGACGGGGAGAGCATACTGCTGCACACGATGAAGGCCTTCGAGAGGCATCCGCTGGTGGATGAGATATGGGTGGTGTGCAATCCCGAATGGAGCGCCTACGTGCAGAAGCAGGCCGCCATCGGCCAGGTGAGCAAGTTCCGCCAGACGCTGCGCTCAGGGCTGACAAGCTACGAATCGCTGACCAACGGCATACAGGGACTGGAGAGGAAGGGCACGGCGGAGGATAGCATCGTGGTGGTGCACGAGAGTGTGCGCCCCTTCGTGTCGCACGAAATCATCACGAACAACGTGGTCTCGTGCCTGGAGCACGGCAATGCCATCACAGCCACCTACAGCCACGAGTCGTACCTGGAAACGCCTGACGGCAACACGTCGCAGGGCTTCATAGCACGCGAACGCCTGATGCGGGCGCAGACGCCCATCACCTTCCGCATGAAGGACCTCTCGGAAATCATGCGCAGGGCCACGGAACAGGGGATAACGAAATCGCAATCGCTCGTCACACTGGTGAACGAAATCGGATGGGGACCTCTGCACATCGTGGAAGGGAGCATGCTGAACTACAAGATTACGCTGCCCATGGACGTGGAGATTTACAACCGCCTGCGCAGCATCAACTACGACTGACACTCCTACCACGTAATCGGCTTGCCGCTCGCTGTGCGAGAATTAAACGAATTCTTACTACCACGAATTACTTTTGACCACGAATTACTCGAATTACACGAATTTTTGCCTTCGGCATGATTGAGGCGTAGTCAATTCGTGAAATTCGTGTAATTCGTGGTCAAAGTAGTGTTTTATAATAATTCGTTTAATTCGTGTAATTCGTGGTCAAAGTAGTGTTTTATAATAATTCGTTTAATTCGAGTAATTCGTGGTCAAAAGTAATTCGAGTAATTCGTGGTAGTAAGAATTCGCGTAATCAGAAGGTAACGCGGAAGGTAAAACGTATGCCCCAGCGCTTGGTGTCGGGATAGTGATAGTTGAGGCGGTGGACATATTCGACGTGGAAGAGCTTGAATATGTTGTGGATGCCGACCACCATCTCGAAGTACGGCTTGCGCGGATTGATCATGTGCGAGACGTACTGGAAATCGCCGCTCTTGTAGACGCCAGGGAAGAACATCAGCGTAGGGTCGCCCGCATTCTGGGCCAGGAAGGGATTGTTCCTGTCGGTGAGCTTGCCCCAGAGCATGTTCAGACCGATAAACTCGCGCCACTTCAGCTTCTTGATGAGGGGGATGCGGTTCAGTATCTTGCCGTTCATGTCCCACGAGATGAAGGTGGACACGTTGCGGTCGGTCAGGAACTCCATGTTGCGGACCAGGCAGAACGAGTTCAGCTCCATGATGTAGCTGAGATTGGCGGCAGGCATCACCAGGAAGGGGAAGGGCACCTTGTTCCACTGCATACTGTAGGTGCCGTAGCAGTCTATCTTGCCCCACGAATGCAGCCAGAAGCGCTTGTAGATGTTGAGTTCCGTGAAGTTGTAGTTATATTCGCTGCCGAGGATGCCCTTCACACCTACCGTGTGCTTGATGCTCATGATGGGCGAGTCGAAGTTGGTGGGCACACGGCGGGCCTTGGTGTTGAGGTAGGTGGCACCGGGCTGGAACTCGAGACCTACGGTGGCCTCGGTGAACTTTATCTTGTGGTGCATGGGCATGCGCTGGTCGGGCACAAACTGGCCCGTGGCATCGTATGTACCGTTGTCGAGCGTCTGGTAGAAGAGCGCACCGGCGCCCTCGTTCCACTCGCGTCGCAACTGGGTGGTAAGGCGGAAGCCGTTCTCCCACTCCCAGTCGAGCAGCAGGTTGTAGCGCTCGAAGTAGTTCATGTGCTTCACGGGGGTCCACTTCAGGGCGAAGAAGACGTTATCCTTGTCGGTGGGCACAAACTTGTCGCTGGGCGAACATACGTCGTTGGTGTAGGTGAAGGTGAGGTTGTGGCAGGGATACTCGCGGGGCAGGTGTTCCTTCTTGTTGAACGAGTAGGTAACCTCGCCCATACCCTTCCAACGCTTGTCGCCGAAGCCGTACTTGGCATATCCCTTGGCAAAGAAGTGGGGACTGAGGGCAGCGGTGGTCTGGGCACTGGCGCGAAGGCGGAAGCCCTCCACAAAGTTGCTGCCTATCATGGTGTTGATGGGGCCGATGTCCACCAGGCTCTTCTTGTCGGGGTCGATGGCCGTCTCCACATAGTTCTCGATGAAGGCCTTGCCCACCCAGATGATGTACTTCATGCCGGGGATGTTCTTGATGCGCTCCAGCAGCAGGCTGAGTTGGTTCTCGCTCTTGGTCAGGGGCGTGGGCCGGAACTCCTCCCAGAAGGCTTCGTCGCGCATTTGCGCTGAGCTCTCCACTTTCACGTCACCACGTATCTTGAAGTTGCGGTCGGGAATCATCGTGAAGTCGAAGCCGCTATAACGGACGGTGCGCTCCACCTGCAACTTCTGGATGAAGGAGGCAAGTTTCAGCTGGACAATCATCTTGTTGTCCTTCACCACCTGTTCGCCCGTGGGCAGGGGTTCGAAGTCGAGTATCATGTCGAGATGCTCCACATAGTTGACATCGCTGCGGGCCGGTATGTTCAGGTGGGCCTTCTTCAGGCGCCACGTGGAGTCGGCCAGGATGTAGAGGGAGCCGGAGAATCCGAAGTCCTGGGCATTGTTGGGGGTGAAGTCGACCTGGAAACATTCCTGCTTGTCCACCATCAGGGTGTCTACGATAAAGTAACGATAGAAGCCAATTGCCTTCTTCGTAGATATGGGACTGATGAAGGGGAACTGGAAGAGGCGGACATCGTCCTTGTAGATGTCGATGTCCTGGAAGCAGTCGGCCAGCATGTTGGTCACGATGTCACCTGTATTGATGAGGTCGGTGACGCCCTCGTTGTGCTGGCCCACGACGATGGTCTTCTCCACCTTGGGACTCTTACGGTAAATCTGACGGCTGACTTTCTCCTCCACGGTCAGGGGCAGGATGAGTTTGCCCGTCTCGGGACAGGTCTCGACGTGTTCTTTCAGGAATGGGAAATGCTTGAAGTGGTCGTCCTCGAACACCTTCTCGGTAAATTCATTAAGGGCCAGGGTCATCTTCTCATATTTCTGATACGAGAAGTAGTCTTGGGCATAGAGGTCGCTCGACTTCTTGGCGGCAATGACCTTGCGCATCATCTCCACGGCGGGATTGTTCTTGCGGCTGTACTTCTGACGCTTCTTCACAACCTCCACCTCCTTCAGGCTGCTGGCCGTCTCCACGAGCGTGACGTCCAACTTCTGCTCCTTGCCATCGGTCTCGGCCAGAAAGTGGTCGTAACCAATGATGGAGAACAGCAGCTGCCCTTTTCGTGCAGCAATCTTGTAGTGACCGTTGATGTCACTGATAACCATCGTAGACTTGTCGTCAACGTAATAGACAATTACTCCAGGCATAGGCTCGCCAAACTCCTTGTCCACGATGTTGCCTGTAACCATTTGCGCAGCCATCTTCACAATGGCTGTCAGCAAAAATAAGAAGAATATAAAGAATTTCTTATACACTAATGGAATGCTCTCTTGAATTCGGGTGCAAAGTTACGAATAAGTGAGCAAAATGCCAAACTTGTGATAAAAAAAAAGGGGGATGCACCGCCGGTGCATCCCCCTTTTCGGATAAATACTGATAATATATCAGGATTACATTTCGTCGAGGTCGAGAATCGACTTACGAGTAGCCATGGCACGGTCGAAGTCCTCCTTGGCACCGACGATAATCTTGTCGAACTCGCGCAGACCCGTACCAGCCGGGATAAGGTGACCGGAGATAACGTTCTCCTTCATGCCCTCCAGGCGGTCGGTCTTGCCGTTGATTGCAGCTTCGTTGAGCACCTTCGTGGTCTCCTGGAACGATGCAGCAGAAATGAAACTGCCAGTCTGCAATGCAGCACGCGTGATACCCTGCAGAATCTGTGTCGACGTGGCAGGCACGGCGTCGCGCACCTCAACCAACTTCATATCGCGGCGCTTCAGCATGGAGTTCTCGTCGCGCAACTTGCGTGCGGTGACAATCATACCCTTCTGCATGGTCTCGCTGTCGCCAGCGTCGATGACCACCTTCTTGCCCCAGATGCGATCGTTCTCCTCTGCGAAGTCGAGTTTATCGACAACCTGCTGCTCGAGGAAGCGAGTGTCGCCAGGCTCGTTGATCTGGACCTTGCGCATCATCTGTCGCACGATAACCTCGAAGTGCTTGTCGTTGATCTTCACACCCTGCAGACGATATACGTCCTGAATCTCGTTGACGATGTACTCCTGCACAGCCGTGGGGCCCTTGATGGCCAGGATGTCGGCCGGAGTGATAGCACCGTCGGAAAGTGGTGTACCAGCGCGTACGTAGTCGTTCTCCTGTACCAGAATCTGCTTCGACAGGGGCACGAGATACTTCTTCACATCGCCCACCTTGGGAGTGATGATAATCTCGCGGTTACCACGCTTGAGCTTGCCCATCGTAACCTCACCATCGATTTCGGCCACAATGGCAGGATTCGACGGATTGCGGGCCTCGAAGAGCTCGGTCACACGAGGCAGACCACCAGTGATGTCACCACCACCGCCACCCAGTGCACGAGGTATCTTAACCAGAACGTCACCAGCCTTCACGGTCTGCTCGTCATTAACTACGATGTGACCATTGATGGGGAAGTTATAGGTGCGCAGGAGCTCGCCATTCTCATCAAGAATATGGGCCGAAGGTACAATGGTGCGGTCCTTAGACTCCGTCACAATCAGTTCGCGCTGACCAGAGATTTCGTCGGTCTCGACACGATAGGTAACACCTTCTATGACATTCTCGAACTGGACGCGACCAGGCATTTCGGTTACGATAACGGCATTGAAGGGGTCCCACTTGGCAATGACATCACCCTTCTTCACCTCATCGCCCTCCTTATTGTAGAGCGTAGAACCATACGGTACGCTCTGAGCCAAAAGGACAATACCTGTCTTGGGCTCGATGAAACGCACCTCAGCCAGACGACCTACGACCATCTTGGCATTCTTGCCTTCGTCATCAACAAAGTCAACGGTACGGAGTTCGTCGAAGTTAAGCTTGGCATCGTATTTAGCCACAATCATGGCATTGGCAACAGCGTTACCGGCCACACCACCGGCGTGGAACGTACGCAGTGTCAGCTGGGTACCAGGCTCACCGATAGACTGGGCTGCGATGACACCTACGGCCTCACCCTTCTGCACCATGCGTGCAGTTGCCAGGTTACGACCGTAGCACTTCATGCAGACGCCATGCTTCGACTCGCAAGTGAGCACGGAACGAATCTCTACGCTCTCGATGGGGCTGTCCTCAATCTCCTGTGCCTTGGCTTCGGTGATTTCCTCGCCGGCGGCACAAATGAGTTTGCCCGTGATGGGATGGATGATGTCGTGAACGGATACACGACCCAGGATGCGCTCGTAGAGACTGGAGATGACTTCGTCACCATTCTTCAGGGCTGTGCAAACCAGACCACGCAGCGTGCCGCAATCCTCCTCGTTGATGATGACATCGTGAGAGACATCGACCAGACGACGGGTCAGGTAACCTGCATCGGCCGTCTTCAGGGCGGTATCGGCCAGGCCCTTACGGGCACCGTGCGTAGAGATGAAGTACTCCAGCACCGACATACCCTCCTTAAAGTTCGAGATAATGGGGTCTTCGATAATCAGAGGCTCGGCACCGGCCTTCTGGGGCTTGGCCATCAGACCACGCATACCCGAAAGCTGACTGATCTGTCCCTTACTACCACGGGCACCAGAGTCGAGCATCATGTAAACGGCATTGAAACCTTGGTCGGCCTCCTTCATCTCCTTCATCAGAATCTCGGAGAGGTCGTTGTTGATATGGGTCCATGCATCGATAACCTTGTTGTAGCGTTCCTTGTCGGTGATGAAACCCATTCCGTAGTCTTGCTGGATGGCCTCGACCTCGTCGTTACCACGATGGATGAGGGCTTTCTTCTCCTCAGGAATGATGATGTCGCCCAGGTTGAACGACAGACCACCTTCGTAGGCCATCTTGTAGCCCAGGTTCTTGATACCGTCAAGGAAGTCGCAGGCACGAGCCACACCCACCGTCTTGATGACCAGTGTGATAATGTCGCGCAGGTTCTTCTTGGAAATGGTCTCATTGAAGAAACCTACCTCCGTGGGAACAACCTCGTTGACAATGACACGACCTACTGACGTCTCAACCATGTGCTTGCCAATAGTTCCATCCTCCAGTTTGTCATCAACGACAACCTTGATGGGAGCATGGATGTCTACGGCCTTCTGGTTGTAGGCAATAATTGCCTCCTCCGGACCATAGAAGGTCAGACCAGCACCCTTGGCACCAGGACGCAGTTTGGTGATATAATAGAGACCCAGCACCATATCCTGTGAAGGTACGGTGATAGGAGCGCCGTTGGCCGGATTCAGGATATTGTGGCTCTGGAGCATCAAGATTTGTGCTTCCAGGATAGCCTCGTTGCTCAAAGGCAAGTGAACGGCCATCTGGTCACCATCGAAGTCGGCATTGAATGCTGTACAAGCCAGAGGATGAAGCTGAATAGCCTTGCCCTCAATCATCTTGGGCTGGAATGCCTGAATACCCAGACGGTGCAGTGTCGGTGCACGGTTTAGCAACACAGGATGTCCCTTCATGACATGCTCCAGAATATCCCAAATGATGGGCTCCTTGCGGTCTACAATCTTCTTGGCCGACTTCACGGTCTTTACGATACCACGTTCGATAAGTTTGCGGATGATGAAGGGTTTGTAGAGCTCGGCAGCCATCAACTTAGGCAGACCGCACTCGCCCATCTTCAACTCAGGACCTACAACGATAACCGAACGGGCAGAATAGTCGACACGCTTACCCAGCAGGTTCTGACGGAAACGACCTTGCTTACCCTTCAGTGAATCGGAAAGGGACTTCAGAGGACGGTTATTCTCCGTCTTCACGGCACTGCTCTTGCGACTGTTGTCGAACAGACTGTCCACAGCCTCCTGCAGCATACGCTTCTCGTTGCGGAGAATGACTTCGGGAGCCTTAATCTCGATGAGGCGCTTCAGACGGTTGTTGCGGATGATAACGCGGCGATAGAGATCATTGAGATCGGAAGTGGCAAAACGACCACCATCCAGAGGCACCAGAGGACGCAGTTCGGGAGGTATGACAGGAAGTATCTTCATGATCATCCACTCAGGACGGTTGCGGTCGCGACTTGCGCGGAACGACTCTACCACCTGCAGACGCTTCAGTGCATCGTTCTTACGCTGCTGGGCACCTTCCTGGTTGGCAAGGTCACGGAGCTGGAACGAAAGGCTGTCGAGATCGACACGAAGCAGCAGGTCATAAACGGCCTCTGCACCCATCTTGGCAATGAACTTATTGGGATCTGTATCTTCCAGATAGGCATTCTCCTTCGACACATGCTCCATAACCTCCATGTATTCTTCCTCTGAGAGGAGATCGTTCTCCTCAAGAGGACGACCCAGAGATTCTATCTTGACACCAGCCATAGCACCCAACTGGATGACTACATAACGCTCGTAATAGATAATCTGATCGAGTTTCTTGGTGGGGAGGCCCAACAGATAACCTATCTTGTTGGGGAGGGAACGGAAGTACCAAATATGAGCCACGGGCACCACGAGGGCAATGTGTCCACTGCGCTCGCGACGAACCTTCTTCTCGGTAACCTCGACACCGCAGCGGTCGCAGACAATGCCTTTATAACGGATACGCTTGTACTTTCCGCAGTGGCACTCGTAGTCCTTAGTGGGACCGAAAATGCGCTCGCAGAACAGACCATCGCGTTCGGGCTTATAGGTACGATAGTTGATGGTCTCGGGCTTCAGAACCTCGCCATACGAATTTTCCAGGATTTCCTCAGGAGAGGCCAGTCCGATGGTAATCTTCGTAAAATTAGTCTTTATCTTACTTTCTTTCTTAAAAGCCATAGTTTTACCTTTTTAGTTGTATCCGTTAATCGAGGGTTACACTCAGGCCTAAGCCCTTGAGTTCATGCAGCAGAACGTTCAGAGACTCGGGGATACCCGGGGTAGGCATAGCCTCGCCCTTTACAATAGCCTCGTAAGCCTTGCTGCGACCTACAACGTCATCAGACTTGATGGTCAGAATCTCCTGCAATACGTGCGAAGCACCGAAGGCCTCGATGGCCCAAACCTCCATCTCACCAAAACGCTGACCACCGAACTGGGCCTTACCGCCAAGAGGCTGCTGCGTGATAAGACTGTACGGACCAATGCTACGTGCGTGCATCTTATCCTCAACCATGTGACCCAGTTTCAGCATGTAGGCAACACCTACAGTTGCCAACTGGTCGAAGGGCTCACCTGTGGCACCATCGTAAAGCTGCGTTGAGCAATAACGTGGCAGGCCGGCCTTCTCTGTCCAAACGTCAAGATCCTCAAGCGTTGCACCGTCGAAGATGGGAGAAGCGAACTTGACACCCAGTTTCTTACCGGCAGCACCCAGAATGGTCTCGAATATCTGACCAATATTCATACGAGAGGGCACACCCAGGGGGTTAAGCACGATGTCGACAGGTGTACCATCGGCCAGGAAAGGCATATCCTCCTGACGGACAATCTTCGACACGATACCCTTGTTACCATGACGACCGGCCATCTTATCGCCGACACCCATCTTACGCTTCTTGGCAATGTAAACCTTTGCCATCTGAATGATGCCTGCGGGAAGTTCGTCGCCAATGGTGATGGCAAACTTCTTGCGCTTCATCTCGGCATCCAGCAGTTTGAACTTCTTCAGATAGTTGATGACCAATTTCGAAATAAGTTCGTTGACATGTTCGTCCTTGGTCCAACCTGAGAGCTGGATGGCCGTGAAGTCGAGAGCCTCAAGTGCTCCGGCGGTGAACTTGGCACCTACAGGAATGACCTCAGCACCCATGTAGTCCTTAACACCACAAGACGTAAGAGCCTTGTTCTTGCCCTTACCCTTCGTAAGCTCTAACAACTTATCGATAAGAATAGCCTTGAGGTCGGCCACCTTGTTCTCAAACTCTTCGTCAATAGCAAGCAAACGGGGCTTGTCCTGCAACTTGGCAGAACGTGTCTTGATGGCACGCGAGAAGAGTTTCTTGTCGATAACCACACCATTGAGCGAGGGATTGGCCTTCAGGGAAGCATCCTTCACGTCACCGGCCTTATCACCGAAGATAGCACGAAGCAATTTCTCCTCGGGACTGGGGTCGCTCTCGCCCTTAGGTGTAATCTTACCTATCATGATGTCGCCGGGAGCCACTCGTGCACCAATGCGGATAATACCGTTCTCATCAAGGTCCTTCGTTGCCTCTTCGCTGACGTTGGGGATGTCACTGGTCAGTTCCTCATAACCACGCTTGGTCTCGCGAACCTCCAAAGAGAATTCCTCGACATGGACACTGGTCATGATATCGTCGCGGACGATGCGCTCGTTCAGCACGATAGCATCCTCATAATTGTAACCCTTCCAAGGCATGTAGGCCACCAGGAGGTTCTTACCCAGTGCCAACTCTCCATTCTCTGTAGAATAGCCTTCAGTCAGGATATCGCCCTTCGTAACTCTATCACCCTTGTTGCAGATAGGACGAAGGTCGATGGTCATATTCTGGTTCGTACGGCGGAACTTCGGAATACGGTACTCCTTAAGCGCGGGCTCAAAGCTTACAAACTCCTCGTCCTCGGTGCGATCATAGAGAATGCGGATGGTAGTTGCATCAACATATTCCACAGTACCATCGCCTTCGGCCGTAATCATAGTGCGGCTGTCCTCACAAACCTGCTTCTCGATACCTGTACCTACGATAGGAGCTTCGGTACGGAGCAAGGGAACGGCCTGACGCATCATGTTAGATCCCATCAGTGCACGGTGAGCATCGTCGTGCTCAAGGAAGGGAATCATGGCTGCTGCAATAGATGCAATCTGCTGAGGAGCAACATCCATCAGGTTAACCTCAGAGGGAGGTACTACGGGGTAGTCATCGTCTCGGCGACACTTTACGCGCGAACGGATGAAGGTACCATCGTCGTTCAAGGGAGCATTTCCCTGACCGATCACCTGACCTTCTTCCTCCTCGGCAGTCATGTACCTGATGCCCTCGTTGCTCAAGTCTACTACACCATCCTTAACAACACGATATGGAGTCTCGATGAATCCGAGATCGTTAATCTTAGCGTATACGCAGAGCGAACTAATCAGACCGATGTTGGGGCCTTCAGGAGACTCAATGGGGCAAAGACGGCCATAATGAGTATAATGCACGTCACGCACCTCGAAACCTGCACGTTCACGTGACAAACCGCCAGGACCTAAGGCTGACAAACGGCGCTTGTGTGTCACCTCTGCCAAAGGATTGGTCTGATCCATGAACTGCGACAAGGCATTTGTTCCAAAGAAGCTGTTGATGACACTGGAAATGGTTTTGGCATTAATCAGGTCAACGGGCTGGAACACCTCATTGTCGCGGACATTCATACGCTCACGAATCGTACGGCTCATACGAGCCAGACCAATGGCGAACTGATTGCTCAGCTGTTCGCCTACGGTGCGAACGTGACGGTTCGACAGGTGGTCGATATCGTCAACTGCCGCCTTCGAATTAATAAGTTCGATGAGGTATTTGATAATCTCAATGATGTCTTCATTAGTCAGGACACGCACCTTCGGATCGGTATCCAGTCCCAACTTACGATTTATGCGATAGCGACCTACCTCACCCAGGTCATAGCGCTTTTCTGAGAAGAACAGATTGTAGATAACTTCGCGTGCACTGGCATCATCGGCAGGATCTGCATTACGCAACTGGCGATAGATGTGCAGAATGGCTTCTTTCTCGCTGTTTGAGGTATCCTTCTGCAATGTATTGAAGATGATGGAATAGCCACTGGTGTTGGCATCCTCCTTCAGTATCAAAACATTTTCTACACCGCTATCCAGAATCAAATCTATATTCTCCGCTGTCAGTTCGGACTCACGTTCCAAAACGACCTCATTACGCTCCACGGAGATAACCTCACCCGTATCCTCATCAACGAAATCCTCAACACGGCTCTTCAATACACGTGCTGCAAGCTTCTGACCAATATACTTCTCGAGATTGCTTCTCGTAGCAGGGATTTCCTCCGTATGAACGAAGATTTCGAGGATATCCTTATCCTTCTCAAAACCGATGGCACGAAGCAGAGTCGTTACGGGCAACTTCTTCTTACGGTCAATGTAAGCATACATTACATTATTGATATCCGTAGCAAACTCAATCCATGAACCCTTGAAGGGAATGATACGAGCCGAATAGAGTTGCGTACCATTGCTGTGGATACTGCTGCCAAAGAATACGCCCGGAGAGCGGTGCAACTGAGAAACGACAACGCGCTCGGCTCCATTAATAATGAACGTGCCGTTGTCAGTCATATAAGGGATGGGACCCAAGAATACATCCTGGATTACGGTATCAAAGTCCTCATGCTCGGGGTCGGTGCAGAAGAGTTTGAGTTTTGCCTTCAAGGGCACAGCATAGGTCAGTCCTCTCTCCAAGCACTCTTCGATGCTATAGCGAGGAGGATCGATGTAATAATCCAAGAATTCCAACTGGAAATTGTTGCGGGTGTCCGTAATAGGGAAATTCTCGGAGAACACCTTATACAGACCATCGTTCTTTCTCTGCTCAGGTGGCGTGTCCAACTGCAGGAAGTCGTTGAACGACTTTAGTTGGACTTCCAGGAAATCCGGATAGGGCATCGGATTCTTTACAGAAGCAAAATTTACTCTGTTGTTGTTAAGTTTAGAAGCCATCGGTTAATTTTCGATTTGACTATTTAGAAAATACAATAAAGTGTCAGCGCAATTTATAGACACAAAAAGGTAAAGAACCCCCTACCAGAGGATCCTTTACCGTAAGTCCTATAACAGGACCTTTTCTTACTTCAGCTCAATTTCAGCGCCGACCTCTTCGAGGGTCTTCTTCAGAGCCTCGGCATCAGCCTTGGGCATGCCCTCCTTCAGAGTGCTGGGAGCACCATCAACGAGGTCCTTAGCATCCTTCAGGTTCAAGCCACAAGCTTCCTTGACGGCCTTTACAACCTGGAGCTTGTTAGCACCAGCTGACTTCAGTACTACGTCGAAATCAGTCTTCTCCTCAGCAGCGGGAGCAGCGGCACCACCAGCGGCGGGACCAGCAACAGCAACAGCTGCAGCAGCGGGCTCAATTCCATACTCATCCTTCAGGATGGTTGCCAACTCATTAACTTCCTTCACTGTCAAGTTAACCAACTCTTCAGCAATAGCTTTCAAATCTGCCATTTTATTCAAAAATTTGTTTGTTTGTTACTTTTGTTAATAAATCTTAGGCGGCGATAGAATCGATTACTCGGCCTTCTCGCCAAGAGTCTTGAGGACTCCGTGGATAGTGTTCTGTCCACTCTGCAGAGCCGACAGTACATTCTTGGCAGGAGACTGCAGCAAAGCAACAATCTCTGCGATAACTTCGTTCTTGCTCTTGATGGAGCACAATGCATCAAGTTGTTCAGGACCAACGTAGCATCCCTCCTCGGCATAGGCGGCCTTCAGTTCGGGCTTAGTAGCCTTCTTGTCCTTCAGTTCCTTAATCATCTTGGCGGGAGCGTTGGCAACCTGAGTGAACAGCACGGCGGTGGTGCCTTTCAGTGTGCCATACAAGGCAGAGAAATCTACCTCAGAAGCCTCCAGTGCCTTGTGCAAAAGGGTGTTCTTTACGAGCACCATCTTGATGCCACTCTGGAAGCACTTACGACGAAGTGCACTTGTAGACGAAGCATCCATACCTTCCACATCTACAAGGTAGAAGTGGGGATACTGCTGCAGGGTCTCACCCAGCTGTGCAATAATTGTAACTTTATCTTCCTTTCTCATGATTGTCTACGTTTTTTATGCAATTTCTTCTACAGCCTTAGGATCAACCTTGATACCGCGGCTCATAGTACTCGAAAGATAAATACTCTTGACGTAAGTTCCCTTAGCAGCAGCGGGCTTCAGCTTGATGATGGTATTGATAAACTCCTTGGCATTCTCCAGGATCTTCTGGGCATCGAATGACACCTTACCGATTGAAGCATGCACAATACCGGTCTTATCAACCTTGAAGTCAATCTTACCCTGCTTAACCTCACGAATAGCCTTGGCAACATCCATGGTCACCGTACCACTCTTGGGGTTAGGCATCAAGCCACGGGGGCCCAGGATACGGCCAAGAGCACCAATCTTACCCATGATAGCGGGCATGGTGATGATGACATCGATATCAGTCCAGCCACCCTTGATTTTCTCGATATACTCATCGAGACCTACATAGTCAGCGCCTGCTTCTTTAGCAGCAGTTTCAGCATCGGGAGTACAAAGGCAAAGTACTCTCGTAACCTTACCAGTACCGTTGGGCAGCGAAACTACGCCACGGACCATCTGGTTTGCCTTACGAGGGTCAACGCCCAAACGTACATCGATATCCACAGAAGCATCAAACTTGGTCGTGGTAATATCCTTGACCAGTTGAGAAGCCTCCTTCAAGGTGTATGCCTTCCCTGCTTCAATCTTCTCAGCGACCAACTTCTGGTTTTTTGTCAGTTTACTCATGATAAATTGAAGTTTTTTTAGTTATTACCGGGGAAGTCACCCTTGACGGTGATACCCATACTTCTTGCTGTTCCGGCCACCAAAGTCATTGCGGCTTCTACGGTGAAGCAGTTCAGGTCAGGCATTTTGTCCTGGGCAATCGTTCGCACCTGGTCCCAAGTAATCTCGGCAACCTTGCGACGGTTAGGTTCAGCAGAACCGCCCTTGACTTTCGCAGCCTCCATCAACTGTATTGCCACGGGAGGAGTCTTGACGATGAAGTCATAAGACTTATCCGTGTAATAAGTGATAACTACAGGCAGAACTTTACCAGCTTTGTCCTGAGTTCTGGCGTTGAATGCCTTACAGAAATCCATGATATTGATACCCTTTGAGCCCAATGCAGGACCTACTGGGGGTGATGGATTTGCAGCGCCTCCTTTAATCTGTAATTTGATTAATCCAGCAACTTCTTTAGCCATTTTCTTAATACTTTAAATATAATTGTTTTTGAAAGCTCCGATGCAGGTAACAAACTGCCTCATTGCTTTTCAACTTGCATAAATCCCAATTCCAACGGAGTTTTACGTCCGAAGATCTTGACAGACACTTTCAGTTTCTTCTTTTCGTTGTTGACCTCTTCTATGATTGCATCAAATCCGGTGAACGGGCCATCCACAACCTTGACGCTTTCGCCTACCTCGAATGGGATGATAACATCCTCGGGGATTTCCTGCAGCTCATCAACGGTACCCAACATTTGGTTAACCTCATGAGGACGCAGGGGCATAGGAACGTTGTTAGTTTTTGTGTCGCTCAGAAATCCGAGTACATTTGGAACAGCACGAAGGCGGGGTTGAACCTCTCCCACCAGTTCTGCCTCGACAAAGACATAACCAGCAAAGCGGTTCTTCTCCTTAACGACGCGTTTGCCGTTTCGGACAGAAACCACCTTCTCGGTCGGGATGAGCACTTGAGATACATGCTTAGCAAACTCTCCACCTTGATGGAGCATTGCATCTACATATTCCTTTACTTTGCCTTCCTTCCCACTAATGGCACGCATTACGTACCAATTCTTACCTGTCTCAGCCATTTCCCAATCTCAAATTTTAGCGCATCAAACCATAGACGAATTCCATGCCGTGCTGAAACGCCTGATCAATAACGAAAACTACCAATGCGATACATAGGGAAGCTACGAGTACGAGCATCGCACTGTTCATAAGTTCTGAGCGCGTGGGCCAAGTGGTCTTATGCACGAGTTCTTCGTATGATACTTTACAATAGTCGAAAATCTTCTTTAACATATCTTTTTTACTTTTAGCACGGGAAGAGAGGCTCGAACTCCCGACACCTGGTTTTGGAGACCAGTGCTCTACCAACTGAGCTATTCCCGTGGATAAGTCGAGGGTGGACTTACGACCAAGCCCTCGACTTGATGTTGGGTTTTATCGATTATTAGTCGAATACCTCGGTAATCTGACCCGAACCTACGGTGCGGCCACCCTCACGGATAGCGAAGCGCAGACCTACGTTCAGAGCCACAGCGTAGATAAGTTCTACCTTGATCTCTACGTTATCGCCGGGCATTACCATCTCGATACCATCGGGCAAGTGGATTTCACCCGTGCAGTCCATCGTACGGAGATAGAACTGAGGACGATACTTGTTACCGAAGGGAGTATGACGACCACCCTCTTCCTTCTTCAGGACATAGATAGAAGCCTTGAAGCCCTTGTGAGGAGTGATGGCACCCGGATGGGTGATAACCATACCACGCTTAACCTCCTGCTTGTCGATACCACGGAGCAAGAGACCTACGTTATCACCAGCCTCACCCTGATCGAGCAACTTGCGGAACATTTCAACACCAGTGATTACAGACTTCTTGTCCTCACCCAGACCCAGGATCTGAACTTCGTCGCCGACCTTAACGACACCAGTCTCGATACGACCGGTAGCAACGGTACCACGACCAGTGATAGAGAAGACGTCCTCAACAGGCATCAAGAAGGGCTTATCGATGTCGCGAACGGGCTCCTGAATCCAGTTGTCCACAGCGTCCATCAGCTCCATAACCTTAGCTTCCCACTCGGGCACACCGTTCAGGGCACCCAGGGCAGAGCCACGGATGATGGGGGTATCCTCCTCGAAATCATACTGTTCGAGCAGCTCACGCATTTCCATCTCAACGAGTTCGAGCATTTCCTCGTCGTCTACCATATCACACTTGTTCAGGAAGACAACCAGACGGGGAACGTTCACCTGACGAGCGAGCAGGATGTGCTCACGGGTCTGAGGCATAGGACCGTCAGTTGCAGCAACTACGATGATAGCGCCGTCCATCTGAGCAGCACCAGTTACCATGTTCTTCACATAGTCGGCGTGACCCGGGCAGTCAACGTGAGCATAGTGACGCTTAGCGGTCTC